>CALMPK010000390.1 GCA_937873575.1 uncultured Hyphomicrobiaceae bacterium
GTCGTCCGCACCGGCCCCGACACCGCTCTCTACGATGTCCGCCTCGGCGAGCACATGCACGTACTCGTCGGCTGCGGGCTGGGCGGCGGATCGCTCGTCAATGCCGGCGTCTCCTTACGTCCCGATGCGCGCGTCTTCGCCGACGAGGTCTGGCCGGGAGAGATCCGCCAAGACGGCACACTGGACGAGGGCTACCGCCGCGCCGAGGCCTGGCTCAAGCCCGCGAGCGACCCGCGCGCATCCGAGCTGGTCAAGTATCAGGCGCTGGCGGCGGCGGGCGGCGCCTTCGGTGACACGACGATCGCGCCGCGCGTGGCAGTCAGCTTCACGGATTCGATCAGCGCCGCCGGCATCGCGCAACCGGCATGTACACGCTGCGGCGATTGCTGCGCAGGCTGCAACGCCGGCGCCCAGAACACCGTGGCGCTGACCTACCTGCCCGACGCCGCGCGCCACGGCGCCGAGCTGTTCACCCACGTCAAGGTCCGGCACGTCTCGAAGCGCCCCGACGGAAGCTGGATCATCCACGCCACGCGGCTCGACGGGGCGGAACGCGACACGCATGACGTCACGATCGAGGCCGGCATGGTGGTGCTCGCCGCGGGCACGCTCGGCTCGACCGAGATCCTGTTGCGCTCGCGTGAGAGCGGGCTCGCGCTCTCCGACCGGCTCGGCAAGCGCTTCTCGGCGAATGGCGACATCATCGCATTCGGCTGGGGCGCGAAGGTGCCGATCAACGCGGTCGGCGTCGGCCACCCGGCCAAGATCGAGGGACGCGAAGTCGGTGCCGCGGTTTCCGGACAGATCGAGATCCTGGACGAAGGCGATCTCACGCGGCAACTGACGGTGCAGGAGGGCGTTCTGCCCTCCGCTCTCGCGCCTGTGCTGCCTATTCTGTTCGTTCCGAACGGCCGCATTCTCGGTGCGCTCCAGAGCCTCATCAAGGGCGTTTACAACGGGCCCTTCGCGCACCTGCAGACCTTCTTCGCGGTCTCCCACGACAGTGCATCGGGTGAATTCCGGCTCGACGGCGATCGCCTCGCGCTGTCCTGGCCCGGCGCCAAGGACGAACCTGCCTATGCTCGGCTCGATGCCAAGTTGACCGCCCTCGTCACCCAATCGGGCGGCGCCTACGTGAAGAACCCTCTGGCCGGAACGGTGATGGGCCATCAGCCTGCGACCGCGCACCCACTGGGCGGATGCGGCATGGGCCGGGAGCGCACGGACGGCGTGGTGGATCACGGCGGGCGGGTGTTCGATGCAGCGAAGGCGCGAGGCGCGACCGACGTGCACGACGGGCTGTACGTGATCGACGGCGCGATCATTCCGCGCTCGCTCGGCTGCAACCCACTACTGACCATCACCGCACTTGCCGAGCGCGCGCTGATCCACATGGCGGCCGACCGAGGGCTACGTTTCGACGTTGCGCCAGCGGCCGCACCTTAGGCTCACCACGCAAGCCCCCCCCCGCAAGACCAGCACATGCAGTTTGACTGCATTCAAGCGCAGCGTTTCCGCTTCGGCTTGCCCGCCCCTGTGCCTAGGGTGCGATCGCTGGGCATGGAGGGCTCCGCGCGTCCATCGAGCGCCTGGATCTCACGCTAACATCATGTTTTAGCGTTGCTTTTACGACTTCGATGGATGCCGAAAGCAATTCCGTCAACGTCGATGACACTCCAGTCTTCATCGAACGACGAACGTCCCAAGGCGCAAACGACAGGCTCAATGACCGATTTCTCCAGCATATTCGGCCTCGCCCTGGGCCTCGTCGCCTCTGGCGACGGCGAACTCTATGCGATCATCGCCCTGTCTCTGCGTGTCACCCTCACGGCGGTCCCGGTCGGGTGCCTCGTCGGCCCGCCACCCGGCGCTTTTCTTGCGGTCGTCCGCTTTCCCGGCCATGGCGCGGTGACGGCACTGCTCAACGCCTTCATGGGCCTGCCCCCGGTCGTCGTCGGTCTGGTCGTCTACCTGCTCCTGTCGCGCGCCGGCCCGCTCGGCGTGCTCGGGCTTCTCTACACGCCGACCGCCATGATCATCGCCCAGGCCCTGCTGGTGACACCCCTCATCGCCGCCCTGGCCCGCCAGTCGCTCGCCGACCTGCATGGCGAGTACGACGAACTGTTCCGGACGCTCGGCCTTTCGACGCGGCGCAAGATCTCGGCGTTGATCTGGGACGGACCCTACAGCCTCTCGACGGCGGCGCTCGCGGGCTTCGGCCGCGCCATCGCCGAAGTCGGCGCCGTCATCATCGTCGGCGGCAACATCGAGCACGTGACGCGCGTGATGACGACCGCCATCGCTCTCGAAACGTCGAAGGGAGAGCTGGCTCTGGCGCTGGCGCTCGGCATCATCCTCATCACCCTGTCGCTGGCGGTGAACGCCGCCGTCCTGAGCCTCAACCGGACCGCGCGCAGGCTCGCCTATGCTTAAGGCAACCGAAGCGGAAAACCCGGGGCACATGCGAAAGGCGCCATTGTTCCCACTCGTCGCGAAGGGGCTCAGGTACGCGAGCGGCGAGCGCACGCTGATCGACGGCCTCTCCCTCGAAATCGGCGAAGCAACCCGCACCGCGGTTCTCGGCCCGAACGGCGCCGGCAAGAGCCTGCTGCTGCGGCTGCTGCACGGCCTTCTCGTGCCTGACGCGGGCTCCATGACGTGGGGCGGAGAACCGATGAGCAGCGAGGTGCAGGCCCGGCAGGCCCTCGTGTTCCAGCGACCGACGCTACTGCGCCGTTCCGCTCACGCCAATCTGACGTTCGTGCTGTCGCATTTGCCGGCCGCCGAGCGTTCCGCCCGCGCTCACGAGCTGCTCGCGGCGGCGCACCTCGAGCATATCGCCGCGACGCCGGCCCGCCTGCTGTCCGGCGGCGAGCAGCAGCGACTGTCGCTTGCCCGCGCACTCGCCCGCGAGCCGGACGTGCTGTTCCTCGACGAGCCGTCGGCGAGCATCGATCCCGCCGCCACGGCCCTCATCGAGAGGATGATCGCCAACGCCGCCGACGACGGCACGAAGATCGTGCTCGTCACACACGATCTCGGGCAGGCGCGGCGGCTCGCCGACGAAGTCGTCTTCATCCACCAGGGCCGCGTCACGGAAGTGACGCCCGCCTCGGAGTTCTTTTCACGCCCCCGCACGGACCCCGCGCGAAACTACATCGCCGGCCGGCTCGTGCTCTAACATCCACAACGGAGGAACAAGTCATGTCGAAGAAACTTCTCGCCGGCATCGCCGCCGCGCTCGTGCTGGCATCCGCCGGCGCACCAGCCCGCGCCGAGAACCCCTTCATCGTCGTGCAATCGACCACGTCGACCGAGAACTCCGGCCTCTTCAAGCACCTTCTGCCGATGTTCACGGCAAAGACCGGAATCGACGTTCGCGTTGTCGCGGTCGGCACCGGTCAGGCGATCAAGAACGCCGAGAACGGCGACGGCGACGTGCTGTTCGTGCACGCCAAGAAGTCGGAGGAAGAGTTCGTCGCCAAGGGTGGCGGCGTGAAGCGCTTCGACGTGATGTACAACGACTTCGTCATCGTCGGCCCGAAGGCCGATTCGGCCAAGATCGACGGCGGCAAGGATGCGGCCGCCGCGTTGAAGAAGATCGCCGAGGCGAAGGCTCCGTTCGCGTCGCGCGGCGACGATTCCGGCACACATAAAGCCGAGCTGAAGCTGTGGGAAGGTGCGGGCGTCGACGTGAAGGCCGCTGGCGGCGACTGGTATCGCTCGACCGGCTCCGGCATGGGCGCGACGCTGAATACCGCCGCCGGCATGGGCGCCTACGTTCTCTCGGATCGCGCAAGCTGGTCCGCGTTCAAGAACAAGGCCGACATGAAGATCGCCGTCGAAGGCGACAAGAAGCTGTTCAACCAGTACGGCGTCATCCTGGTGAACCCGGAGAAGCACAAGCACGTGAAGGTGAAAGAGGGCCAGATGTTCATCGACTGGCTGCTCTCCGCCGAAGGCCAGACTGCCATCCGATCGTTCAAGATCGAAGGCGAGCAGCAGTTCTTCCCGAACGCAGAACAGACGGCGATGAAAAAGGCCGGCTGATCGCAAGCAGTCTGCTAACGTTGCGCAACGTCGACGGACCGGGGCTAGCCCCGGTCCTTTTGCGTTTTGCGAACTGCTTCGCGCGCAATGAGCGACAGGATGCGGGTCCCCGCCAGCACCGTTCCCTTGAGCGTGCCCGAGATCTTCGAAACGCCGATGCGGCGGCGGTAGCGCACCGGCACCTCGAGCGCGGCAAGCCCGTCGCGCGCCGCCTTGATCTGCATCTCGACCGTCCAGCCGAACGTCCGGTCGGCCATGCCGAGCGCGTCGAGGCTCGCACGCCTGATGGCGCGGAACGGGCCGAGATCCGTGTAGGCGACGCTCCATATCGCCTGCACGAGCCGCGTCGCCAGCCAGTTGCCGAACTGTTGCTGCGGCGTCAGCGCGCCTGGTTCCGCGTTTCCCGCAACCCGCGAACCGATGACGAGATCGGCACGGCGAGCGACGATCGGATCGACCAAAGTGTGCATCTCCTCGGGAAAATCCGAATAATCGCCATCGAGGAACACCACGACGTCGGTCGCGGGCAGTGCGGCCATTCCAGCGAGGCAGGCGGCGCCGTAGCCACGTTCCCGCTGGCGAACGACTGCGGCACCCGCTTCGCCCGCACGCGCGGCCGTGGCGTCGGTCGATCCATTGTCGACGACGACGATCGAATCCACCCAGCGCGGAACAGCGGCGACGACCTGGCCGATCGCCGCCTCCTCGTTCAAAGCCGGTATGATGCAGCCGATGCGTAGGCCCCCGCGCACGTCGCCTCCCTCCGTTGCTCCCTGCACCTATGCACCGGACCGCACCTGGAGCAAAGGGGCGCGTACATCACAGGCGCGACAACTGCTATGCTGGCCGAGCGCCCGATGCGGCGGGCGCCTGCAACGGAGGAGAGATGCCAGCACCCTTCATCATGGGCTGGGAGGAGTGGCTTTCGCTGCCGGACCTCGGGGTCCCGGCGATCAAGGCGAAGGTCGATACCGGCGCGCGCACCTCCGCGCTCCACGCGCACGACATCGAGCCGTTCGGGCCGATCGATGCACCGCTCGTGCGCTTCACCGTGGCGCCGCGGGCGCGGCGCAGCGACATCGAGATCGCCTGCTCGGCCAAGATCGTCGACCGCCGCGACGTGATGAGCTCGAACGGCGAAAGCGAACGCCGCTACGTGATCCTCACGCGCGTGGCGATGGGCGAGCGCGAATGGCCGATCGAGATGACGCTGACGAACCGGTCGTCGATGAGCTATCGCATGCTGCTCGGCCGCCAAGCGATCATGTCCGACATGTTCGTCGATCCGGCATCCTCATTCCGGCAACCGAAGCTCTCCTACAAGATCTATCGCAAGATGCCGCGCCGGCCCGACGTGCGGCGTGCATTGCGCATCGCCATTCTCACGCGCCGCCCCACGGCGCCGAGCACGGCACGCATGGCGGCGGCCGCAGCAGCGCGCGGCCACGTGGTCGAGACTATCGACGCCGCCGAGGTCTCGCTCGGTTTCGACGGGCCTGAACCGCACTGCATCGTCCGCGGCGAGCGCGTTCCTCATTTCGATGCCGTCATTCCACGCATCGGTGCCGGCGGCGACGGCTTCGCCCGCGCGGCGCTGCGCCAGCTCGAGCTTGCCGGTAGCTACACGATGAATAGCGCGGACGCGCTCGAGAGGCTCGGCTCGGCGCTCGCCGTGCGCCAGACACTCCTGCGCCACGGCATCGCCAGTTGCGGACCCGACCGAGTTGCCGCCGGTGACGATACCGCGCCAGCGCCGCACGCACGCGCATCGGAACGGACGCGCCGCGTCTCCGTGCTCGTGGTCGGCCGCCAGGCCGCGGCCGTGATCGCCGAGGACGCGACAGGCGAGCTGGTCGATGCGGGACCGGATTGCGGAGAAGAAACCCGTGCCGCGGCCAGCAAGATCGCACGGGCGCTCGATCTGCGGCTCGCGCTGGTGCGTCTCGCGCAGACCGAGCGCGGTCAAGTGTTCGCAAGTGTAGGCACAATTCCGGCGCTGAACCGCATCGCCAAGGCGACGGACACCGACATCGCCGGCCTGGTCATCGCCGACATCGAGGCCGAGCGCCGCGCCTGGTCACGCAACATCGCCCGCCCACACGAGCCCCCGCTGGACGCGGCGGAGGAGCACACGGAAACAGCCGGCGATTAGGGTGCGATCGATTGAGAGGGAAGCGCCGGGCGCTTCCATCGAGAGCGTGAATCGCACCCTAAGATCATGTTTCAGAGCGCTGTCGACGACCTTGAGGAAGCGCGAATGCGATTCGATCAAAGTCGATAGCGCTCAAGGGTGCGATCGGTTGAGAAGAAGTGCCGCGCACTGCCATCCGGCCGATCACACCCTGGCTCACACCTGCGCCTCGAGGAACCTGACAGGCTGGCCCCCGGCGGGACCGACGATCTCGCCTTGCCACATCACGCGACGGCCGCGCACGAACGTTCCGACCGGCCAGCCCGTGACTTCCTTCCCGTCGTAGGGTGTCCAGCCCGCGCGGCTTTCCATCCACGCATGCGTGATCGTCTCGCGCCGCTTCATATCGACGATGGTGAGATCGGCGTCGTAGCCGGCGGCGATCCGCCCCTTGCCGATCATGCCGAACAACCGCTGCGGGCCGTGGCTCGTCAGATCGACGAAGCGCTGCAGCGATAGGCGCCCGGCGTTGACATGGTCGAGCATGATGGGAACCAGCGTCTGCACACCCGTCATGCCGGAGTGCGATCCGGGATAGGAATGGTCCTTCTCCTCGCGGGTATGCGGCGCATGGTCGGAACCCAGCACATCGACGACGCCCGAGCGCACGCCCCACCAGATCGCCTCGCGATGGCGCGCGTCGCGCACCGGCGGGTTCATCTGCGCGTAGGTTCCGAGGCGCTCGTAACAGTCCGGCGCTGCAAGTGTCAGGTGATGCGGCGTCACTTCGACCGAGACCCAATCCTTGTGCCCGGCAAGGTACGTCATCTCGGCGGCGCTCGAGATATGCAGCACGTGCACCCGGCGGCGATGCTTTTCGGCGAGACGGGCGAGGCGCGAGGTGGCGATCACCGCCGCCTCCTCGTCGCGCCACACGGGATGCGAGGACGGGTTACCGGGGATGCGCTCGCCCATGCGCGAGATGAGGCGAGCTTCGTCCTCGGCGTGAAACGCAGCACGGCGGGAGATGCGCGCGATGATGCGGTCGAGCGAGGATTCGTCGTCGACCAGCAGATCACCCGTCGACGAGCCCATGAACACCTTGATGCCGGCCGAGCCTTCGAGCCGCTCGAGCTCGGGGATGTCGTGGACGTTCTCGCGCGTACCGCCGACGTAGAACGCGAAGTCGCAGAACATGCGGTTCCTCGCCCGGCGAACCTTGTCGGCCAGAAGCTCGGCTGTGGTGGTGAGCGGCTTCGTGTTCGGCATCTCGAAGACCGCGGTGACACCGCCCATGACGGCGGCGCGGCTGCCCGACTCGAGATCCTCCTTGTGCTCGAGGCCCGGCTCGCGGAAATGCACCTGGGAATCGACGACGCCGGGAAGGATGTGCAGTCCGGTTGCATCGACCACCTCCGCCGCCTTCGCGTGCGGCAGCGGTCCGAGATCGGCGATCCGCCCATCGGTAATGGCGATATCGCGCACCGCCTCGCCGTCGTGATTGACGATGGTGCCGCCCTTCAGAATGAGATCGTAGCTCGCGGTCATCGCCGCCTCCCTTCCCGTCGGGCCGGCCCACGCCCGTGCCCCGGACGCCTTGCCATCGCGGCCCAGCGCCGATACCTAAATCCTAACGGGTGAGAAACCAAGCCTCGGCGCACCGGCCCAGGCTTCAGGATGGACGACCATGCGACTAGCGCTTCTGCCGGACCGTGGCGTGCTCCGCCTTTCCGGCCCTGATTCCGTCAAGCTACTGCAAGGCATCATCACCAACGACATGCAGCGCCTCGGCGAGGCACCGGCGCTGCACGCCGGTCTGCTCAGCGCGCAGGGCAAGATCCAGTTCGACTTCTTCGTCGTCAAATCCGCAGATGATCTGTTGATCGAGACGGCGCGCGCCTCAGTGGCACCGCTCAGGCAGCGGCTGGAGATGTACAAGCTGCGCGCGGCGGTGACGATCACCGACGTCTCGGCCGACTACAGCGTGGCGGCCGCCTGGGACATCGGCGCGGGCGAAGGCGGGCATTCGGCCCATACGCTCGTCTTTCCCGATCCGCGCGCCCCCGGGCTCGGCAACCGCTACCTCGCCTCGCTCGCCAGCAACTGGCGCCGCGACCTCGCCGACGCCGAAGCCGCTACCCGCGCCGATTACGATGCCGAGCGCATCCGCTGCGCGATCGCGGAAGCGGGCAGCGACTTCGCCTTGGGCGACACGTTCCCGCACGAGGCGAATTACGACCTGATGGGCTCGGTTTCGTTCCGCAAGGGCTGCTACGTCGGCCAGGAGGTCGTCAGCCGCATGCAGCACAAGAGTGTCGTCAGGAAGCGCGTCACGCGCGTCAGCGGCGGCGGGCTTACGAGCGGAGGCGAGATCAAGCTCGGCGAGGTCGCCATCGGCTCGGTCGGCCCGGGCCGCCAAAGGCAAGGGCT
>CALMPK010000391.1 GCA_937873575.1 uncultured Hyphomicrobiaceae bacterium
AGAAGGCCGAGGCGCGCAAGGCGTGGAAGGGTTCGGGTGAGGCCGCGACGGAGACCTACTGGTTCGAGATCCGCGATCGCGTGGGCGCCACCGATTTTCTCGGCTACGACACCGAGACCGCCGAGGGCGAGATCCGCGCGCTGGTCAAGGGCAACGCGAGCGCGAAGTCGATCAAGGAGGGCGACGAGGCCCAGATCGTTCTCAACCAGACGCCGTTCTACGGCGAGAGCGGCGGCCAGGCGGGCGACCAGGGCCTGATCCGCGGTCCGAAGGGCGCGCTGTTCCGTGTCGTCGACACCCAAAAGAAGCTCGGCGACCTGTTCGTGCACGTTGGCGTCGTGGAGAAGGGCTCGTTCAAGGTCGGCGATGCCGTCGAACTCGACGTCGATCATGCGCGGCGCGGCGCAACCCGCGCCAATCACTCGGCGACGCATCTCTTGCACGAGGCGCTGCGGCAGGTGCTCGGCACCCACGTCGCCCAGAAGGGATCGCTCGTCGCGCCCGAGCGGCTGCGCTTCGACTTCTCTCACACCAAGCCGATGAGCGCGGAGGAGATCGCCTCTGTCGAGGATCTCGCCAACGCCATCGTCCTGCAGAACGCGCCGGTCGAGACGCGGCTCATGGCCGTCGACGACGCCATCGCCTCGGGCGCCATGGCGCTGTTCGGCGAGAAATACGGTGACGAGGTCCGCGTCGTGTCGATGGGGCAGCCGTCCGCTGGCGCCAACAAGGCGTGGTCGGTGGAGCTTTGCGGCGGCACGCACGTCAAGCGCACCGGCGACATCGGCCTCGTGCGCGTCATCGGCGAGAGCGCCAGCGCTTCGGGCGTGCGTCGCATCGAGGCACTGACCGGAGACGGCGCGCGCGCTTACCTCGCCGAGCAGGACCGCCGCATGCGTGAGATCGCGGGCGTGCTGCGCACCCGTCCAGAGGATGCCATCGAGCGCATCAAGGCGCTGATGGAGGAGCGCAAGACGCTCGAGCGTCAGCTCGCCGACGCCAAGCGTCAGGCCGCACTCGCGGGCGGTGGCGGCGGAGCGGGCACGGGTGGCGGCGGCAATCAGGTCAAGGAGATCGCGGGCGTCAGGTTCCTGGCGCTCAACGTTTCGGGCGTCGACATGAAGGACCTGAAGTCGCTCGCCGACGAAGGGCGCGCCAAGGTCGGCTCGGGCGTGGTGGCAGTCGCCAATGCGTCGGCGGACGGCAAGCTCGGGATCGTCGTCGCCGTGACCAAGGATCTCGCCGATAAGCTGAGCGCCGTCGATCTCGTTCGCGTCGCGTCCGAGCGTTCGGGCGGCAAGGGTGGCGGTGGGCGGCCCGACATGGCGCAGGCCGGTGGCCCGGATGGTTCGAAGGCGGCGGAGGCGCTGGCCGCCATCGAAGAGCGGCTGGCGGGCTGACGTGTGGCGCGACCTCGAGCGGTGGTGGGATGCCCACGGCCGTTTCGAACGGCGGCACCGCCTTCATGTCGTACTCGTATTGCGTCGGCTCCTCGGAATGCTGGGTTTCGAGCAGTCCCGTGCGGCGACGCGCCGACTGATCGCCTGGGCGGTCTTTTTCGTTTGGATCGCTGGTTTCGCGGTGATGATCGTGTTCGCCCTCAGGTGAGGTGAACCACAGCCCCGTGGCCGTGGCGGCAGCGTTCGACGTGCGCATTCTGGAGCCGCGGTTTGGCGCGTCTCCGAGCAAGAGGCTCTGGGATTCCACGGCGTGAGAGCTTTCCCCTGCGGCCGATCGTTGCTGCGGGTCAAGACGCGGCTCCGGCACTGCTATAGTGAACCGTCGCGAGGGCCGGCAGTCGTCATCAGTCGCCCGAGACGACGGCGGCGCGGGCCAAGTCCGCGCATTTTGCGCACACCCCCATGTGGAACCGCGAACGCTTCCGCGATGGGGTAATGACGCTCGAAGCACTTCGCGGAGCACGTAGGGCCGATGGCCATTTCCGAATTCAGTTTCCTCGGCGGCATGGTGCTTGGCTTCGCTTCGACGTTGCACTGCGCCGGCATGTGCGGCGGTATCGCGACGAGCCTGACGCTGATGTTCGCGCCGCAGAGCGCTATGGACCGCGCGCGCATTCTCATGCTGGCGCAGGCCGGTCGCGTCACATCCTACATGGCCGCGGGCGCCATCCTCGGCTACTTCGGCTCCGAGCTCTACACTTCGTTCAATCAGGCCGGGGCGTTCCGCGTGCTGCAATGGTTCGGCGCGGTCGTGCTGATCTGGCTCGGACTCACCTTCGCCGGGCTCATGCCGATGCCGTCTGTGGTGGATCGTCTCATCGCCCGTATCTCCGCTGCCATTGGCCGCGTACTCGCGCCGTTGCGCAGAAGTGCCGTCGGGCCCTACGTCACGGGGCTGACGTGGGGCATCATTCCGTGTCCGATGGTGTACGCGGCGCTGTTCACGGCGATGCTCGCGGGCACCGCGAGCGGTGGCGCGCTGTTCATGATGGGCTTCGGCCTCGCCACCATGATCCCGGTCGGCCTCACGGCGTTCGGCGTGTCGAGCCTTGCCAAGGTCGAGGCGGATGGGCGCGCGCGTATCGCCATCGGTGTCGTCATAGCGCTGTTCGGTGCCTCGACGATCATTCCCGGCAGCCCGACGAACGGTCTTCTCTGCCTCAATGAACCGGCCGCCGCTGTAGCTCCACGCTGAGCCGGGGCCGCACTCTTCCCACGTCAACGCCCGGCGATGCGCCAGCCGCTTCCCGTCCAGCGGTAGGGCGCGAACGATCGCGTGATGGCATCCCGGCGCGCGTCGAATGCAATGCGGTCCGCCGGCGACACCGCGGAGAGTTCACGAGCGACAGCTTCCGCCGAGGCCGTCTGCGCGGCGGTGACCGCCGCGGCCCATGCTGTCAACGCAAGGCGTGCGTCGGAGGCGGCGATGTCGTCAAGCGTATCGCGGTCTCCGGAAGCGGCACCTTGGTCCTGCCCCGCTGGCGGGCCCGCCGCGCTCGGCAGCATGATCTCGACACGCTCGGCGAGCGCGCCACCCGCGTGGGCGACGAGCTCCGGTGTGGCGTTGTTTGCGTTCAGCAGCAGCGGGGCGGTGATGCCGCGTGCGCGCATCAGGCGCAGAAGAATGGCCGCTTCTGCCGGAAAGCCCGCGAATAGCACGGCAGCGGCGCCAGAAGCGGCAACGGCATCCACGGCGCGTGCATAGTCCGTCTCGCCAGCGACGATGCCGGTGACTAGCGTCCGCGCTGCGCCGTTCGGCCCGCGGATCTCGTTCAGCCGATGCACGGCGGCCTGCACGATGGCGCGAGCCATGGCAGTGCGGTCGTGCAGGATGGCGATCGCGCCGTCGCCGCCGGCCATCGCCGCCAGCCGGTCGGCGGCGTCCGTCCCCTGGCGGTCGTCTCGACCGGAAGCGCGGAAGACGAGCGGTCCGGCCGGCTTCGCCGTCAGCGAAGGATGGCGGTTTCCCGCAGCGATGAGCAGCGTACCGGCCCGCGCGTAGAGCGGCGTCGCGGCGTCGGATGCGGCCGGGCAGGGGTGGCCGACGATCACATCGGCTTTCGCCGCCGCAAGCTCGGCCTGCGCGCGGACGGCGCCAGACCTGCTGCATGCATCGTCCGCCACGGCGAGCGCCACCGGGCGGCCGATCACGCCACCGGTTTCGTTGATGCGCGCGATGGCGGCTTCCAGTGCCGCGCGCTGGGCTGCGCCGGTTGCCGCTGCGCGCCCGGTGAGCGGCGTCGCAAGACCGACGACGAGCGGCGACGGGGCTTCCTGCGAGCGGAGCGGATCCGTCGCCACCGCGATCGCCAGTACTATTGCTGCGAGCCCGAGCGCCTGTCGCGCGCGCGCACCGCCGAACCTGTCTCTCATCGCGCCGGTTGTCGTCATATGAGCGTCTACAAAAAAGGGATGCAGGGCTTTCGCTCCGCATCCCTTCGAAACGTGTCCGTGCGGGCGGATCAGTTCTCGACGAACGTGATCTTGCCATCCGCCTGCTTCTTCCACGTGTACATCACGTAGTCGAGGCGGGTGATGTCACCCTTCTTGTCGTAGGTGATGTCGCCGATCACCGTCTTGAACGCCTGGCCGGAGTGCATCACCTCGGCGACCTTCTTGGGATCGACGGAGCCAGCTTTCTCCGCAGCCTGCTTGATGATCTCGGCGGCGGCGTAGCTGTAGAGCGTGTAGGATTCCGGCTTGAACTTGCGCGCCTCGAACTTGGCGAGAACGGCCTTGGCCTCGGGACGCTTCTGCGGATCGGGAGCGAACGTCATCAGCGTGCCTTCCGCGCCAGGGCCGGCGACCGCGGCGAACTCGTCGGTGGCGATGCCGTCTGCGCCCATCAGTACGGCCTTGACGCCGGCATCGCGCATCTGGCGAACGATCAGGCCGCCCTCGGTATGCAGGCCGCCCCAGTAGACGACGTCGGCACCCTTTTCCTTGATCTTCGAGATCAGCGCCGAGAAATCCTTCTCGCCCGTGTTGACGCCTTCATAGAGGACTTCGGTGACGCCCTTCGCGTTCATCGCCTTCTTGGTCTCGTCGGCGAGGCCCTTGCCGTAGGTGGTCTTGTCGTGGACGACGGCGATCTTCTTGCCGGTCAGTTTCTCGGCGATGTAGTTGCCGGCAACGGTGCCCTGCTGATCGTCACGGCCGCAGGTGCGGAACACGTTCCACATCGTGCGCTCGGTGAACGTCGGGTTGGTGGAGGCCGGCGTCACCTGCAGCATGCCGTTCTCGGCATAAACGTCCGACGCCGGGATCGAGACGCCGGAGTTGAAGTGGCCGATGACGAACTTGGCGCCGTCGCCCGCGAACTTGTTGGCCACCGAGACGCCCTGCTTGGGGTCGGAGACGTCGTCGCCGTAGACCAGAGAAATCGTGTGGCCGAGAATGCCGCCCGCCGCATTGATGTCTTCGACGGCCTGCTCGGTGCCGTTCTTGATCTGAGCGCCGAACGCTGCGTTGGGGCCGGTCAGCGGGCCGCCGACGGCGATCTTCAGCGTCTTGCCCTGCGCGGCGGCGGATGCCACCAGCGCGCCGTTCTCGTGCGCGGCGAAGCCGAGGCCCGCTGCGAGTGCAAGTCCGGCAAACAGTATCTGACGCATCAATTGTCTCTCCATTGAGATGGCCATTGAGATGGGCGGATCAGCCCCGCGCACATGGTCCAGTGCCACGGGCACGGGGTGGCTTTGCGACGCAGCATGTTTCCCTGAAATTGTGGCGGTTGTCACGCACGCTCGCCGCGCGAGGCGGCAAGCCAGCCATACTGGCGCGCCATCTGGCGGGCGCGCGCGAC
>CALMPK010000392.1 GCA_937873575.1 uncultured Hyphomicrobiaceae bacterium
TCCGCGCAAGGTCGTCGGCCTTGCCGCTTCCAGCATCGTCGTGGCGCTGGTCGTCATGGGCATCAAGTATCTCGCCTACCTCGTCACCGGCAGCGTCGCGCTCTACTCCGATGCGCTCGAGAGCATCGTCAACGTTCTGGCGGCGGTGGCGGCCCCGATCGCCATCCACCTCGCGTCCCGCCCTCCCGATCGCAACCACCCGTTCGGCCATTACAAGGCCGAGTATTTCTCCGCCGTGCTCGAGGGAACGCTCATTATCGTCGCTGCGCTGCTGATCATGCGCGAGGCGGCCGAGGCGCTGGCTCACCCGCGCACCATGACGGAGCCGGTGCTGGGCCTCGCCATCAACGGTGCGGCGAGCGCGCTCAATGCCGCCTGGGCCTACCTGCTCATCAGCCGAGGTCGTGCTTGGCGCTCACCCGCGCTGGAGGCCGACGGCCACCACATCCTGACCGACGTCGTCACGTCCGTCGGCGTCTTCGGCGGCCTCGTCCTGGCGACGCTGACCGGTTGGCACATCCTCGACCCCATCCTCGCCAGCCTCGTCGCTGTCAACATTCTATGGACGGGCCTGCGCCTCGCCCGCACCTCGATGAGCGGCCTGCTGGACGAGCGGGCGTCTCCGGAGATCGAGCGTCGCATCAAGGAGACCATCGCCGCGAACGGCGAAGGCGCGCTGCAGGCCCACGACATCCGCACCCGTCAGGCGGGGCGCATGACGTTCATCGAGTTCCATCTCGTCGTGCCGGGAGACATGACGGTCGCCACCGCGCATGTGATCTGCGACCGGCTGGAGGATGCGATCGAAGCTGCGATCACCGACGCCGATGTCGTGATCCACGTCGAGCCGGACAACAAGGCGAAATCTCAGGCCGTCATTCTCGACGGGAGTTCGCCCGAGGGAACACGCTGAGACGGAGAGGACGGTGAGGTGCCTGACGCGAGCCCGGCCGCAAACTGCCGGCGCGCCCGAGGACCGAACGTCGGCCGGCCGCGATCACGTCACGGCGCGGAACGCTCCGCCCACAGGTCGTACTCGTCGGCGTGCACGACGCGCGCACGAACGATGTCGCCCGGCGCGCAATCGCTGTCGCCGTTGAGGAAAACGCTGCCGTCGATCTCCGGCGCATCCCATACCGAGCGTCCCATCGCGCCTTCCTCGTCGACCTCGTCGACGATCACGTCGATCTCGCGGCCGACGCGCGTCGCCAGCACCTCGCGGCTGACCTCCTGTTGCGCAGCCATGAAGCGGTGCCAGCGCTCCTCCTTCACCTCTTCGGGTACGGCGCCCGGCAGGTCGTTCGCCTTGGCTCCAGCTACCGGCTCGTACTTGAAGCAGCCGACGCGGTTGAGCCGTGCCTCGCGCACGAAGTCGAGCAGGATGTCGAAGTCCGCATCCGTCTCGCCCGGGAAGCCGACGATGAATGTCGAACGGATCGCGAGGTCGGGGCAGGTTTCGCGCCAGCGCCCGATGCGCGTGAGCACTTTGTCCTGGTTGCCAGGGCGGCGCATCGCCTTCAGCACGGCGGGCGATGCATGCTGGAAAGGAATGTCGAGATAAGGCAGCACGGCGCCGTCACTCATCAACGGAATGACGTCGTCGACGTGCGGATAGGGATAGACGTAGTGGAGCCGCACCCATGCGCCGAGACTGCCGAGCGCGCGCGTGAGATCGAGAAAGCGGGCCTTCAACGGCTCACCCTTCCACGGGCTCTCGGCGTACTTGAGATCGAGCCCGTAGGCGCTGGTGTCCTGGCTGATGACCAATAGTTCCTTGACGCCCGCCGCGACGAGCCGCTCTGCCTCCCGCATCACGTCACCCGCCGGCCGGCTGACGAGATCGCCGCGCAGCGAAGGTATGATGCAGAACGAGCAGCGGTTGTTGCAGCCCTCGGAAATCTTCAGGTAGGCGTAGTGCCTCGGCGTCAGGTGCAGGCCCTCCGGCGGCACCAGATCCATGAACGGATCGTGCGGCGGCGGCACGGCACCGTGCACCGCTTCGACGACCTGCTCGTACTGGTGCGGTCCGGTGACGGCGAGCACCCCCGGATGCGCATCGAAAATGCGCTCCTTCTCGACGCCGAAACAGCCCGTGACGATGACGCGCCCGTTCTCCGCCATGGCCTCGCCGATGGCGTCCAGGCTTTCCTGCTTGGCGCTATCGAGGAAACCGCAGGTGTTGACGACGACGACGTCCGCCCCCTTGTACTCGGCGCTCAGCGCGTATCCCTCCGCGCGCAGGCGCGTGATGATGCGCTCGCTGTCGACCAGCGCCTTGGGGCAGCCGAGCGAGACGAAGCCGACCTTCGGGGGCGCGGGCGGCGCTACCCGGACGATACGGCTCTTCGGCGCGGCGACGGCGGATTTGGATTTCGAGGGCTTTTTCATGCCGGGAGCTTCTAGAGCATCATCGGCCCCGACGGAACTGCAGAAGCGGTCGCGGGCACGACAAAGGTGCGCGGGGGGCGTTGGAGCCTTCCGGCAAACGCGCGGAGCCCGGGGCCGGGAATTCCCGTGATCAAGCCAGCTTTAGCTCGGCCATCCTGTTGGCCGGCAGTCGCTCATGTTCAACGCGCGACCAGCAGACCGCCATCGATCAGACGCCGGTGGAAGGCCATGATGTCGGCCTGGTTCTCACACTGGTAGTAGCGCCCGTTGCACCGCTCCAGCAGGCGCAATCGCTCGCGCCCCGCCGGCGACAGCGGCAGCCCGGCGGACTTCAGCATCACGGTGCCGAGGTAGGGCACGTCGAGCACATCCACATCCGGCAGAGGCGGCACGGCGACGTTGATCCCCTCGACCGCGTAATAGGTGAGGAAGCCGCGCGATTCAGGCGCCAGGATCACGTCCTGCGCGGCCGTCGCCTCGCCGAAACCGAGCAGCGGCCGCGTGACGATCGGCTGGTGGTCGCCATACTGGACGATGACGAAGCGCTCGGACGGGAAGCGCCGCTTCAACTCGGCACGGAACCAATCGAGGTCGAGCCGCACCAGCGACAACCGGCGCAGGTACTCGTGCATTTCGGGGTTGGTGCCGGGGCCGCCGCCGGGCACGTCCATCTCGGGGCTGTGCGTGTACTTATAAGGCAAGTGGGCGACGGACGTGATGATGTAGCTGAACAACGGCGCCTTCGACGTCGACACCTGCTGCGCGATGCGATCCAGCGCGTTGGCATAATAGAAGCGGTCGCGCTCGTTGTACTTCTTCGCCTTCTGCGCGTGGAAATCGTAGATCTCGTTGATGCCGATCGAGTTGTAGAACTTGCCACTCGAAACGAACTGCTTCGGCACCGGGTAGAACAGCACGTTGTCGTAGCCGCAGCGCGACAGGGTCTGCGTGACGGAGTCGCGGACCTTGCCCTGCATCATCGACTGCACGAACGTGCGCATGCCGCCGAACGAGTACGTCGAGACGCCAGCCAGAACCGAGAATTCTGTCAGCCAGGATGCACCGCCGTAGGTTTCGACGCGCAGCTTGCGCAGCGTACCGTCGCCGGAGCGAAACATGGGGTCGAGCGTCTCGTCGTAATCGATGGCCGGGAACAGGCTCGGCGGGAAAACGCTTTCCTGGTGGATCAGGATGATATGGGGCGGGCGTTCGCGCATCGGGCAGTTCTGCGGCTCGGCGAAGGGCCTGAGGCCCGGCTCGCGCGCGCTCGCTTCGATGATCTGTCCGCGCCACAGCGTCGAGATCGTCTCCGCCCACGAGGAATAGAACGACGAGACGTAGAGATTGTCCCAATAGAACAGCGTATGCGGGCGCTCGCCGCGCAACTGGTTCGCACCACCCGACAGCACCAGCGCCAGCACCAGACCGATCGCCGCCGAGGAGCGCGTGCTGCGCGTCGGGTCGGAACGATAGAGGTAGACGGCGAGCAGGCCGATCGCCACGAACGTCGTCGCGAGCGCGATCAGCTCCTTGCGGAAATCGATCCACAGATACCAGAGCGTA
Organism: uncultured Hyphomicrobiaceae bacterium; assembly: GCA_937873575.1. GTDB lineage: Bacteria > Pseudomonadota > Alphaproteobacteria > Rhizobiales > Hyphomicrobiaceae > JAEUMD01. Next base: position 3,952 of record CALMPK010000392.1, read on the forward strand.
TCCGGCGACATCATGTAGAACACGACGTCGTAGGCATGCAGCACCATGCCGATGTAATTCCACTTCACGTCGGCTGCTATGATGACCAGCGAGACGAGCGCCGCCACCATCGCGGTCGAGAACAGCACGCGGCGCGAGGCGAGCACGAGAAGGCTGACGAGCGTGCCTGTGATGCCGATCGTATAGGCGACGTTGGTGGGCCAGCCCTCGTTGCGCACGAAGTACGCCAGCATCAGCACGGCCAACGCCGCCGTCGCCATCCACGAGCGGCGCAGCGTCCAACGGCCAGTGCCGGTCGAGACATCGTGAGCGAGAGACGTGGACTGCTGCTGGGCGGTCTCGAGAGACATGTTTTCAGGGGGGCCTATCATTCTGTTCCGGACGCTGGCCGGACTGTCGCAGATCTGAAACATAACTGACATGGAGCGTCAAATCTAAGGCGTTCGCTCGGCTTCTCGCTGCTTCGCAAGCGCGAAACTCGAACGCCATTTTGCTGCGCCGCAGCGTGACTGGTGGACCTCGTGGCACGAAGGCGCTATCTCGCTCGCCGGGCTGCAAGGCGCGCCTCGAAAGCGAATGGCAAATGGTGAGTGGCCGCCGGCGGGCGACTGATCGAATAAAGGCGGCAAGGGCGTGAACCGTTCCCGATTAGACCGGCTGCTGGTGGCGCGCGGGCTGGTGCAATCGCGCGCCCGCGCAGCCGACCTGATCGAGCGCGGCGCCGTTACGGTTAACGGCGACGTCGCCCGCAAAGCAGGGATCATGGTCAGCGATGACGCGACGCTCGCCGTCGAGGCCGCAGCCAACGCCTACGTCGCCCGCAGCGGGGCGAAGCTTGCGGCAGGGCTCGAACACTTCGGCTTCTCCGCGGATGGCCGCGTCGCCCTCGACATCGGCGCCTCGACCGGCGGCTTCACGCAGGTGCTGCTGGAACGGGGCGCGCGACGTGTCTATGCCGTCGAGATCGGCCATGGCCAGATCCACCCGCTCGTCGCCGCCGATCCTCGCGTCGTATCGCTCGAGGGCGTGGATGCCCGCACATTGTCGACGGAACTCGTGGCGGAGGCTATCGAAGCCGTCGTCGCCGACGTGAGCTTCATCGCCCTCGCCCAGGCCCTTCCCGCGCCGCTCGCGCTAGCCTGTCCTGGCGCCTGGCTGCTCGCACTCGTCAAGCCGCAGTTCGAGGCGGGGCGCGCCGCCATCGGCAAGCGCGGCGTCGTCAAGGACGAGACTGCCCGCGCCGCCGCCGTCGAGGAGGTTGCCGCGTGGCTGGGGCGACAGGGCTGGCGCGTCGTCGGTTCCATCGTCTCGCCCTTGCCCGGCAAGGAAGGCAATATCGAGCACATCATCGGAGCGGTTCTGGAATGACGATCGAAAGCGATGCCCCGTCGAGCGGCCCGGAGGGCGGGGCGACGATGCGACTCGAGATCGCTCGCCTCGGCAGCCAGGGCGACGGTGTCGCCGAGCGGCCGGACGGCGGCGCCGTGTTCGTCCCCTTCGCCCTGCCGGGAGAGCGCGTGCAGGCCGTCGTCTCGGGCGAGCGCGGTGAACTTGCCACCATCGAGCAGGCGAGCCCTGATCGCGTTGCCCCGCTCTGCCGCCACTTCACCCGCTGCGGTGGTTGCGCCATGCAGCATCTCGCCACCGTCCCCTACGCGGCGTGGAAACGCCAGCTCGTCGTCGAAGCCTTCAACCAGCGCGGCATCGCGGCCGACGTCGCCCCGCTCGTGTCGGTCGGGACATCGACGCGGCGGCGCGCAGCGCTGTCAACGCGCGCGACGAAGAATGGCATCGTGCTCGGATTTCACGAAAGCCGCGGCACCACCGTCGTCGATCTCGCGGAATGCCCGGTGCTGACGCCGCGCCTCGCGGCGATGCTGCCGGCGCTGCGCGGATTGCTCTCGTCGCTCCCCCGTTTCGAGGGCGAGGCGCGCGTGCGCGTGCTCGAAGCGGACAACGGTTACTCCGTCGCGATCGACGACGCACTCGCCGGCCGCAAGGCGGATGCCGACCTCGTATCCCGCCTCGCCATCGCGGCGCGCGCGATCCCGGGCCTCGTTCGTCTCGCGATCGATGGCGACGTCATCTACCAGAGCGCGACGCCGACCATCGCCATGGGCCGCGCCAGCGTCACGCCGCCGCCGGACGTGTTCCTCCAGGCCGCCAAGGCCGCCGAGGACGCGTTGGCCCGCATCGTCGTCGAGGCATTGCCGAAAAAGGTTTCGCGCGTCGTCGATCTCTTCGCCGGCGTCGGTGCTTTCACCTTCCACCTCGCCGAGCGTGCGCGCGTGTTGGCGCTCGACAGCGATGCGGGCGCCCTCGAAGCCCTCTCACGCGCCGCGCGCAACGCACAGGGCCTGAAACCGATCGAGGTGCGCCATCGCGACCTTTTCCGCGAGCCGTTCTCGCGCAAGGAGCTCGAAGGCTTCGATGCGGCGGTGATCGATCCCCCGCGCGCCGGCGCGAAAGCGCAGTCCGAGATGCTGGCGAAATCGAAGGTGCCGCTGGTCGTCGCCGTTTCCTGCAATCCCGCGACGCTCGCGCGCGACGCGCGCATCCTGATCGACGGCGGCTACCGGCTCGGCCGCGTCACTCCCGTCGATCAGTTCGTCTTCTCCGATCACGTCGAAGTGGTCGCCGTGTTCAAGCGCGAGAAATAAGCGCTTCTTCAGCGTGCGAGGAGTTTCTCCACGAACGCCGGAACGACGCTCGTCGCTGGTCCGTGGATGGCCTCGGCAAAGTGCGATGCCCCGTCCGATGGCTCGAGGTTGAGCTCGACCGTGTGCGCACCCGCGACCCGCGCGATCTCGACGAAGCCCGCCGCGGGGTAGACATTGCCGCTGGTGCCGATCGAGATGAAGAGATCGGCTTCACCAAGTGCGTCGACGATGCGCTCCATCTGGTAAGGCATCTCACCGAACCACACGACATCCGGCCGCATGCCGCCGGTGTTCCCGCAAGCCGGACAGGGAGTGTCGGTCGAGAGGTCCTCGCGACACGAGTGGCGCGCCTCGCAATGAGCGCACATCGCCTTCAGCAACTCGCCATGCATGTGGATCAAGTTTCGCGAGCCTGCGGCCTCGTGCAGATTGTCGATGTTCTGTGTCACGACGAGAACCGAGCCTGCAAACTCGCGTTCGAGCCGCGCCAGCGCCCGGTGCGCCTCGTTCGGCTGCACGCCCAGCAGGTCGCGACGGCGCATGTTGTAGAACTCGTGCACGAGTGCAGGGTTCTTCACGAAGCCCTGTGGCGTCGCCACCTCCCTGTAGTCGTAACGTGCCCAGATGCCACCCTTGTCGCGAAAGGTGGCGAGCCCCGATTCGGCGGAGAGACCTGCGCCCGTTAGAACAACGATGTTGGAATAGGCCGGCATGGGTTCGTCTCCGGTTGCACGCCCGTGAACGGGGTGCTCCGGTATACTTCGGCGACGGCGCGGCAGCCATCGAACGTTTCCCGCGCGTCATAACCGAGGATCACACCCGCCCCCGCTCGCATTCAACTTGTGACGCCAACGCTCACCGGGTTGCCAAGTTGCATTCGATGCCCCACTTTCTGAGGGTACGCCAATCACGCTGTCGGAAGAAGCAAAGCGATGGATAGGATCGGCCGTGCGACGCAGTTCGCGGGAAACTACCTGAGGTTCGGCTGGTATTCGGGTATCGGCTGGCTCGCCGCGCGCGAGGGACGCCGCATCGCCCCGCCTGCGAACGTAACGCGCCAGCGACCAGGACCGAGCGAGCAGGAGATGCTCGCCGACCTAGCCGACCTTTTTCGGAAAGACGCCGCGCTTGTGGGTGATGGGCTCGCCGCCGCCAGCGCCAGCGATCCGGCAAGCGGGCTGCCGGATCATTTCCGGCGCCTCGGCGCAATGTTCCGCGACGTTCCGGACGCCGTTCGCCGCCGCCAGGACCGCGACGCCGGCACGGTCGCGCCGCTCGCCGAACAGGAAGGCGTACCCGATTACTTCGCGCAGGACTTCCATTTCCAGAAGGGCGGCTATCTCGCGGACGATTCCGCACGGCTCTACGACGTGCAGGTGGAGACGCTGTTCTACGGCTCCGCCGCCGCCATGCGCCGCGCCGCGCTTCGGCCCATCGGCGAGCACCTCGCCCGGCGCGACCAGCGGGGCGTGCATCTGCTCGACGTCGCGTGCGGCACGGGGCGGCTGTTGCGCGAGATCCGGCTGGTCTATCCGGCATTGAGCCTCACCGGCCTCGATCTCTCGCCCGCCTACCTCGCCGAAGCGCGGCGGCACATGGGCAATCTGCGGCCGGCGACGCTCGTCAAGGCCAATGCGGAGGCCATGCCGCTGGCGGACGCGAGCCAGGATATCGTGACGAGTTCATTCCTGTTCCACGAGCTGCCGGCCGACGTGCGCCGAAGGGTTGGAGCGGAAATGGCGCGCGTGCTGAAACCAGGCGGCACGCTGGTGTTCATCGACAGTCTTCAAATGGGCGACCGTCCGGGTTGGGACGGCCTGCTCGAAGGCTTCCCGCAGCGCTTCCACGAGCCTTACTATCGCCAGTACACGATCGACGACCTCGATGCGCTCTTCAGCGGCGTCGGGCTTGAGGCCGTGAGCTGGTGGCCCGCGTTCCTGTCGAAGGTGATGGTGCGCCGAAAAGGTTGATGCGCCGGTGGCTGCGTGGCCGTTGCCGGCCTAATCACGGTGGCGAGCAGGAAACGGGGGCCAACCTCACGCCGTTCTCATGCCCGGTCGGCGCCGAGCATCCGTTCGCGCCCGAGCGCCTTGAACACGGTGTCGACGATGCCCGCCGCGCCGAGCCCCGCCGTCTCGTACATGGCTTCCGGCTTGCCGTGCTCGACGAACACGTCTGGCAGCACCATCGGGCGCACCTTGATCCCGCGATCGAGCAAGCCCGACGTCGCGAGATAATGCAGCACATAGCTGCCGAAGCCGCCGATCGATCCTTCCTCGATGGTCACCAGAACCTCGTGCCCGCGCGCGAGGCGCGCGATGAGATCGGTGTCGAGCGGCTTGGCGAAGCGCGCGTCCGCGACCGTCGTCGAGAGGCCGAACGCGGCAAGCTGCTCGGCCGCCTTCAAGGCGTCCTTGAGCCGCGTGCCGAGCGACAGGATCGCGACCGTCGAGCCTTCGCGCAGAATGCGGCCCTTGCCGATCTCGAGCGGATGCCCCTCCGCCGGCATCTCGACGCCGACACCTTCGCCACGGGGATAACGGAACGCGCTCGGACGGTCGTCGATGAGGGCCGCCGTCGCCACCATATGCTTCAGCTCGGCCTCGTCGGCCGCGGCCATCACAACCATGTCGGGGAGGCAGCCGAGATAGGCGATGTCGAACGAACCCGCGTGCGTCGCGCCATCCGCGCCGACGAAGCCCGCGCGGTCGATGGCGAAACGCACCGGCAGCTTCTGAATAGCGACGTCGTGTACCACCTGATCGTAGGCGCGCTGGAGGAACGTCGAGTAGAGCGCACAGAACGGCTTCAGCCCCTCGGTCGCGAGGCCGGCGGCGAACGTGACCGCGTGCTGCTCGGCGATGCCGACGTCGAACGTGCGCTCGGGGAACGCCTCGCCGAACAGATCGAGCCCCGTGCCCGACGGCATTGCCGCCGTGATCGCAACGATACGGCTGTCCTTGCGCGCCTGCTCGATGAGGCTTTCCGCGAACACGCTCGTATAGCTCGGCGCGTTCGACTTCACCTTCACCTGCGCGCCGGTCACGACGTTGAAGCGATTGACGCCATGGTACTTGTCGTCCGCTTCCTCGGCCGGACCGTAACCCTTGCCCTTGCGCGTGACGACGTGGACGAGGATCGGCCCCTGGTTGGCCTCGCGCACGTTCTTGAGAACGGGCAGGAGCTGGCTGAAATCGTGTCCGTCGATCGGGCCGATGTAGTAGAAGCCGAGCTCCTCGAACCACGCACCGCCCTGCCACAGATGCCGCGTGTATTCCTCGACACGCGCGGCACGGCGCTCCCAATGCTTGGGCAGCATCTTGGCGAGCTGCTTGGCGATGTCGCGGACGTAGAGGTAGGTACCGCTCGAGGTGATGCGCGCGAAGTAGGCGGATAGCGCGCCGGTCGGCGGAGCAATCGACATGTCGTTGTCGTTGAGCACGACGATCAGACGCTCGTCGCGGGCACCGGCGTTGTTCATCGCCTCGTAGGCCAGGCCCGCCGACATCGCGCCAGCGCCGATCACCGCGATGACGTTGTTCTTCCCGCCGTTG
>CALMPK010000393.1 GCA_937873575.1 uncultured Hyphomicrobiaceae bacterium
TCGCGCCGCCCCCCGGGGGTGATGTGGGGGGGGGTGTAGGGCCCCAGGGCACGGACGGCGTCGGCGCGGGCTACGGGGGGCACCGGATCGGCGTAGACGAGCCGGTCGACGTCCGCCAGAAGGTAGGGGGTCTGGTAGGCCGCGCGGCCGAGCATCACGCCGTCGACGTGCTGGAGATGCTCCGCCGCTTCAGCAAGCGTACCGATGCCGCCGTTGATGACGATGGTGAGATCGGGCCGTGCCGCCTTGAGCCGGTAGACGCGCGCATAGTCGAGCGGCGGCACCTCGCGGTTCTCTTTCGGCGACAGACCTTTGAGCCACGCCTTGCGCGCGTGGACGATGAAAACGCGGCATCCCGCTTCCGCGACGCGCTCGATGAAGGCCGTGAAGTCCGCCTCCGCATCCTGCTCGTCGATGCCGATCCGGCATTTGACCGTGACCGGCACCGCGACCCGCGCGCGCATTTCCGCGACGCAGTCGGCGACTAGGCGAGGCTCGGCCATCAAGCACGCGCCGAAACGGCCCTCCTGAACCCGGTCGGACGGGCAGCCGACGTTGAGATTGATCTCGTCGTACCCGAGCTCGGCGCCAATAACCGAGGCCTCCGCGAGCTTTGCCGGATCGGAGCCGCCGAGTTGCAACGCCACGGGATGCTCGTCGGGCGCATAGCCGAGCAGCCGCGCGCGATCCCCGTGCAACACCGCGTCGGCCGTCACCATTTCCGTGTAGAGCAGCGCATGGCGCGTCAACTGGCGATGAAAGAACCGGCAATGCCGGTCCGTCCAATCCATCATCGGGGCAACGGAGAATTTGTGAGACAGAGGTTGCAACGCGTTCCATATCCCGTCTGTGTGCGGCGGCGAGACCTGCCCCCGCTTGCCGGTCCGCACCCTCGACCGGCTCGGCGCATGGCGGCGGCCAGCGCCATCTTCTGTGCACGAATCCGCAGGCGCCGTCACGCGGATCGATCGCCCCGTCAGACGGCCAGCCCCCTGGCGGCCGGGGTGTGATCGTTCGAGGCGTAAAGCGCTCTTCGCTTTCAGCGAACGCTCGGTCGCACCCTAAACCATGATTTGAGCGTGCACTTCACGACTTCGATGGTTCGCGGGTCTGATCCCGCCAAAGCCGGCAGCACCTTGGGACTTCTCTATCGGACCGCTCACCGCCACCGCAATTCTGTACGGTCGGACTGTGGCCTAGCGATCGTCAAATGGTGGCGTGCCATCGGAGTGACGATCCTTGAGCAGGGCGTCGATCCCGCGAAACATCACGTCGAACTGCTGTTTGGCGCCCTGGCACATCGGGCAGCCCGCGATATGCGCGGCGAGTTGCTCCATCTCCGAGCTGGTCAACGGCCTGTCCCGGCTCTCGCTCACCAGCCACGTCGTATCCCGGCACACGATCGCAGGAGAACTCATGTTCGCGTCTCCCAATTCATGTCGAGGCAGACGCGAAGCTGCATGCGCGCACGATAGAGAAGAATGCGGAGGTTGCCCGGCGTGACCTGCAGGACCGAGCAGATCTCGGAGGGCTCGTCCTCGAGCCACTCGCTCATCAGGAACGCCCGCGAGGTCCGCTCCGGCAAGTGCGTCAGACACGCTTCGAGCACGCGGATAAAGTCCGTGCGCTCCGCAACGGTCGCAGGGTCGCTCCACGCATCCTGCGGCCGCGCCCAAAAGCCGGACGCGTCGAACAGGCTGTCGAACGGCGTCAGATCGTACTCGTCCTCTTCATTCGGTCCGATCGGTGCAAGAGGCATGACCCGGCGACGGGCGCGAATGGCATCGAGAATTTTGTGCTTCAGGATCGAGATCATCCAGGTCTTGAGACTCGCCCTGCGCTGAAATCCGGCCTCTCCAGCGAGGGCCGCCAGCAGCGTCTCCTGCACGACATCCTCGGCCGCTGCCTTGTCCTGAAGCTGAAGCATCGCGAGACGAAGAAGGAACGGCCGGAACGCCGCCACCGCACTACCGAAGCTCTTCTCGCCAAGCGATTGGTCTTTCATCGCGCGAAAATAAACGTGCCCCGTCGCGTAACGCAACGCCGCGGCCGTACGACCAAACGCTCATCGCCCTCCGGATTGATCAGAACCCCGTGAACACCTCACGACGGGACTACCTGGATTGTTTCCTTCGCCGGATGGCGGTTGGCAAAGGGAGGAGAAACCACATGACACACGCAGCACTGCAGACCTTGGGCGCCGGCTGGCTCGGCGTTGCCATATCGATCACGTCGGGGGTGATGATGACGACAAACGCACGTTCGCAAGAGGCCAGCCCCGAAGCTTTGATCAACGGTCTCAACGCCGTGTTCGGCCAGCACGGCGCGCGCGCCAGCCACGCCAAGGGATTATGTGTGACGGGAACGTTCACTCCGACGGCCCTGGCGAAGTCTTTGTCCAAGGCGGCGCAGTTCGCGGGCGTGGTGCCGCTGCTCGGCCGCTTCTCCATGGGAGGCGGCAACCCCAAGATTCCCGATACGGCCCGACCGGCTCCGCGCGGACTTGCCTTGCGCTTCGATCTCGGCGCGGGCAATGCCTTCGATCTCGTGTTGCTGTCGACGCCCATGTTCTTCGCGAAAACGCCGGAGCAAATGCTCGGCTTCTTGCAGGCCCGCGTTCCGGGGCCCGATGGCAAGCCCGATCCGGCGAAGATCAAGGCCTTCGCCGCGGGCAATCCCGACACGACCAAGCAAGGAGCTTGGCTCGCGAGCCATCCCATTCCAGCGAGCTACGCTGGGACGAACTACTGGGGGATCCACGCCTTCACGTTCACGAACGCTGATGGCGCCGCAACCGTCGTCAAATTCAAGGCCGTTCCGCAAGCGGGTGAAATCGGCATGACGGACGAGGAGGCGAAGACAAAGACACCGGACTTCTACAGTGAAGATCTCAAGCAGCGGCTTTCGACCGGCCCCGTGTCGTTCGATCTCCTGAGCATCGTCGCAGAGCCCGGCGATGCGACCGACGACCCGACGGCCGTCTGGCCCGAGGAAGCGCGCAAGTCCGTCAAGCTCGGCACCATAGCGCTTTCGGCGATCGAAGCACCGGCCACCTGCGATGCCGTCGTGTTCGATCCCGCCAACCTCGTCGACGGCATCGCCGGCCCGACGAACGACGCGATCTTCGCGGTGCGCTCGCCCGCCTATGCCATCTCACTCTCGCGGCGAGCCAAGTAGTCTTGCATCGATCGTGCATCTGCCGTGTTGAAGGCGACATAGCGCAAGACGCGATCGCGAGGCCAGCGGTTCCAAGCCCTGGCCTCGCTCGTGCCGCACGTCAGCTTTGGCGGGTGTGAGAGGTGCATCGCGATGTGGTCGCGTTGCTCACGCGCCGGGTTCAATGCGCCCGGGAATCGAACACACTGCGATGGGCACGCACGGATCGGATTGTCGTCTTCGGATCGAGTGTCAGAACTCGATGGCCAAGTAGCGGCGGTTCACCCAGCCCGCACTCTGGCCATGCGAAACCGGACACCACTCGCCGACGCAATACCCCGTCATCCGAATGCGCTTGCCCTCGGAGGGTATGCTGCCGACGATCGCGGAATCTCCGTCCGCCTGCCGCCGCATGTTCAGCACATCGTCGTAAGGAACGCGAACAACCCGGTAGGTGATGGCGTCGCGCGCATCCCTCTGCGGCGGCGGGCGGCGCACAGCAAGGCCCGGGGCGTCCGGCCAGATGAAGTAGCGGTGGACCCAGCCGACACGGTGGCCGCTGCGAACCGGACACCAGTCGTCCTGGCATTCTCCGACCGTTCGGATGCCCGTCGCGCGCTGCGCGATCGTCGCGACGATCTCGGTCTCCGCGCTCGGGCCGCGGCGCACGTTCAGCACGTCGCCCTCGGGAACGTTGACGACGCTATAAGTCCTGGCGCTCGCGAGTTGAAAGGTCGCGTCGGAGGACCGCGCCATCGCCTCGGATTTCGCGACAGGTGGCGGAACGTCCAGAGCGGCGACGCGGCGCCCGGGGCGCACCTCTGCCTTCTCGACCGGCACGGCACGCACCGCCAAGTCGCGGGCAGCATTCGCCGGGGCCTTCGCATTACCGCCACCGGCTCGCGGACTCGCGGCGGAGACCGCGGGCCTCGCCGACACAGGTTGAGCGGTGGTGGCAGATCTGGTGCTCGGCGCAATCTCAATCGCCGCCGATCGTGGTTCGCGCGCTTCGGGCCGCTTCGCTGGCGGCATAGGCGCGGCAGCGACGGAAGGCGACGGAGTGACGGCCGTTGACGGTGCTGCAACGTGCATGGCGGGCGGCGGCGCCGCAGGCCGCTCCACATTTGCGGCAACCTGCTGCTGCGGTTTCTGAGCCTCCGTCCCGAGCGAGACGATCGTACCCGTGCCCTTGTCGCCGTCCTGGTCGGTCCATTCGATGCGACTGTTGGACTTCAGCTCGATGCGGAAACACTTCTTGTCGCCATTGAACCAGACTTTCCACTGGTGGCAGACCTTGGCATCCTCGATCCACCAACGCCCGCGATCCTTCGACGAGCCGAGAAAGAAAGCGACCGCGCCGGCAGAGCCTTCAAGGCTGCCGTCCGTGCCGTAGGCGATCGGCACCACACTGCCGAGCGGGGTATCGAGATTGATGCGCGAGCCGGGAATGCTCTTCTGCAGCGTTTCGACGGACAGTGGCTCTGCTCGCACCGGCGCTGATGCAGCCTCCAGTGCAAACGCCAGCATCAACGTGCCGGACGTGAGCGCGTTCAATTTCAGTGCCGTCGCCATGCGCCTTCCAAGAGCAGTCGTCGAGCCCCATCGGGACAAGCCTTCACGTTCGATCAATGGGGTTAAAGCATTGCTAAAGTAAGGCGGCCGGGCGCGGCATCACGGCGCCGCGCCCAAGACAACGTAGGCCGCAGCCCCCCTACAAAGGTGCGGCGGGCGGGGGCCGGCGATCTCGCCACGGAATGATCGATCCGCTCCCATCGCATCGTGGCCTGTGGAGGCCGGCGGCGCGCGCATGCTCCGGGCCGGTTGCTGCACTAGGTTCAGCGCGCCGACATCAGCGTTTTGAGCAGATCGTTGCCGAAGCCGTAGAGTACGGCGAGCCAGAACGCCGACGCGACGACCACTCCCAACGAAAACCAGACCACCTTGTCCTTCATGGAAGCCCCCTGGTGTTGCAAGTCGAGGCCGCAGCTACGGCGCAAAGCGCGCTCCAACTTTGCGGATAGCGCCCCTCTGATCCGCCAACATTCAACCACCGCCGGTGAAAAGCAATGTGCCCGGAACTGATAGGGCGATCATGAGTTGCTCATGCACGACCACTCAAGCAACCCAACGGAGGCCGACGTGGCCGTTCGATCGGGAATAGCCTTACTCGTCTTCATGATGGTGCACGGCGCTTTGTTCGGTGCGGGAACCGTGCTGGCGCCGGCCACACCGCTCAAGGAAATCGCCATGCGGATGATGCCGTGGGGCGTTGCCCAGACCGAAGGAGCAGAGGCGATCACCGCGCGTGTGCCTGCGTCTCGTCGCGGCGGTTGATCCGAAGCGTTTCAGATCGATAAGTCCCTCGCCTATCGACGGGACGACTTTGGCCATTGCCATTTCCAGGCCGTCGGCAACACGGTCGCGCACGCGCGATGTTGCTGAGCAGGTCGACATGACGCCCGCTCGTCCGGGTCATCGGTTTCGATGAAAATCCGGCGGCCATTCCACAAAGCAATGATTGGCACTCTCCAAGATGAGCGTCGGCGGCGCTGCACACCTTCGATGAATGTGCTGTGGGCCTCGTGTCCCGCCGTGCACACCCTAGCGTTCCGTCCGAGCTTGCCCGATGCTGCGGGGATGCGAGACCGCGCGCCCGGCACACCACGCGAGTGGTAGACCGGCATGAAGGTCGAGCACTCTCATACGGGGAACCTCAGCCTTGACGACGGCAAACCTGATCATCGATCGCGCGGGGCCTCGCACCACGCTAACATTGAACCGCCCGCATCGCCTGAACGCGCTCGATGCAGCCCTTGTCGAAGAGCTGACGGCGGCGTTCGAAGCAGCGGCGCGTGACGGCACCCGCCTTCTTGCGGTACGCGGCGCAGGTCGAGGGTTCTCGGCCGGATTTGATTTCACCGATCTCGAACATCAGAGCGAAGGCGATCTCGTGCTCCGCTTCATCCGGTTGGAGCAGCTCCTGCAAGTGGTGGCGTCGGCACCGTTCATGACGATGGTGCTCGTGCACGGGCCCTGCTACGGCGCGGCCGCCGACCTTGTCGCCGCGTGCGCTCTGCGCATCGGCACTGCGGACACCCACTTCCGCATGCCTGGCCTGCGTTTCGGCATCGCGCTCGGCACCACTCGCCTTGCCCGCCTCGTCGGGACGGACGCGGCCCGTGCGTTGCTGAGCACCAGTCGTGTGTTCGATGCCGAGGAGGCTCGGCGCATCGGCTTCCTGACGCGGATCGCCGCCCACGACGATTGGCTGGAACTCACCGAGCAGGCGACGGCCGATGCGACCGAGCTCTCGGCGGACAGTCTGTCGCGCATGCTGGCCCTGACCCGCAACGCGGCGGCGGGAGACGATTCCGCGGCGCTCGCAGCCCTCGTCAACACACTCGCCGTGCCAGGATTGAAGGCGCGGATCGCCGCTTACCTCGCAAGCCTCAAGCAGAGCGCGCCATCGCGCTGAACGGAGCGCGGTCGCCGTTTCGGTTGCATCGCCCAGTTGCGTCTGGCATGTGAACCATTCTTCCTGAACACGCGAGGCATCAATGCTCGAGACCGCACGCTGCACGCGCGGCATGGTCGTCGCCCCCCACCACCTGGCTGCCGAAGCGGGCCTCGCCGTGCTGCGCGATGGCGGCAACGCGATCGAGGCCATGGTTGCGGCCGCGGCCACCATCGCCGTCGTCTATCCGCACATGAACGGGCTCGGCGGTGACAACTTCTGGCTCGTGAGCGAAGGCGGCAGGCCGCCCGTCGGCATCGACGCCTGCGGCGGAGCGGCAGGGCTCGCCACGCGCGAGCATTACGCGGCCCTCGGTCACACCGCAGTGATCCCCTCACGCGGGCCACTCGCTGCGCTCACCGTCGCCGGCGCCGTTTCAGGATGGCAAGCAGCCCTCGAACTCAGCGCCAAGTGGGGCGGCAAGCTGCCGCTCGAACGGCTTCTGGCCGATGCCGTGCACTATGCACGGGCGGGGTTCCCAGCCAGCTCGACGCAGGTGAAGAACAACATCGGCAAGCGCGCCGAGCTCGAGCATGTGCCAGGCTTTGCTGCGCAGTTCATGCCGAACGGCCAGCATCCGGAGGTCGGCGACCTGTTCAAGCTGCCGCTGCTGGCGGCGACCTTCGAGCATCTCCAGCGCACCGGGCTGGACGACTTCTATCGCGGCGATCTCGCGCGGCAGATGGCGGCGGAGCTCGAGGCCGCGGGTAGCCCGCTGCGCCTCGCCGACCTCGAGCGTCACCGCGCGCTGATGGTGACGCCGCTCGCGGTGCGCTTGCAGCACGGCACCGCGTTCGGCATGCCGCCGCCGACGCAGGGCTTGGCGTCGATGATGATCCTCGGCCTGTTCGACCGGCTCGGCGTGCAGGCGGCCGAGGGATTCGACTACGTGCACGGTCTCGTCGAGGCGACGAAGCAGGCGTTTCTGGTGCGTGACCGTCATGTCACCGACCCAACGCAGATGACCGTCGATCCCGCCGCCTACCTGACCCCATCGGCGCTCGATGAGCGCGCGCGCCGCATCGACCCGGCAAAGGCGCTCGCATGGCCGCAACCGCTCTCGCACGGCGACACGGTTTGGCTCGGCGCTATCGACGCGGAAGGCCGCGCGGTGAGCTTCATCCAGAGCGTCTACTGGGAATTCGGCTCCGGCCTCGTGCTACCCGGCTCCGGCGTCGTCTGGCAGAACCGCGGCACAAGCTTCGCTCTCGATCCGACGAAGCAGAATGCGCTGCTGCCCTACCGCCGGCCGTTCCACACCATTCAGCCGGCGATGGCGCTGCTCGACGATGGCCGCGTGATGCCTTACGGCACGATGGGCGGCGAAGGTCAGCCGCAGACGCAAGCGGCGATCTACACTCGCCACGTCATGTACGGACAGGACCTTCAAACGGCGATCAACGCGCCGCGATGGCTGCTGGGCCGCACCTGGGGAAGCGTCGCGACCAACTTGCGCGTCGAATCCCGTTTGGGGGACGACGTGATCGGCCGGTTGCGCGCCGCCGGCCACGACGTCGAGGTGATCGGCGCGTTCGACGAAGTGATGGGACACGCCGGCGCACTTGTGCAGCATCGTTCTGGCCCGCGTGCGGGAACGATCGAAGGCGCGTCCGATCCACGCAGCGATGGGCGCGCGGCGGGATTCTGAAACGGTCCTCGCGGTCACGTCGCACGTCATACCGCCGCAAGATGCTGGCGCAAGGCACAAGCGCTTTGATGTTGACGCTGGTCAGTGCGGTGACGCGAAGCGCCAACGCGGCTCGTCGCATGTCGTCGCTCGGGTGAAGCGGAGAAGCGGCGCTGTCAGCGACGACGTGGGCCGTACCGAGATCAGAATACAGTCCGTGTTGATCTCACTCCGCACATTGCATCGCGCGGCCTGCCCTGGCGTGGCTCGGGCGTGGCTCGGACGCATGCGCGAGCCGACCTCTCGACGACACGTGCCGCGCGACGCCGAGGGACGTTCTGCGATCGCGTCGAGTATCCGGGCAGAGAAGCTCCGCACGCGGCGAAGACGAACCGTACAGCGGTGCACCTTTCATCGGACTGCTTCGGATCAGACCACGCGGCATCGGCGCATCCTGCGGCCCTGCCCTGCAGCTAGGCAGATTCCAGCGCCACATGCCGAACGCAAAGGCAATTGCCGGCGATTGTCCGTATTCGCGGCGCGCATAACGGCCCGAAAGTCCGGCAGCACTCAAGCTGGCATGCAAAATGCCTATGACACGGCGCCTTAACCAATGCACCTCCGGAAGAACCGAGAGAGGGAGATCACAGAATGGACCGTCGTCGCTTTATGAAATCGGGCCTCAAGGCCGGCCTCGCACCAACCGCCGCTGTCAGCGCGCCCGCCATCGTCAAGGCTCAGACGACCTTCAACTGGAAAATGACGAACGCCTACGGGCCGGGCGCCCCCTTCTATGTCGAGGGACCGGGCAGCCCGAAGTACTTCATCGATCTCGTCAAGAAGCTCTCCGGCGGCCGGCTCAACATCCAGCACTTCGCCGCCGGCGAGCTGATCCCGGCGCTCGAGGGTTTCGACGCGGTGTCGAAGGGCACCGTCGAGATGAATTGCGCCAACAGCTACTTCTGGTCCGGCAAGACGTTCGCCGCACAGTATTTCACGGCCGTGCCGTTCGGCATGAACTTCCAGGGCATGAACGCGTGGCTCTACCACGGCGGCGGACTGAAGCTTTGGGAAGAGGTCTACGACCCCTTCAACCTCGTTCCGATGCCGATGGGCAATACCGGCATCCAGATGACAGGCTGGTTCAAGAAGCCGATCGAAAAGGTCGAGGACTTGAAGGGCCTCAAGATGCGCATCCCGGGCCTCGCCGGCAAAGTCTACGCGACGCTCGGCGTCGACGTGAAGCTGCTGCCGGGTGGTGAAATCTTCCCGGCACTGGAACGCGGCGTCATCGACGCGGCCGAGTTCGTCGGCCCGTATCAGGATCGCCGCCTCGGCCTGCACAAGGCTGCGAAGTACTACTACACCACCGGCTGGCACGAGACGTCGACGGTGACCGAGCTCATCGTGAACAAGGCCGCGTGGGCGTCGCTGCCCGACGATCTCAAGGAGGTCGTGCGCACTGCCGCCGCCGCGTGCAACGTCATCAGCCACACGTGGTGCGAGGCGACCAACGCGGAAGCCCTCGACGATCTCGTCACCAACTTCGGTGTCATCGCAGCGCCGCTGCCGCCCGAGATCATCACCAAGCTCAAGGAAGCGACCGAAAAAGTGATCGCCGATGCGACGGCGAAGGACCCGCTGGTCAAGAAGGTGAACGACAGCTTCATGGCCTTCAAGGCGAAGCACGACAAGTGGGCCGGCATCAGCGAAGCCGTCTACCAGACGCAGATCCGCGGCCAGATCAAGGGCTGACGGCACGCAGGGTCGAAAGCAGAAAAGCGGCCGGCGCGGCTCACCCCGCGCTGGCCGTTGATCTTGGCGACATCAGCGGGGGAGCATACCCATGGCAACTGTGAAGAGGATTGCCGACAGCCTCGACTGGCTCATCGACAGAATTGGCCGCGTCACCGGCTGGTGCGCCTTCTTGCTCGTCTGCGTGATGGCCTACAACGTTCTGCTTCGCTACTTCTTCCATACGGGCTCGGTGGCGATGCAGGAGCTCGAATGGCACCTGATGGCGCCGATTTGCCTGCTCGGCCTTTCCTATGCGCTGCTCCACGACGGTCACGTCAAGGTCGACATCGTCTACGGCCGCCTGCCGGTCCGCGTCCAGCGCATCATCGATTTCGTGTCGATGGTGCTCGTCGTCATCCTCGTCGCGATCCTGATCTACCTTTCGATTCCCTACGTCGAGCAGTCCTATTCCATCGGCGAGCAGTCACCAGATCCCGGCGGACTCACTCATCGCTGGATCTTGAAAGCGATGCTGCCGATCGGATTCTCGCTGCTGCTGATCCAGAGCATCGCCGCGACGCTGCGCGCACTGCTCGCGCTCTCCGACCGCAGCGAGCCTCCGGCCGCCGCGCACCACACCGAAGCCGGCGGAGGGCACTGACGTGGCGACCAACGAACTGCTGGCGATCCTCTCGATCGTTTCCTTCTTCGGCCTGCTCGCGATCGGCGTTCCCGTCGCGCTGACGCTCGCCGTCTCGGGCCTCGTATTCGGCTATCTCGGCTTCGGGCCGATCCTGTTCAACCTGCTTCCGGCGCGCATCTTCGGCGTCACGGCCAACTACACGCTGATCGCCATACCGCTCTTCGTCTTCATGGGCGTGATGCTGGAGAAGTCACGGATCGCCGATGATCTGATGGACGTCATAGGCCACATCGCCGGCGGACTTCGCGGCGGCATGGGCATCGGCATCATCATCGTCGGCATTCTCATGGGCGCCACCACCGGCATCGTCGGCGCCACCATCATCACCCTCGGCCTCATCACGTTGCCGGCCCTGATACGGCGCAACTATCACCTGCCGACGGCCTGCGGTACGATCTGCGCGTCCGGAACGCTCGGCCAGATCATCCCGCCATCGACGATCCTGATCCTTCTCTCCGACATTCTCGGCCAGTCGGTCGGCACGCTGTTCGCGGCCGCGCTGCTGCCCGGACTGCTGCTGGCGGCGATCTTCGTCATCTACCTGCTGGTGCTCGGCATGGTGAAGCCGGAGATGGTGCCGCCGGTCGACATCGCCGAGCGCGATGCCATGGGGCGCGGCGAACTGTGGAAGAAGGCCGCGCGTGTCGGACTGCCGCCGGTGGCGCTTGTCCTTGCCGTGCTCGGCTCGATCATCGGCGGTATCGCCGCGCCGACCGAAGCGGCGTCGATGGGCGCGCTCGGGTCGCCGCTCGTGGTCGCGCTGGCGGGGGGCCTTTCCTTCGCCCTGCCGCGCGGCACCACCCCCCCCACCACGCGCATAACCGCCGGCATGATGTTCATCCTCATCTGCGCGCAGGTGTTCGCACTCGCCTTCCGCGGTCTCGGCGGCGAGGCGCTGGTGCACCGACTGTTCGAGTGGGTGCCGGGCGGCATCAATGCCGACATCGTCTTCATGCTCGGGCTGATCTTCGTGCTCGGCTTCTTCATCGAGTGGATCGAGATCAGCTACATCGTCGTGCCGCTGTTCCTGCCGATCCTGATGAACGCGAACGTCGATCTGGTATGGGTTGCCGCGCTCATCGCGCTGGTTCTGCAGACGTCGTTCCTGACGCCGCCGTTCGGCTGGGCGCTGTTCTACCTGCGCTCCGTCGCACCGCCGTCGGTCTCGACGATGGCGATCTACAAGGGTGTGATCCCGTTCATCGCCTTGCAGATCCTGGCCGTCGCCATGCTGTTCATGTTCCCTGGCATCGCCACTTGGCTCCCGCGCGCCATCGGCTGGTAGCGCATCGGCGAAGTAGCTCGACCGCACTGGAACGCCATCGGCGGCTTTGACGGATCGCGAATTGCGATGCCATCAAGGCCGCCGATGGCACACCATGCCGTGTTCAATTGGTACGATGCACGCCCTCGAAGGAGCCGCGGGGCGCTGTACCGGACCAGACCGCTGTCCCCTGAGCGCGCGGGCGAGCCGGTCCGCTGCTACTGTCCGGCACCCTTGCGCATGATCTCGGTCTGCAGGTTCGCGGGCGTCACCCACGATTCGATCATGGTCAGGCCGGGGAACGTCTCGATCAGCCACTGGCCGAACCAGTTGAGCGAGCCGGTGAGGAACAGCAGCCCGGTGATGACGAGCAGCACGCCCATCACCTTCTCCATGGTTCCGAGATGGCGCCGGAACCGGTGCATGAAGCTGAGGAACGGCTTGATGGCGACGGCGGCGAGAATGAACGGTATGCCGAGGCCGAGCGAATAGGCCGCGAGCATCGACACGCCCGTCGTCATGCTGCCCTTGTCGGCGGCGAGCGCCAGAACCGTCGCCAGGATCGGGCCGACGCAGGGTGTCCAGCCAAAGGCGAAGGCGAGGCCGATGACGTAAGCACCGAGATAGCTCGCGCTCGGTGCGTCCGTGTGATAGCGCGCCTCCGAGTAGAGCAGCGGAATGCGCAGGATTCCGAGGAAGTGCAGACCGAAGATGATGATGACGACACCGGCCACCATCGACAGCTCGCTCTTGTAGGTCTGGATAAGCTGCCCGAACCACGAGGCGCCCGCGCCGAGACCGATGAACACGGTCGAGAACCCGAGCACGAAGAACACCGACGCCACCACCACGCGGCGCCAAACCGCGCGGTCCATGCCCTTCTCGTCGGTCATCTGGTCGAGCGTGGTGCCGCCGAGATAACCGAGGTAGGGCGGCACCAGCGGCAGCACGCAGGGCGACAGGAAGCTCGCGAGCCCGGCGAGCGCGACACCGAGATAGATGTGGGCATCAGCGAACATGAGTGCTCCTACGGGAACTGCGGTCATTGCGCGATTGGAGCGCGGACCGGCGAGGCATGGTGACGATTGCATGCTGACGGATCATACGCCGCCGTCGCGACATCGCCCCGAGGCGGGCCCCGGGACGACAATCGCCTCGAACCATGCTGCGAGCACCCGCCGGGCGCAATGCCCACGGCCGCCGCAGTCGATCACATTCCGACGACCTTGACCGTCTCGTTCTTGATCGGGGCGATCGATTTCTTGCCTGTGATGTGCTTTTCCATGAGGTCGTAGATCGCCGGGCCCTGCGTCCCTTGATTCACCGACGCCCAGCCGGCGACCACGTACTTCTTGTCGCTCTCGATCGGCTTGCCGGACTTGAGCAGGGTCATACCGGTGATGCGCTTGCCCTTGTCCTCCTTCGGCGCACAGGTATAGCCGAGGCCCCCGACGCGGACCATGTCGCCGCCCTGCTGATAGAACGGGTCCTTGTGGAACAGGTTGTCGCAGACATCCTCGAGGATCTCGTGCAACTGCGCGCCGGTGAATTCGAGGCGGTAGACGTTGGGGTAGGTCATGCCGGTCTGAGTGTAGAGATCGTCGATGGTGATGTCCTGCCCCGGAAGGAGCGTCGTGCCCCACCGGAAGCCCGGGGATATGGCGATCTCTGCGTCACGCTCGGCCATCATGCCTTCGCAGATGAGATCGTCCCACGTGCCGTTGAAGTTGCCGCGCCGGTAGAGCAACCCTTCCGTCTTGCCGATGACGCGGTTGCATTCCTTCTCGTAGGGCGCGCGCACCTCGGCGATCTTGGCGGCGACTTCCTTGTCGGGCTCGATGGCGTCGGAGAACACCGGGATCATGGTCGAGTTGTAATCGACGACCTGCCCACCCTTCACCTCGAGGTCGACGCGGCCGAGATACTTGCCGTGCGATCCCGACGAGAGCAGCAGCGTCTTGCCGATCTTGAGCGCCACCGGGATGGCGTCGTGGGTGTGACCTGTCAGGATGACGTCGATGCCCTTGACCACGGTCGCGAGCTTCTGGTCGACGTCGCAGCCGTTGTGCGACAGCAGCACCACGACTTCCGCGCCGTCGGCGCGCGCCTTGTCGACATGGCTCTGGATGCGCTCGGGGCGGATGCCGAACGACCACTTGGGGAACATCCAGCGCGGGTTCGCGATCGGCGTATACGGGAAGGCCTGACCGATGACGGCGACCTTGACGCCGCCCTTCTCGAAGATCTTCGTCGACTCGAATACCGCCTCCTCGAACTCGTTGTCGACGACGTTGCCGCCGAGGAACGGGAAGCCGAGGCTGTCGATGACCTGCTTGACGCGCTCCTCGCCGTAGGTGAACTCCCAGTGGCCGACCATGGCATCCGGCTTCAGCAGCTTCATGCAATCGATCATGTCCTGGCCCTTGGTCTTCAGCGCCGTGTAGGAGCCTTGCCAAGTGTCACCGCCGTCGAGCAACAGCACCTTGTCGTCGCCGCGGTCGGCGCGGATCGATTTGACCAGCGTCGCAATGCGATCGAGACCGCCGAGACGGCCGTATGTCTTCGCCAGATTGACGTAGTCGACCATGGTGTGGGCATACGCATTGGGGCTGCCGGCCTTGATGCCGAAGTGCTTCAGGAAATCCTCGCCGACGAGATGCGGCGGGATGCCCTCGAATGCGCCGACGCCGAAGTTCTCGGACGGCGGACGGAAATAGATCGGCTTCAATTGAGCGTGGATGTCGGTCAGGTGCAGCAGCGTCACTTGGCCCTTGGCGTCGAACTTCAGCAGGTCCGACTGCGACAATTTCTGTTGCGCGGCGACGCGCGTCAGCCCGCCGGCGAATCCGGTGACCGCAGCCGTCGCGGCGGCCAGCTCGATGAAATGACGGCGTGTCAGCATGACGGCCTCTTGAGCGTTATCGCGGGTTGAGCGTTGTCGCGGAAACCAGGATCACCTGGACCGGGCGGCGATCGGGCGGCCCCCCGCTTCGGAGCGATGGAGGCAGGCGCGCGCACGCAGGCGCCGACTGAGCGGCGCGGCGCCACGTGCGATGGCGAATGACGCCCGAGTTCGATGTCACGAAGTCATCCAGGGCCCCGGAACAGGTCCGGGGCCCCGATGCGTCACTTGTTGACGGGCGATTCCTTGTCCATCAGCAACGCCGTCACGTCCTTGATCTGCTCGATCGTCAGGATGCCCTGGGCGCCGAAGCGCGGCATGTTCGAGCACGCGAGCGTCGAATGAGAGTTGAAGATCTTCTCATACGTCGCCTTGACCGCGTCTTCCTTGAAGTCGCGCAGCTTGCCGTACTCGGCCAGAGACGGGCCGATGGTGCCGAACGCCAGCTCTTTCTTGTCGATCTGGTGACACGCGTAGCAGTTGCCGCCTGCCGGCTCGCCGACCTTGTCGTTGTAGCGCTGGCCGCGACCGTCCTGAGCGATCTTCTCGCCGTTCTTCCAATCGCCGAGCAGCTTGCCGTCCTCCGGGAACTTCACGGACGCCTTGGCATCCGCGACGATCTCCTCGGCAAGGTCCTTCGCCGGCTGGTTATGCGTCGCCGAGCACGCCTTCTGCAGGTTGTCCTGCACGAGCCGCGAAGCCCAGTCGGGCTTGGCGCCCTCGGGGTTCTTCGTGTTGGGCTCTTTCCAGCTCGAGGCGACGACCTTCTGCACGGCTTCCGGCGAGGCACCGCCAGCCAGAGAGGCGCCGGACGTGGCGGCGAGAGCGAGCAGTGCGGATGCGATGATGATCTTGTTCATGGCTTTTGTTCTCCCCGGACCATCAGCGCTTCAACGCCGGAACATTGACCTCACCACCCTCGGCCTGCTTCATCAGGAAGGTGACGAGAGCCGTCACTGCGTCGGAGCCGAAGCCGACCTTCGGCATGCGCATCTGGCGGTAGCAGTCCGCCATACGGTGTTGCATGGTCTTGATCGAGTTCGTGGAGACACGGTAGGCCGGCCACGTTGCAACAGCCGCCTGGGCTTCCTTGCCGGGCTTGGAAAGGTCGGGCAGCTCCTGGAGCCGGATGCGCGTGCCGGATACGGCGTGGCAGGTCTGGCAGGAGAAATCGTGCGGACCGGCGCGCGTGTAGAACAGCGCCTCACCGACCTCGTAGGCTTCCTTCTCCTTGGCGTGGCTCAACTGCGGCTTGATAGGCATGCCGTTCGACATCGAGCTGACGTAGGAGGCGAGCACTTCCATCTCGCTGTTGTCCTGGCCGGCGCCCGAGAACGCCTTCTTGACGATGTCCTTGGTGTCGAGGCCCTGGATGTTCTCCATGCACCAGATGATGCGGCGCTCGACGTCCATGACCTTGTCGGCGTCCGCGAAGTAACGCGGCATCTCTGCCATGGCCCCCTTCAGCTCGCCCGGCCCCTTGCCGAGATCGCACGTCTCGAGCGAGACGTTCTTCGTGCCGCGCGCCGTCTTCCACAGCGCCTCACCGGCGTCGACAGCCAGCAGGCCCGGGTTGGAGAACGGGTCGGCCGCCATCATCTTGCGGTATTCCTCGATGCCCTTGGAAGCATCCTGCGCGACGGCCTCTGTGGCCTGGCCGGCGAGGCCGAGGGCCGCGCAGAGCCCCATGGCAGCCGACGCGAGTCGCGCTGCGAAAGAATGGCGGAAAGCCATAAGGTCTATCTCCCCAGTTCGTTTCCTCGTTCCCGGCGTTCATCACCGGTTTCGCTTCTTGACGAGATCGTTTGGGGGGGTAGAGCGGCGCGGCCAATCGAACCGAGCCCATCCCCAATGCCGCCTCGCTTCTCGTTGGCTCGCGGACGCTCGCGAACATCTGGATGCGACAATATTTGCCGCGCCAGATCATAGCAAGACCTTAACTTCGCTGCACAGCAGCGCCGTAGCCTCGCCACGCAGCAGCGTTGTGCGCCGCCCGCTCCCCTTCTCGCAACGCCGAAGGCGGTGATGAAAGAACAGGCAGCCGGGGGAGATCCGGTACGCCGAGCATGACGTAACCGTGCTAAACAATGCGGGCATCCGTTATGTTCATGCACGTCCACAACGCCGGGGCCGCACTTGGTCCTCGAACAACCTGCAAAGCGCGCCGCTCACGCCGCATGACCACAAGTACGCCCAGCCGCCCGACCAGTCAGCTTGACGATCTCATCGCGCGCGTGGCCAACGGGCGCGACAGCGAGGCGTTCGCGGAACTGTTCCGATCCTACGCGCCGCGTCTCAAGTCCTACATGATGCGCCAGGGCGCCGACCCGGGCACCGCCGAAGAACTGGTTCAAGAGACTCTCCTCGCGGTCTGGCGAAAAGCGGCGCTCTACACGGGCGAGAAGGGCAGCCCCACCACGTGGATCTTCACCATAGCGCGCAACCTCAGAATCGATCGGCTGCGGCGCGAGGTGCCATGGCAGGCGCTGCCCGAGGGCCACGACGAGACACCATCTGACGATGCGGCACCCGACGAGGCCCTGAGCCTCGACGAGCGCCGCACGCGCGTACGCAGCGCCATGGCCGACCTTCCGCCCGAGCAGCTCGAGATCGTCCGTCTCGCCTTCGTCGATGGTTTCTCGCAGAGCGAGATCGCCGAGCGGCTTCAAATTCCGCTCGGCACCGTCAAGTCACGCATGCGCCTCGCCTACCAGAAGATGCGCGGCACCGTTGAGGATCTGAACGACCGATGAGCATCGTCCATCACCCAGATCCGTCGAACCTGATGTGCTATGCGGCCGGCAGCTTGCCGGAACCACTGGCGGCCGTCGTCGCTTGCCACGTCTCCGTCTGCCCCGCGTGTCGCCGCGACATCGCGATGCTGGAGATCGCCGGCGCGGATCTCGTCTCGTCGCTGGCCGGCGTCGAAATGCGCGGCGAAGCCCCGCGCCTCGTCGCGGGCCTTGGCGCCACTGCGGATGCGCCTGCCGCAAAAGATGCGGCCAGGCACACGAAGGCAGAGATGGACAAGAAGCGTAGCGTAGACGTTCCCGCGCCGCTCGTTTCACTGGTCGGGCCGCGGCTCGACCAGATCGCCTGGAAATACCTCGCACCCGGCGTGCGTCATTATCCGCTGCCGCTGTCGAAGGGCGCACAGGGCGACCTGCGGCTGCTCAAGGTCGCGGCCGGTTTGCGCATGCCCGAGCACGGACACGGCGGCGCCGAAATGACGATGCTGCTCGCCGGTGCCTACACCGACGCCTTCGGGCGTTTCGCAACCGGCGATGTCTCCGATCTCGACACCGACTCCGAGCACCAGCCGATCGCCGATCCCGACGAAGGCTGCATCTGCCTATTCGCCACACTCGCGCCCTCGCACTACAAGAGTCCGCTGGCGCGACTGATGCAACGCTTCACGGGACTCTGAAACCTCATGGACCATTCGATGCCGTGGCGAACGGCGTGGGTGACCGGCGCCAGCACGGGCATCGGTCGCGCCGTTGCCCTGCGCCTTGCGTCACAGGGCGTGGATGTCGCGGTCTCGGCGCGCACCGCCGAAAAGCTCGACGCGCTCGCGGCCGAGCAGCGCCACATCCATGCTTTTCCCCTCGACGTGCGCGACGGCGCCGCGACGGTTCAGACCTTCGCGGCCATCACCGATCGCATGGGCGTTCCCGATCTCGTGATGCTGAATGCCGGCATCGGCATCTTCAAGAGCGCTTCGCGCTTTGACCCCGCACTGTTTCGCAATGCCTTCGAAACCAACGTCATCGCCATGGGCAACGCGCTCGCCGCCGTCATACCGCGCATGGTGGAGCGCGGCAGCGGCCACATCGCGTTGATGGGCTCCCTCGCCGGCTACCGCGGCTTCGCGCGCGCGGTCCATTATGCGCCGACGAAAGCCGCGATCCGCTCCATGGCAGATTGCCTCCGCTTCGATCTCGAGCCGAAGGGCATCGCAATCACCATCATCAACCCGGGCTACATCGAAACGCCGCTGACCGCCGCCAACGATGCACCGATGCCAGGGCTGATGCCGCTGGAGCCGGCCGTCGACCGCATCGTGAGCGGGCTCGCTCGAAGGCGGTTCGAGATCGCCTTCCCCTGGCACATGGCGCTGGCGGTGAAGATCGGCGTTCGCGTGAGCAACAACACCTATTTCCGCGTCACACGCTGGTTCGCGGGCGGCTGAGATCTCCCCGCCGCGTGCCGTGCGAAACCCGTCAAGCGGAACGTGCGCGCGCCTTCGCCACCTTGTCGAGCGCCATGAGCTCGGCGAGCAGCGGCTCGAAGTCCTTGAGCGGCACCATGTTCGGCCCGTCGGACGGTGCCTTGTCCGGATTGTCGTGCGTCTCGATGAAGAGACCGGCGATACCGACGGCGACGGCCGCCCGCGCCAGAACTGGAACGAAGCGGCGATCACCGCCGGAACTCGTCCCCTGCCCGCCCGGCTGCTGCACGGAATGCGTCGCGTCGAAAATCACCGGCGCGCCCGTCTCCGCCATGATCGCCAGCGAGCGCATGTCGACGACGAGCGTGTTGTAGCCGAACGAAGCGCCGCGCTCCGTCACCAGCACGTTCGGATTGCCGGAACCGACAACCTTGTCGACCACGTTCTTCATGTCCCACGGCGCGAGGAACTGCCCCTTCTTGATCTTGACGACCCTGCCGGTCGCTGCTGCGGCGATCAGCAGATCTGTCTGCCGGCACAGGAACGCCGGGATCTGGAGAATATCGACGACATCGGCGACGCGCGCGCACTGGGCCGCATCGTGCACGTCCGTGACGATCGGGAGCCCGAGCGTTTCGCGGATCTCGGCGAACACGGGCAGGGCCTTCTCGAGTCCGATGCCGCGCTTGCCCGAGAGCGAGGTTCTGTTGGCCTTGTCGAAACTCGTCTTGAACACGAGGCCGATGCCGAGCCGCGCGGCGATCTCTTTCAGAGCTGACGCCATTTCGAGCGCGTGCTCGCGGCTTTCCATCTGGCAGGGCCCTGCGAGCACCGCAATCGGCGCGTCGTTGGAAAAGCGGACATTGCCGGCCGTGACGACGCTGCTCGGCTTCATGGCTTGGGTCATGGAGGACTGGCGCTCCGATCAGGCTTGAGGTCAGGTCGCGAGGACTGACGGCTTATAGCGTGCCGCCGCGCCCCTCGCGAGGGCATCGCTATCGTCGCGGTGCAAAAGCGCGTCTCGATGCGAACGCCCGTGCTGGCATGTGCCGCGTACGTCTTTGCCACTTTGGTCTGCGGCAATCACTGCAACTACCCCCTCCGAGGGGCCCCGATGACGCGCGAAACGTCGCAGAACACAAGTTCGCCACATTGGAGACACGCCCAACGGGCTTGAGGCGGGAGCCGCCGGTGGCGAACGGGTCACGGGCGGCGAAGTCGAAACAGCAACGAGTTGCAGACAATGAGAACCTCTACGCACACGATCCCGTCGGCCGGCAAGCGCGTCCGCGCGCTCGGCCTGCTCGGACTGGTAGTTGCGGGAGCCGTGGGCCTCGCGCCATCGGCCGAGGCAGCGTGCATGCCTGGAGCACTCGCCGCCACACTTCAGCAGATCCGTTCCAAGTTCGGACCCGTGCAGGTCATCTCGACCCATCGTCCCGGCGCGCGTATCGCCGGCTCCGGCCGCAAGAGCTATCACGCCTCGTGCCGGGCGGTCGATTTCAACCCGCCGCGCGGCAAGTACACTCAAGTCGTGAACTGGCTGCGTACCAACCACAACGGTGGCGTCGGCACCTATAGCTGCGGGATGCACCACATCCACATCGACACGGGACCGCGCGTGCGTTTCCACAAGTGCCAGCGCGGCTGAGACGACGGGGGACGAGCTTCGCGGCTCGTCCCATTCATTCAGAGATGGCCGCTCGACGGCGCCATGTTCGTTCGCGCTTCAAACGACACGCCCTAATCGCGCGATCGCTGTTAGCTCAACGCGCCAGCAGCGCTTTCGTTGCGGCGGTGACGTCCGCCTGGCGCATCAGGCTCTCGCCGACGAGGAATGTCGCGACGCCGCACTTGCCGAGCCGCGCGATATCGGCCGGCGTGAAGATGCCGCTCTCGCCGATGACGATGCGATCTGCCGGCACCATCTTGGCGAGCTCCTCGGTCGTCTCGAGGCGAGTCTCGAACGTTTTCAGATTGCGATTGTTGATGCCGATGAGCCGGCAGTCCAGCCGCAAGGCCCGTTCCATTTCGGCCGCGTCGTGCACCTCGACGATCGCATCCATGCCCCAGTCGCGCGCGGCGGACGCGAGATCGCGCGCCATGCAATCGTCGACCTCGGCCATGATGATGAGGATGCAATCAGCGCCCCATGCGCGCGCCTCGACCACCTGATAGGTATCGATCATGAAGTCCTTGCGCAGCACGGGGAGCCGCGCGGCCGATCTCGCCGCCTTCAAGTAGTCCGGAGCGCCCTGAAACGACGGCGTATCCGTGAGAACGGAGAGGCAGCAGGCGCCGCCCGCCTCGTAGGCCCGCGCCAGTGACGGCGGATCGAAATCCGCGCGGATCAGGCCCTTCGACGGCGAAGCCTTCTTGATCTCGGCGATCAGCGCCGTCTCCCCGGCCGCGACCTTCGCCGCGATGGTATCGGCGAAGGGACGCACCTTCGGCGCGCTGCGCGCATACTCCGCCATCACCTGAAGCGGATTGGCGTCTTTCGCAGCAGCGATCTCCTCGCGCTTGTAGGCGGTGATCTTCTCGAGAATATCGCTCATACGCCGGGCGCTCCCTCGTTGCTGATGGCGACGAGGCTGTCGAGCGCGCGTTGCGCCGCGCCGCTGTCGATCGCGCGGGCCGCCCGCTCGACGCCATCGGCGAGGCTCGCCGCCTTGCCGGCGACGATCAGCGCGGCCGCGGCGTTGAGCAGCACGATGTCGCGGAACGCGCCCGGTTCGCCTTGCAGTACCACCCGGATCGCCTCGGCGTTGGCACGCGCATCGCCGCCTCTGAGATCGGCGAGTGCGGCGCGCTTCAATCCGGCATCCTCGGGCGTGACCTCGAAGACCGCGATGTCACCGTCCTTGAGCTCGGCGATGATCGAGGCGCCCGTCGTCGTCAGCTCGTCCATGCCGTCCGAGCCGTGCACGACCCACACATGCTCCGCGCCGAGATTGCGCAGCACATGCGCGATCGGCTCGACCCATTTGCGATCGAACACGCCGATCACCTGGCGCGTTACGCCTGCGGGGTTCGAGATCGGCCCGAGCAGATTGAACAGCGTGCGAATGCCGAGCTCGGCGCGTACTGGAGCCCATTGCTTCATCGCCGGATGGTGCATCGGCGCCCACATGAAACCGACGCCGGCTTCCTTGATCGCGCGCGCCACGGTCTGCGGGCCGATGTCGAGCTTCACGCCGAGCGCACCGAGTACGTCTGAAGCGCCCGAGAGCGACGAGACGGATCGGTTGCCGTGCTTGGCGATACGCGCGCCGGCGCCCGCCGCGACCAGCGATGCACACGTCGAGACATTGTAGGTTCCATGCGCGTCACCGCCCGTGCCGACGATGTCCACCGCGCCAGCGGGTGCGTTGACCGGCAGCATGCGCCGACGCAGTAAACGCGCCGCGCCGGTGATCTCCGCTACCGTCTCACCGCGTACGCGCAGCGCCATCAGGAACGCGCCCATCTGTACAGGCGTCGCGGCACCTGACGACATCGCGTCGAGAACACCCTCGATCTCGGCTTCGTCGAGCGACGCGCCCGTCGCCACCTTCTGGATGACCTGTTTGAGCTCCGGCGCCGTCATTTCATTCCCCATCGACGAAGGGTGATAGCCTGTGGGTTCAAGCGGCAACGCCGGACGGCGAGTTGCGGCGGCGCGGCGGAATTCCGGCGAGCGCGAGGAAATTGGCGAGCAGCGCGTGTCCGTGCTCGGACGCGATGCTCTCGGGATGGAACTGCACGCCATGCACGGGATGCGACTTGTGCTGGAGCCCCATGATGAGCCCGTCGCTCGTCTCGGCCGTCACCTCGAGGCAGTCGGGCAGGCTCGAGCGCTCGACGATCAGTGAGTGATAGCGCGTCACCTGGAACTTGCGCGGCAACCCCCGGAACACGCCTTTGTCCGAATGAATGACAGTCGAGAGCTTGCCATGCATCGGGTCGGGCGCGCGGATCACCTTGCCACCATAGGCCTGCCCGATCGACTGATGGCCGAGGCAAACGCCGAGAATCGGAATGGTGCTGCCGGCCTTGGCGATGAGATCGAGGCAAACGCCCGCCTCGTTCGGCGTGCATGGGCCGGGCGACAGCACGATCGCTTTCGGCTTCGCGGCGATGATCTCCTCCGCCGACATCTTGTCGTTGCGCACCACCTCGGACTGCGCGCCGAGCTCGCCCAGGAAATGTACGAGGTTGTAGGTGAAGCTGTCGTAGTTATCGATCAGGATCAGCATGGGGTTACCCCTCTCGTTGCAGGCGGATGCGCGCGGCTCAGGGTGTAGGGACGCGCCCAGCGCCCGTCAAGCGCACGACGGCCGAGGCGGGGCGGTGGGGCAGGCGCTCAGTCGAGTTTTCGCGGTATTACGAAATCGACGAGTTCACCGGTCGCCGGCAGCACCTTGCTCCAGCTCGGCGCGCGAAATGTCAGCCGGGCCAGCGCGGCCGTCGGAAACTGCATGGCAAGCTCGCTCAGGTTCTCGCGGCTGCCGTCTCCGGCCAGCTCCAGCGCGAGGGCGTGGATGCCCGGATTGTGCGCCACGATCAGCACCGTCGTATGCCGGCCATCGCATTCGCGGAGCCGATCGAGCAGCGCGCTCGCAGGAGCGAGATAGAAGCTCTCCTCGAACGACACCTGTGGCGCCGGGCAATCGATCTCACGCAGCACCAGCGTCAGCGTCGCCCGCGTGCGCACCGCCGTCGAGCACAGCACGAGGCCCGGTGCCAGCCGCGCCTTGTCGATGTACTGGCCGATGGCGACCGCCGCCTTTGTTCCACGCTTGGTCAGCGGGCGATCGAAATCGTCGAGGCCGGGATCGTCCCAGCTCGATTTGGCATGGCGGAGAAGCAGCAGCGTCAGCATGCCGTGAAGATGGCGCACGCCCGCCGCGTGTCAAGAGTCAAGCCCGCCTCGCTTCGGCATTTCAATCGGCCAGAAGTCACCCCACGCTGGCCGCATGCATCCGGGGCAAGCGTTAGGTTCGAGCGAAATCTAGTTCAGTCGGAGTTTTGGTTCCATGTGTTCGATCCTGGTCGCGTTAGGCCTGTTGGTCTCGGGTCTCTCGTCCAGCGCGAATGCCGCGGCATCCTCCACCAGATTTTGCTGCGGGTCGGGAACCCGACGCTCTGGGCGCGGCCCTGAATAGAAGCGCGTCAGCCCCGACCGACCGAACATTTATCGGCGTCGACCGCATGGCATCCCCCGCTACGGGTGCGTGACAATGTTCGGGAGCACGGACCGCCCCGGCAGGGTTCCCCGAGGCGGCACATCGCGGTCCACGGCTCACGCGCCGCCTGCGTGGCGGCCGATTTGGAAGCGCGTCGCACGACGGTGTGGGCCGGCCGCCAGCTACTTCGCGCCGAATACGGCTTGCGACTTGCCGAGCCGCAGCAGGATCGTCGGATGGCCCGGCTCGGTGTCGTTGTCGGTCAGCGCGTAGACTTCGCCATCGGCCGCGATGGTCAGGCCCTCGATCTCTTTCTCGATCTTGCGTCCGGCATCGAGGAACAGCGGCACCAGATCGACGGCGACGCGCTTCTTGATGAGCGGCGGGTCGCCGTCAGGCGGGGCTCCCGCAATCGCGCCGAGATCGAACACCGTCACCCACTTGATCGCCGACCTCTTGCCGCGTCCGTCGCGCTCGATGGCGGCGAAGCGCCCGCCGTCGATGTGCGCCAGCTCGCTCAGGCCGGTCGTGTCGGTATCGTCCTTGATGAGATCGAGAGGATAGTGCCAGAAGCGCCACTCGCCGGTTGCGGTATCGACGGCCGCGATCCGCGTCAGGTCGTCGGGGTCGCCGTCGATCGGCCGCTGGATCGACGTGTAGACGACGCCACCGCCGTTGGCTCCGGGAACATAGGCGACGCCCTCGAATCCGCTCTTGGTCATGCGCGGCGAAATCGCTGGCGGCAGCACGAGCGCCCGCAGGACATGCCCTTCGGCGTCGACCTCGATCAGCCGGTTCGCCGGCCTGTCGTAATCGTGGCCCTCCGACGCGATCCAGAAGCCGCCGTCGGGTTTGGCCGTGATCCCCTCGGTGTCGAGCTCGATCGCGAGCGGCCCCGTGAGCGGGATCTGGCGGACGACGCGGGCGCCACCACCCGAGACGTCGATCTCGAGAATGCGCGAGGGCGGGGAATCCTTGTCCGGCACGGCGAACAGCCGGTTGGGATCGGTCGGATGCGAGGTAAGCCCCGAGAGCGAGCCCCAGGCGGGGCCCTCTCCGGGCGCGATCTCTACCAGCGTGCCATGCAGCGGCTGGCGCTCCGGCGCCTCTCCGCCGAGCCCGAACAGGCCGGCGATCCAGCCGATGACGACCGAGATGGGATTGGAGCTTGACGACATTGGGACGCCTCGCGCGAACGGGACCGCGGGGACCCGGCGCCTTGCCGCCCCGCATCGCCGAGCTTAACGCGCGCGAAGCAGAATGTATCCATCGCACGTGGACGAGGGCCGGGTCCGTGCTTCACGCAGCGCGACGAAGCGCCTGGAGACGGGCCCGCCGCTCAGCCCCACTGCCCCTTGTTACCGGAGCGCTGCGGCTTGGCGCCCGTGGCGAAGCGAACCGCTTCGTCGGCGGCACGCACGACGGCCTTGGCCTTGTTGATGCACTCCTGCTGCTCGTTCTCGGGAACCGAGTCGTAGACGACACCGGCACCCGACTGCACGTGCAGCTTGCCATCCTTGACCAGAGCGGTACGCAGCACGATGCAGGTGTCCATCTCGCCGTCCGCGCCGAAATAGCCGACGCAGCCCGCATAGGGCCCGCGCTTCGATTTCTCCAGCTCGTCGATGATCTCCATGGCGCGCACCTTGGGGGCGCCCGAGACGGTGCCGGCCGGGAAGCCCGCCATCAGCGCATCGACCGCATCGCAGTTCGACGAAAGGCGCCCGACCACGTTCGAGACGATGTGCATGACGTGACTGTAACGCTCGATCGTGTTCTTGGCGGTCACGCGCACGCTGCCGATCTCTGCGACGCGGCCGACGTCGTTGCGGCCGAGATCGAGCAGCATGAGGTGCTCGGCAAGCTCCTTCGGGTCGCGCAGCAGCGCCTCCGAGAGCATCCGGTCCTCTTCCTCGCTCGCACCGCGCCGCGTGGTGCCGGCGATCGGGCGGATTGTCACTTCGCCCTGGCGCACCCGAACCAGGATCTCCGGGCTCGAACCGACCAGCGCGAAGTCGCCGAAGTCGAGGTGGTAGAGGAAGGGCGACGGATTGATCCGGCGCAGCGCGCGGTAGAGCGCGAAGGGTGGCAGCTCGAAAGGCGCGGTGAAGCGCTGCGAGAGCACGACCTGGAAGATGTCGCCAGCCTTGATGTACTCGCGCGCCCGCGCCACCATGTCGTGATACTCGGAGGGGCGCGTGTTCGACTGGGGCTCGTGCAGCTCGATCGAGGCGGCGACCGGTTGCTTGTCGTGATGCTGCGGCTTGTCGAGCGCCGCGACCACGGCACCGAGACGCTCGAGCGCCTGCGCGTAGGCAACTTTCGCGGTGACGCCTTTCACGGGACGAACCGGCGTCACCAGCGTCATCTCGTCCTTCACCGAATCGAAGATCGCCATCAGCGTCGGCCGCACCAGGATAGCGTCGGGAACGCCGAGCTGATCGGGCGGCGTGTTCGGCAGCCGCTCGATCAGGCGGATGGTGTCATAGCCCATGTAGCCGAAGACACCTGCGGCCATCGGCGGCAGCCCGCCGTCGAGCTCGATGCGGCTTTCCGCGAGCAGCTCGCGCAGTGAGATGAGGGCAGGTCGCTCGTCGCGAACGAAGGTACCGCCAGTCAGCGCCTCGCGGTTGATCTCCGCCGTCTCACCGGTCGCGCGCCAGATGAGGTCCGGTTTCATGCCGATGATCGAGTAGCGCCCGCGCGTCGCTCCACCCTCGACCGACTCGAGCAGGAACGCCGGCGCCTGCCCCGCGGCGATCTTGAGATAGGCGGAGACCGGCGTCTCGAGATCGGCGACGAGCCGGGTCGAGCCGGCTTGCGGCTTGCCGGGCCTGTAGCGGGCGGCGAACTCGTCCGGCGGAGGTGCCGCCTCCAGGTCGGGGGCGGCGGTTTGCGGCTTGCTCACGGGTCTACCTTGCAGTCTCGGAAACGTGGGAGCGCGGCTCTATGAGATGCGCGGACTGGGGGGGCGCTGACCCCGGGGCACATAGACCGGGAGCACGCGGACCGGAGTGCCGGCCGGGGAAGGCCGACACCCTATTGCGTGGTGCCACCGGTCAAGCGATCGAGCGCCGCGCGGTCGATGTGCACGCCGAGACGCGCTTCGAGGCCCGCGACATAGGTCGAGATGATGTCGTTCTCCATCTCGCCGCCGATCTCCTTGGCGAGCTTGTCACGCTGCTCCTTGGTCGCCTCCGGCGCCGGCACGATGTCGTCGACGCGGAACACGGTGCGCGATTGTTGGTCGGGGCTGTCGGACGAGCTTGCGCCACCCTTCAAGAGCGCGAACGCCTGCGCGACCGCCGGCCGCGACAACCCTTGCGGCGTCGTCACGCGCGTGATCGGCTGCAGCGTCTCGACGTTGCCGCCGGCCTCGGTCGCGACCGCCGCCAGCGCCTCGCCGCCGCGCACGCGCGCCACCATCTTGTCGGCTGCCTCGCGGAGCTGGCGGGCGCGCTCATCCTTCTCGTAAAGCTTGGCCACCGCGTCCTTCACCGCATCGAACGCCTTCTGCTGCGGCGCGGCGACCGACAGGGCATCGATCCAGGCATAGCCGCCGTCGGGCAGCGCCACCGGCTCCTGCTCGACACCGACTTGCGCCTCGAAGCCGCCCGCGATGATGAGATCGGCATTGGGCAGATCGAGCGCGGTCTTGCCGTCGCTGGTCTTGTTAGTGCGGTCGGTTTCGGAGACCTCGGCGAATGTCAGGCCCAGCGCCTCGGCGATCTCTTTCAGAGTCTTGCCGCCGGAACGGCCATCGTCGACCTCGTCGTGCAGCTTGTGCGCCTCGACCTGCGCTTTTTCAGCGGCGATCTTCTCGTGCACCTTGTCCTTGACGTCGGCGAGCGTCTTGGTGGTGCCCGGCTCGATCGCGGTCACGCGCAGCAGCACGGTGGCGAAGCGGCCCTGCACGGGGTCCGAGACGGCGTCCTTGCCCAACCCGAAAGCGACGTCGGCGATCTTGGGATCGATGATCTGCGAGCGGGTCAGCACGCCGAGATCGATGTCGCTCTCCTTGGCGCCTGCGTCCTTGGCGGCATCGACGAAGCTCTTGCCCTGACGGATCGCCGTGCTGGCGGCCTCGGCGGCGGCCATGTCCTTGAACGCGACCTGCTGTATGCGGCGGCGCTCCGGAGTGTCGTACGTGGCACGCTCCGCCTCGTAGACGGACTTGATCTCATCGTCGCTGATGGCGACACGCTTCTTGAGATCATCGATCGACAGCACCAGAACGGCGAGCTTGCGCAGAGCAGGCGTGACGAACTCGGACTTGTTTGCGTCGTAGACGGCCTTGAGCTTCGCCTCGTCGGCGGCCGCGACTTTGACCACCTTGTCAGGATCGATGCGGAAGAAGGAGATGACGCGCTTCTCCTCGCGATAGGCGTGAATGACATCGATAAGCGGGGCCGGCGCGGCGATGCCGGCGACGATGGAGCTGGTGAGCTGGCGGCGCAGCTCTTCCTTGCGGCGCAGCTCGAAGAAGCCACGCTCGGACAGCTCGAGCTGGTCCATGATGCTCTGCACCACCTGGCGCGAGTACTTGCCGTCCGTGCCGAAGAACGACGGATCGGTCTTCAGTCCCTCGATCAGCTCGTCAGTGGAGAGCGCGAGGCCGAGCTTGCCGACATGGCTGTCGACCGCCGCGGAGCCGACGAGACGCTGCATGACGCGCTGGTCGAGACCGAAGGCGCGCGCCTGCTCGGTGGTGATGCGCTGGCCCGCCTGGCGGGAGATGGCGCTCAGCTCTTGCGAAAAGGCGCGCTGGAAATCGGCGGGCGAGATCTCGCTGTCACCCACGGTCGCGAGGCTGGTGCGACCGCGGCCGGTGAAGACGTCGGCGACGCCCCAGACGGCGAAGCTCAGAATCAGGATGGCAAAGAGAAATTTGGCTACCCATCCCTGGGCACCGCGTCGCATCGCGTCAAGCATCGGGAACAGTCTTCCGTTGTTGCGGGCCCGCGCCGCGCAGGCGGCGCCAAGCCCTTCTCTCTTCTGGATACGGGGGAAACGAGAACTCGACCGGCTCGCGCGATCCTGTATCGCGCCGGGACCGGCGCCGCTCCAATTCGCCGCATCACCTCGTCGTCGAAACCCCGTGCTCAGAGGGTCTCGGCGTGTGCTATGTAGCGCATATGAAGCGCAGGCGGAGTGGGAAAGCAAGCGCGGCGGCACGCCGTGCCGAAGCCGTCCGGCGGGGCTCGGCCAAGTCGAGCGGTCGCGTGCGGCGCTCGTCCAGGGCCACCGTGGCGGGCGCGTTCTCCAGCCAGACAGCCTCGCCCCCGCGCGCCCGGCGCCAGCCGGCAGCAGACTCGCCCATCCGTCTCCCGCAGATCGTTTTCCGAGCCCAAAGCCCCGAGCCCAAAATAGGAGCCCGCCGCGCATGAGCGACACCACGCCCCCGATCCGCCCTCTCGTCGCCGGCAACTGGAAGATGCACGGCCTCAAGGCCGCGCTCCAGGAAGCGCTCGCGGTCAAGGAGAAGATCTCAGGCGACGCGGGTGTTCCGGCCGACGTGATGATCTGCCCGCCGGCAACGTTGCTGATGGTGCTCGGCGAGCTTGGAGCGGGTAGCCGCCTGTTGCTCGGCGGCCAGGACTGCCACACCGGCGTCAGTGGTGCCCACACTGGTGACGTCTCGCCCGAGATGCTCAAGGATGCGGGCGCGACGGCAGTGATCGTCGGGCATTCCGAGCGGCGCGCCGATCACGGCGAAACGGACGCAGCGGTCCGTGCCAAGGCGTCGGCCGCCTACCGTGCAGGGCTCGTCGCCATCGTCTGCATCGGCGAGACGGCCGGCCAGCGCGCCGCGGGCCTCACCCTCGACGTGGTGAAGCGCCAGCTCGAGAAATCTCTCCCCGACGCCGCCACCGCCGCCAACACGGTCATTGCCTACGAGCCGGTCTGGGCGATCGGCACCGGGCTCACCGCAACGCCGGGCGACGTGGCCGAGGTCCATGCGGTGATCCGCGCCGCGCTCGTCGCCCGCTTCGGAGCCGAGGGTGCGGCGATGCGCATTCTCTACGGCGGATCGGTGAAGCCGGACAACGCCGCCGAGTTGATGGCCGTCGCCAACGTGAACGGGGCGCTGGTCGGCGGCGCCAGCCTCAAAGCGAACGACTTCTTGAGGATTGTTCAAGCCTATTCGGCGTAGTTTAAGAGCGCTTGCGCGAGGCCCTGGTCCGACGGCTTTCCGAACTCGTCCCGGTGGTTGTTGCCGTGGCTGGCCGGAGTGGTCGGCATCGGGAACACGGCCGGGCGCGCGGGCGAACGACATTGATTGAGGGGAGGACTGGCGTGGGCGTCACGCCGGTCGGATGCGATGCAGCGATGCGAAACGTTCCGCCGAGACGCTCACCCGCGTGGCCGGCACGGGCGCCGGACCGGCTCGCCCACGGCCCTGCTCGCGGCGTCGCTGATCGTGCTCGCCGCAGCCCCGGCCACGTTGAACGCCGAGCCGCTGCCGCCGGAAGCCTGCGACGGCATGCGTCGTGAGCTCACCACCCTGGAGAGCGGAACCGCTGCCGCCAGCCTGGCGCGCGGGCCCGAGTGGGCCAAGACAAACCTTTCACCTGAGCAGATCGCCCTCGTTTCGCAACTGATCGCCCTGCGCGAGCAGGTCCTGTTCCGCTGCCGGCCGACGCTGATCGAAACCGAGACACCGCCGGCTCCAATCGATCCGGAGAAAGTGCCGTTGCCGGAGCCGAATACCGTGTTGCGCGCGATCATCGCCGCCAATCCTCCGCCGCCGAGCGCTGAAACGGCGGCCCCCGCCAACGCCGCCAAGCCGGGAGCCTCGACCACAGCGGCCGAGCCGCCGGTGCCGCAGCGCCCAGCGCCGATGCCCGCAGCGCGCCAGTCGACGTCGGGACAGCCGGCCCAGGCCCATCCCCCGGCAGCGGCGGCCCTCAAGTCGGGCGAGCCGAAGCCCGTGGCGCGCCAGTAGCCCGTTACATCGCAAATCTGCCCTGCGGCAAACGCGGCCGGCCCGCCGCGGTGCTGGCCTTGTCACGATCAATCGTGTAAGACGCCGCGCGAAGCCTGTTCTGCGCGTCCGGCCGGTGTTTCTCCGGACGCGTCGGCGTGCAGGCAACCGATGTTCGCGAATCCGCAGCCGGCCCCGGAGCCCCCGCTCCGTCGCGTGCCGGTGAACCAACCAGGACCGCACCCATGGCCACCGTACTGCTCGTCATCCACCTTATGATCGCCGCCGGCCTCGTCGGCGTCGTGCTGTTGCAGCGCTCCGAGGGTGGCGCGCTCGGCATGGGCGGCGGTGGTGGCGGCGGCGGCGGCTTCCTCACCGGTCGCGGCACCGCGAACCTGCTGACGCGCACCACGGCCGCGCTCGCTGCGGGCTTCTTCTTCACGAGCCTGATGCTGACCATCCTGGCCAACCAGGGCACGGCGACTCGGTCGATCCTCGACACCGTCAATCAGCCCGCGCAGACGGCGCCCGGCACCACCGCTCCGGCGTCCGCGCCGACGGGCGAGGCTCCGGCAGCTCCGCGCGGCGGCCTGCTCGACAAGCTGCAGGGCGGTCCCCAGGTTCCCCAGAACCGCTAACGAGTACCGCTAAAGAGTACCGCCGAAGACCCGCCGATCGAGACCCGCCCGAACGTGGGTGAACGTCTGATGCGGATCATGGCGGAAGGGCGCACGCTCGTGCCTTGTTGGACCGGACTTTCCTCCCCGCCCCGATGGATGGGCGAAGCGCGCCGCCCCGCGCCTCATACCGAGCCCATGGAAGCCGGCCCCTTCGAACACGGGGCCGCCTCGCGGGCAGGCCCACGAACAAGCGCCGATGCTCGCCCTCGGGCGGCGCCGCGCCGAATTTGTCCGCCATCCGAGTTGCAGCATCATCCGATGTCTCAACTCGGCCGTGGATCATGGCAAAAAGCCCTCTCGAATCGCACGCCAACCGGATAAGGTCGAAGCCCATGCAACGGTACATCTTCATCACCGGCGGCGTGGTCTCCTCCCTTGGCAAGGGCCTCGCATCGGCCGCACTCGGCGCGCTGCTGCAAGCGCGCGGGTATTCCGTGCGTCTCCGCAAGCTCGACCCCTATCTGAACGTCGATCCCGGGACGATGAGCCCCTATCAGCACGGCGAGGTGTTCGTCACCGACGACGGTGCCGAGACCGACCTCGACCTCGGCCATTACGAGCGCTTCACCGGCGTTCCGGCCAAGCAGTCGGACAACATCACCACCGGCCGCATCTACCAGAACATCATCGCCAAGGAGCGCCGCGGCGACTATCTCGGCGGCACCGTGCAGGTCATTCCGCACGTCACCGACGCCATCAAGCAGTTCGTGCTCGACGGCAACGAGGGCGTCGACTTCGTGCTGGTCGAGATCGGCGGCACGGTCGGCGACATCGAGGCGCTGCCGTTCTTCGAGGCGATCCGCCAGCTCGGCAACGAACTGGGCGAGGGCCAGGCCGCTTTCGTCCACCTCACGCTTGCGCCCTATATCCCCAGCGCCGGCGAGCTGAAGACCAAGCCGACCCAGCACTCGGTCAAGGAGCTGCGCGGCATCGGCATCCAGCCCGACATCCTGCTCATCCGCGCGGACCGCGAGATCCCCGAGAACGAGCGCCGCAAGATCGCGCTGTTCTGCAACGTGCAGTCCTCGCGCGTCATCCAGGCGCTCGACGTGAAGACCATCTACGATGTGCCGAACGCCTATCACGCCGAGGGCTTCGACACCGAGCTGCTCTCGGTCTTCGGCATCCGCGACCTGCCCGAGCCCGATCTCGCGCGCTGGCGCAACATCGTGGAGCGCGTCACCAAGCCCGAGGGCGAGGTGAAGATCGCCGTGGTCGGCAAGTATGTCGGCCTGCATGACGCCTACAAATCGCTCGCCGAGGCGCTCACCCATGGCGGCATCGCCAACAACGTGCGGGTGAAGATCGACTGGATCGAGAGCGAGGTATTCGAGAACGGCGCCGCCGTGCAGGCGCTGGAGGACAAGCACGCGATCCTCGTCCCCGGCGGCTTCGGCGAGCGCGGCTCGGAGGGCAAGATCCGCGCCGCGCAGTTCGCGCGCGAGCGCGGCATTCCCTATTTCGGCATCTGCTTCGGCATGCAGATGGCCTGCATCGAGGCGGCGCGCAATCTCGCCGGCATCGCCGACGCCACCTCGTCCGAGTTCACCCAGTCCGGCACCCACATCGTCGGGTTGATGACCGAATGGCTGAAGGGCAACGAGCTGGAGAAGCGCCACGCGGCCGGCGATCTCGGCGGCACGATGCGGCTCGGCGCCTATGACGCCGCGCTCGCCCCCGGCAGCCGCGTCGCCGGCATCTACGGCGCGACGGCGATCAGCGAACGCCACCGCCACCGCTACGAAGTGAACTTCGCCTTCCGCGAGGCGCTGGAGGCGAAAGGCCTGCGCTTCTCCGGCACCTCGCCCGACGGCCTCTTGCCCGAGATCGTCGAGATCCCGGACCACCCCTGGTTCATCGGCGTCCAGTACCACCCGGAACTGAAAAGCCGCCCCTTCGAGCCGCACCCGCTCTTCGCCGACTTCATCCGCGCCGCCGTCGCCCAGAGCCGCCTCGTCTAACTGGTCCCGTCAGCGGGGAGACACGGATCCGGCCATGACCCTCACTCGCCTGATCTGCCTCGCCGGAGGGCTCGTCCTCATCGCGCCCGGTCTCTGCACGCTCTGGTACATGCTCGTGTCGGCGTGGGAGGTCCGCGGCACGGCGTCCGATCTGAAAGCTCTGGAGTTCCTGGCTCTGCCCTGGCTCGCCGGCCTCGGGGTGGGGGCATTGGGCGTCAAACTCGTCGCCGACGGCCTGCGCGCGCCTGGCGCCGGCCGGACCCACGACCCGGAAACCGGGCGACTCGGCCGATGGGAGTCCGGCCCGGATCGGCCCTGAGTCTTCTCGCGCCTGACCGCCATCCCGGCGGCGGACGGCGGCGGAGACGGGCTTCGACCCGGACCCCCTTATTGCTGTAGAAGACCGCCATGAC
>CALMPK010000394.1 GCA_937873575.1 uncultured Hyphomicrobiaceae bacterium
CAGTGCCTGAGCCCCAGTGCCTGAGCCCCAGTGCCTGAGCCCCAGTGCCTGAGCCCCAGTGCCTGAGCCTCTGCGCCTGACGCGGCGGCGGCCGCTGAACGTCTGCGCGGGCGAACGATGCCGCAGTTGCCTCGCGTGCGCTGGCCCCGCTTGCCATTGCGCTCCGCATCTGTAGGCTCCTGCATCCGAAGCGCCATCCGTACAGACGGCCCCGTGGGTGGGCCGCCGTTCGGACCACGGCGCTCTCACCGCAAACCTGCGGAGCGTCGCTATCCGACAGCCCATCGCCGAGGCGAGCGCGTGCGGTTGGATGATGCTCCAACCGGATGGAGCAGCTCGTTCAGCGCATGACATCGAGGCCCAGCAAGAAGGCCGCCGCAAAACATCTAGCGGTCACGGCCAGATCGAATGGAACCGCGGCCAGTGCCCCGTCGAAGCCCGCCCGCAAAGCCCCTGCACCCATCGTCTCGAGCGGCTTCTGGCTCCTGAAGTCGGAGCCGGATGCGTTCTCGTGGGAGCAGCTCAAGGCCAAGGGCGCTGCGGGCGAAGAATGGAGCGGCGTGCGCAACTATCTCGCGCGCAACAACATGCGGGCGATGCGCATCGGTGACCTCGGCTTTTTCTACCACTCCAACATCGGCCTAGAGATCGTCGGCGTGTGCGAGATTTCGGCCCTCGCCCACCCCGACTCGACCAGCGACGATCCCAAGTGGAACTGCGTGGACGTGCGCGCCGTTGCCGACATGCCGAAGCCCGTGACGTTGGCCGCCGTCAAATCCAATCCGAAGCTCGCCAATATGAGCCTCGTCACCTCGATGCGGCTTTCCGTGCAGCCGGTGACGGCAGAGGAATGGGCCGAGGTCTGCCGCATGGGGGGCCTCGATCCGAAGAAGTTTGGCAAGAGGAAGCCCAAGTGAGCACCAACGCTCCGCTGGAGCAGGGCGAGGACGGCTCAGCGCAGGCGGCGACGCCGACGCGGCTCGATCCGGCCAATCGCGACGCCGTGGCCGGCTTTATTCGCGCCAACACGAAGCCGCTCGCCCCGCCGCTCGTACCGGAAATCACCCTCCAGCTCGCCGAGGAGAGTCTGCCGATCTGGCAGAAGACCGAGGAGGAGCTCGGCGAGATCAACGTGCCGCCACCCTACTGGGCCTTCGCGTGGGCCGGCGGGCAGGCGCTGGCGCGCTATCTGCTGGACAACCCTCGGATGGTCGCCGGCAAGAGCGTGCTCGATCTCGGAGCGGGATCGGGGCTGCAGGCGATCGCAGCGGCGATGGCGGGAGCTATCGACGTCCTGGCAGCAGACATAGATCAGATTGCCCTCGTCGCCTGCGAGATCAACGGCGCTGCCAATGGAACGCGGCTCACGACGACGGACACCGATTTGCTGGACGGGCCTTTGGCGCGGTCTTTCGACGTCATTCTGGTCGGCGACCTGTTTTACGAACGCCAGCTCGCTGATCGCGTCTTAGCGCTCATCGAACGCGAAAGCGCGGCCGGCAGCCTCATCCTGATCGGTGATCCGCAACGCAATTATTTCCCAAAAGGCCGTTTCGCCGAGGCGGCGCGATACGAGGTGCCGGTGACGCGGGAACTCGAGGACGCCCTCATCAAACGCACCGCGGTCTGGCGTCTCGGCGGCCCGCCGGAGCCCCTCGTTTCCGGGCAGCCCGGTGCGGGCGGAGGAGAGCAGGCCGCCGGCTGAAAGGCCCGCCGGGGGGCCTCGCAATAGGCGACCGCCAGGATCGCTCAAATACGACGAAGGGGAGGCTTGCCGCACCCCTCGCCGAACCTATAATGCCCGAAAATCTCAAGCCAAAAGTGGGAGGAAATACCATGTCGGAGAAAGTTTACCCGGTTCCAGCGGAATGGAAATCGCGGGCCTGGGTCGACAACGACAAGTACCTCGAGCTGTATCAGCGCTCGGTCAAGGACCCGCAGGGTTTCTGGGGCGAGATGGGCCTTCGCCTCGACTGGATCAAGCCGTACACCAAGGTCAAGAACACCTCCTACGACCCGCACAACGTCTCGATCAAATG
Source organism: uncultured Hyphomicrobiaceae bacterium (assembly GCA_937873575.1). GTDB lineage: Bacteria > Pseudomonadota > Alphaproteobacteria > Rhizobiales > Hyphomicrobiaceae > JAEUMD01. The sequence continues at coordinate 2,040 of CALMPK010000394.1, forward strand.
GTACGAGGACGGTGAGCTGAACGTTTGCGCCAACTGCGTCGACCGCCACGTGGCGACGCGCGGCGATCAGGTGGCCATCATCTGGGAAGGCGACGACCCGACCCGCGACGAGAAGATCACCTACCGCCAGCTGCTCGAGCGCGTCTCGAAGTTCGCCAACGTCATGAAGGCGCACGGCGTCAAGAAGGGTGACCGCGTCACCATCTACCTGCCGATGATCCCCGAGGCGGCCTACGCGATGCTGGCTTGCGCACGCATCGGCGCCATCCACTCGATCGTTTTCGCGGGCTTCTCGCCGGACAGCTTGCAGAACCGCGTCGAGGACGCCGACTCCAAGCTCATCATCACCGCGGACGAAGGTCTGCGCGGCTCCAAGACAGTGCCGCTCAAGAAGAACACCGACGATGCGCTGAAGAAGTGCAAGGGCGACGAGAAGGTGCTTCTCGTTCGCCACACGGGCAACCCGGTTCCGTTCACGCCCGGCCGTGACTTCTGGCTGCACGAGGAGATCGTGAAGGTCTCCGCCGACTGCCCGCCCGAGCCGATGAATGCCGAGGATCCGCTGTTCATCCTCTACACCTCGGGCTCCACCGGCAAGCCGAAGGGCGTCGTTCACACCTCTGGCGGCTACCTCGTCTATGCGGCGATGACCCACCAGTACGTCTTCGACTATCACGACGGCGACATCTACTGGTGCACCGCGGACGTGGGCTGGGTCACCGGCCACAGCTACATCGTCTACGGGCCGCTCGCCAACGGCGCCACCACGCTGATGTTCGAGGGCGTTCCCAACTACCCGACGGCGTCGCGCTTCTGGCACGTCGTCGACAAGTGGAGCGTCAACATCTTCTACACCGCGCCGACCGCGATCCGCTCGCTGATGGGTGCCGGCGAGGATCTCGTGAAGCGCACCGACCGTTCGTCGCTGCGCCTGCTCGGCTCGGTCGGCGAGCCGATCAATCCGGAAGCCTGGGAGTGGTACTACCACGTCGTCGGCGAGGGCCGCTGCCCGATCGTCGACACCTTCTGGCAGACCGAGACCGGCGGCATCATGATCACGCCGCTGCCGGGTGCCACCAACCTGAAGCCCGGCTCGGCGACGCGGCCGTTCTTCGGCGTGCAGCCCGCCCTCGTCGACGACAAGGGCAACACGCTCGAGGGCGCGACCAACGGCAACCTCGTCATCCTCGACAGCTGGCCGGGCCAGATGCGCACGGTCTATCGCGACCACGAGCGCTTCGTGCAGACCTACTTCTCGACCTACCCCGGCACCTACTTCACGGGTGACGGCTGCCGTCGCGACGAGGATGGCTACTACTGGATCACCGGCCGCGTCGACGACGTCATCAACGTCTCCGGTCACCGCATGGGCACGGCCGAAGTCGAAAGCGCACTGGTCGCCCACCCGAAGGTCGCCGAGGCCGCGGTCGTCGGCTACCCGCACGATCTCAAGGGCCAGGGCATCTACTGCTACGTCACGCTGAACGTCGGCGAGGAGCCGACCGACGCGCTGAAGAAGGAGCTGGTGGCCCACGTGCGCAAAGAGATCGGTCCGATCGCTTCGCCCGACCTCATCCAGTTCGCTCCGGGCCTGCCGAAGACCCGTTCGGGCAAGATCATGCGCCGCATCCTGCGCAAGATCGCCGAGGACGAGTTCGGAAGCCTCGGCGACACCTCGACGCTGGCTGATCCGGCCGTCGTCGACGACCTCATCAACAACCGTCAGAACCGTCGCGGTTGAGCAGCCAGAACACTATCCGATCAGACGGAACCGAAAGGGTTCCCCTGATCGGATGATGCTTCAGGGTGCGATCGGTCGAGACGCGGAGCACTCCGCGCTTTCTTCGAAACGAAGCGGCTGACGATTGACGAATGCAAGAAGGGCAAGGCCGCGCGCCTTGCCCTTTTTTGTTTCCGCCGAGAGAGACCTCGCGCTGCCCGTCAACTGCTGACGCGCATACTCGACAGCCGCCGCGCCACGTCGCGGAACGCCGCAGTGAGCTGGCTGACGTTGGCCGCAGGATAAAAACTATCCGCCCCCGAGCAGTCCTTGAGCAGGCTCTCGGCCGCAGGCGGGGTCTGGAAGCCGATCGTATAGACCTTAACGTCGGAATCCGCCGCCCGCATGTTCTTGCAGATCTTCAGCGCCTGATAACCCGACGTGCCGGGCCTGGTCGGGTCGCTGCTCGAAGTGTCGGGCCAGGAATATTTCTCGCCACCGTTGCGATAGGCCGCGTTGAAGAGGCCGTCCGTCATCAGGATGACGACCTTCACCGTCTTGTCCGGATCGTAGGCCCGCGGCTGGCTTTCCGATGGCCAGATTCCACTCCAGTTGGGAGAAACCGCGTACCACCCCCAGGCCGCGCCGATATGGCCGGCGGTGCCGCCATGTCCGCGCAGACTGCGAATGTGATCGATGATGATCTGCTTCTTCCCGTTATCCGATACGTCCGTCAGAGGCAGCACACTCGACGACGGACACGAATAGACAGGGTCCTTCGCTGTCGTCGTCGTGCCGAGCGCCCGGGCGCCGAGAGGAGCTGCGTCGGTATAGGCCTCCACGCCGGTGCGCTCGATCACGCAACCGTCCGTGCTGTCGCCATTCGAGACCGCGCCCGCGTAGCTGCCCGCATTGACCGACGCCGAGTAGGGCACGACAGAAATGCGAACGGCATCCTTGCCCGGGGCGCCGGCGGCGAACATTTCGACCAGATCGACTGCTGCACTCTTCAGGGCGTCGATCTTTTCGCCCGAAAGGCACGCATCTCTTGGCCACGCCGGTGGCACATTGCACATCGATCCCGTGATATCGAGCACCATCGCCAGCTCGATCTTCTTCGGCTTGTAAACGACAGTCGAGGTGGGAGTGAAATCGAACGTAGCCACCTGCGACAGCTCGCCGAGCATGGTCCGGATCGAGACGTCGGCACTGACCGTTACCGACGAAGTAGAGTAATTGGGAACGACACGGATGTTGTCGGTCGTCACACCGTTGATGCGAAGCGTCTCGATGTAAGTCTTCAGATAGCTCTCGCCTCGAGCCTGCACGTCGGCGAGGCTGGCCGAGGGGTCGTCGAGCAGCTTGGCGGCGGCGAGGGCCGCTGCGTCCAGGCCATCCTGGACCTTGAAGCTCACGTTGTACGCGCGCGAGGAATCGACGGCCAATCCGACGAGCATGAACAGCACAGCCACGCTCAGGCCGAACAGAATGGCGAAGGCGCCGCTCGTGTCGTGCGCAAACGCATTCAGGCGGCTGGCATGCTGGGTCATGTCGTGCCCCGGAGTTCGATCGGCCGGTGATCGGCCAACCTTGCCCGAGCTTGGTAAACCGCAGATCAACTATCGGCGCATCGGCATATCCGGACATGCAATTCGGCCGGGTTGGTTCGCGTCGCGTTAAACGCTGTCCGCAGATTACAGGCCATTCATCATTTACACGACGACATGTAGCCGCGATCGAAATGGAAGTGATCGTGATGGGCGGCGTTGAAGTCCGGGCTCAGCGAGACACGGAAGTAGGCGCAGGCACGCTTGTGAACCGCCCGCAGGAACGCCGCCTTCTGCGCCTCACCCTTCCAATCCCGTGCGACGGAGATGTAGCGCCCGTCGGCCAGCTTGAAGCCGGCCACATCGATGGCGTTGGCCGTCGCGTGCTGGCTGCGCACGTTGGCGAAGAACTTGCGGCCGATGATGTTGCGGCACGAGTAGGTGCCCATGTTGGAAATGCTGGTGACGCGCGAACCGAGGTGCTTCTCGGCGAGGGGCTGCACCTCGTGCTGCACCCACATGGCCAAGGCGGCCGCGACGCCGCATGACACCTGCGCCACGGACAGCTCGGCGCCGCCTGCCGTCCGGATGGAGACAGCGTTCTTCCAGCCGCAGCCACCCTTCTCATAGAAATCGACGAGAGGCTTCGCCGCGATGACGGGATCGGCGATCGTATCGACGCAGGCGCCACGATCGCGGTTGACGATGGCGAGGCGGAAATCGAGGAACCACGGCGAAGAATCGGCCAGCTGCAGCGGTGGAAACGGGTTGAGAACCTGCGGCAGCAGCCCGAGCCACAGCCCGGCGAGCGCGGCAAACGACACGAGCGCCGTGAGTGTCATTCTAAGAAAGCGCGAGCGCCGACGTCTCATCGTGTTCCCCCCATACCGTTCCTATAGGCGAGGGCGGCGGGATAGGGAATGGCGCGGCGAACGGCAAAAGGGGACAACGTCTCGAGCACGAGCGCCGGAGCCTATATCGAGGCCCCGGCGCTTGCGCTGTCGTTCTGGGAGATCGCCCGTCAGTTGGTGAGGCGGAGGTTGTTGAGCCGCTCGGCGATGGTCTGGAACGCGGAGATCAGATCATCCTCGCGGGCCGCGTCGAAATGATGCGAGGGATCGTTGCCCGAGCAGTCCCGCAGCGTGTTCTCGGCACGGCGGCGCAACGTGGTGTTGGTAATCTCGTCGAGCTTGAAGCCGACGGTGTACACCGTGATGCCCTGGCGGCGCATCTCGGCGCAGGCGTCCATGGCGATCTGCTGAGAGCGCGTGGCCGACGGCGAGCTATCGCCGCCATTGCTGCCGCCGATGGTATTGAAGAGGCCATCGGTCATGAGCACGAGGGCCTTCTTGGTCTTGCCGTCGTTGTAGGGCGCGGCAGCGTTGCCGAGCACTGCGTTCCAGTTCGGCGAAAGCATGTACCAGGCCCAAAGGGCGCCGAGATGACCGGCGGTGCTGCCGCCTGCGGTGTAGTAGTCGAACTCGTCGATCAGCGCGTCGCGGTCGCTCGACAGCGTCTTCACCGCGCGGCCCGGGCAGGTCGCCCCCCTGGCGATGCCGGGCGAACCGTTGGTCTTGAGGTAGTCGCCGGACGACGGCGCAGCTTCGCTCGCAACGTCGCTGCCCTCGCGCTCGAACGTGCAGACCGCGCCGGCCCTGCCGGTGACGACGCGGCCGTATGCGCCGGCATTGACACCGGAGGAATAGGGGGCCAGCGCGATGCTCACCTTGTTCGGCGTTCCGCCCTCGGGCAGAAGCGTGCGGACGAGATCCTTGCCGGCGCGCTTCAGCGCGTCGATCTTGCCGACAGGTGCCATGGAGCCGGTGACGTCGAGGGCGAGCGAGAGCTCGATGTCCTGCTGCTCCAGCATCGCGGTGGCGCGGACCGGGAAGACGACCGAGTCATATCCCGCGACGCGGGTCAGCGTCATGTCGACCTTCACGTCGGCCTCGATGGCGATGGCGTTGGTCGAGCGGTCGAGTTGCACGTCGAAGCCCTCGGGGCTGCGGAAGCGCGAACCGCCGGCGAGGTTCTGATCGAAGAAGGCCCGCGCCATCGTCCGCACGTCGTCGTCGGTCAGGCGACCGTCGAGCATCGCCTTGCTGGCGGCGAGGGCGGCGGCATCCACGGCGCTGGCGACGCGGACCCGCTCGTGCACGATGCGGGAGTAGTCGAGGGCGACGCCGGCGAACATGGTGATGGCCATGGCGCTCAACCCGAAGATGATGGCGACGCCACCGCGCTGGTCGTGACGGAAGCTGCGGGTGGTGAGGGTGATCGGACCGGCCATCGTGTCTCTCCGTGGTGCAATCGCGATTGCGATGCGGAGAGAAGGTGCAAGGCAGGTGCCCGGGCCGGAGCAGGCGATGGCGGCGGCGGCCGACCCGTTCGGGACGTGGTTGAGAAAATGCTAACGGCGCCGGTGCGCCGGCGGGTGGATTATGAAAAACTCAGTCTTTGCAGCACGGTAACATGGGGTCATCCGTTAACGCGACGCCGCTAGAAGTCGGAGGCGATGCCGCCCTTCTCCCAATCGCCGTATCGGGTCGGCTCGGGGCCTGTGCGCCCGCCCACCTCGCGCGGCGTGCCGCCGGCTGCCGACGTCTCATTCTGGGCCGCGAGGCGCCGGCGCTCCTCCGCCTCGGCCAGGGCGCGCCGCGCCTCCGGGGTGAGGTCCCGCTTCGGCTCGGCCCCGGACGCGGTTCCGTTGTTTTGGATCTGTGAATCGTCTGCCATCGGCCATCTCAAAATAGAACGTCGGGGCTTCGGGAGCGCCGCCATCTGTTTGGCGACATGCTCCGCTCCCATATAGCATCGCAATCGGGTGCGGTGGCACCGGGATGGGATAGCGAATGCAGTCCACCGATGGTTCAGGGTTTGCCGGTGGTTGACAGGTACCCCGAACCAGAGCCTCGGGAACGCTTTACACCTTCGGGGGGAGCCGGCAAGGCTTCCATCCGGGCCGTCCGCTCCCCAGATGCACGACGACAAGGTACCGGCCACGGGTTCCGCGCCGCCGGTTCAGCTTCGCACGTAACGTCACTCCTGGAGTGCGTCATGCCTATGAACTACACCAAGACCGGTCTTCTGCTGATCGTGCTGACCGGCATTTTCGTGACCATGGGCGCCGTCGTCGGCGGCCAGAGCGGCATGCTCATCGCGTTCTTGGTGGCCCTCGCCATGAACGCCTTCAGCCTTTGGAAATCGGACAAGATGGTGCTGCGCATGTTCGGCGCACACGAGGTCGATCGCAACTCCGCACCGGAGCTGGTCGACATGGTCCACCGGCTCGCCCACCGCGCCGAATTGCCGCCGCCGCGCGTCTACATCATCCAGAACGCGCAGCCGAACGCCTTCGCCACGGGGCGCAACCCGCAGAATTCCGCCGTCGCCGTCTCGACGGGCTTGCTCGACGTGCTCTCGCGCGACGAGGTGGCGGGCGTCGTCGCGCACGAACTCGCCCACATCAAGAACCGTGACACGCTGACCATGACGGTCGCCGCCACCATCGGCGGCGCTATCTCCATGCTCGCGCAGTATCTCCAGTTCGGCATGCTGTTCGGCGGAAACCGCGACAGCAATGGCAACGGCGTGGGTTTCATCGGCGCGCTGGCCGCGATGATCATGGCCCCGTTCGCCGCCATGCTGGTGCAGACCGCCATCAGCCGCTCGCGCGAGTACCAGGCCGATCGCCTCGGCGCGATGATCACCGGGAATCCCATCCCGCTCGCAACAGCCCTGCAGAAGATCCAGGCTCAGGCGCACCGGATCGTCAACGAGGACGCCGAGGCCGTTCCCGCCGCCGCGCACCTCTTCATCATCAATCCGCTGACCGGCCGGGGCGTCGACAACCTGTTCTCGACCCACCCGAACACCGAGAACCGCATCGCCGAGCTGCTGAAGCTGGCGCAAGAGATGGGGATCGACGCCAGCGGCGGCCCAGCGCTCTCGGACGACTCTTACGGTAGCGCCAACGGCAGCGAAGAGCCCACGGGCCCCTGGTCACGTCCCGCCGCCGGTCCCCGCCGCGGCGGTCGCGGGCCCTGGGGGTAAGCCCGAGCGGGGTGAAGCGGCGGCCGGTTGGCGAGCCTTGCCGACCTGCCCTCGGCACGGCGCGAGGCCCTTCGCAGCCATCTTCCGGGCCCACTTGGCGATCCGGTCGCGAGGCCGAGACATGCCGCCGCGGCCTGATGCGACCGGTTGCCATGCACCAGAGGGGCTTGCGCCGCGGGCACCACTCGGACAACAAGTGCGGTCCATGCAAGCCGCCGCGACGCCTTCCGCGTCGCGCGCAGGCGAGACCGGAGTCCGAGCCATTACCGAAGAATCCCCAAAAGGCCGCAGGCGTCGCGGCGGTCCGATGCCGCCCGTCATCCGCGCGAAGCTCGAACCGCGCGCCCGTTCCTGGGCCGCGGCCAAGGTCAAGGAAGGCGCGAGCCTGGAACCGCGCGCCGCTGCCGCCAAGCCGCAGCCGACACAGCAGGCCGGCCTCGCCGCCCGCGAGATGGCGCTCGACCTCGTTTCCGCCGTCCTCGACCGCAACCGCGTATTCGACGATGCGCTGGCGAAGGCTTTCGCGAGTGGCAAGGGGCTGGCGCTGGCGCCGCGACCGCGGGCTGGCGAGGCTGATCGCGCGGCAACGGTTCTGCGCCACCGTGGCGGGCTGGAAACGCTGCTCGCCGATTTCATGGAGCGGCCGCTCGGCGAACGTCACATCGCCGCCCAGCGCCTGCTGCTGCTCGGCGCCGCGCAAATGCTGTATCTCGACACGCCGGCGCACGCGGCCATCAATCTCGCCGTCGCCGAATGCCGCCGCAACCCCGCGACCCAGCGCTTCGACAAGCTGGTGAACGCGGTGCTGCGCCGCGTCTCGCTCGAGGGGCGCACCCGCCTCGCCGACATCGACACGCTGAGGCTGTCGTATCCCGCTTGGCTCTGGCAGCGCTGGTGCGACATCTACGGCGAGGAGACGGCGCGCCGCATTGCCGAGGCGTCCCTCAGCGAAGCGGCGCTGGACCTGACGCTCAAGAGCGACGGCGACGCGTCAGCTTGGGCCGAAAAGCTCGGCGCTACCGTTCTCACCACGGGCTCGCTGCGCCTGCCGGCCGGCGGCCGGATCGAGGAGAAGGACGGTTTCGCCAGCGGCGCCTGGTGGGTGCAGGATGCCGCCGCCGCGCTGCCCGCAACGCTGCTCGGCCGCGACCTCGCGGGCCAGGACATTGCCGATCTGTGCGCCGCGCCGGGTGGGAAAACGGCGCAGCTCGCGGCCCGTGGCGCCAAGGTCACCGCCGTGGACGCATCGGGCGAACGGCTGAAGCGCGTCGCGGAAAACCTCTCGCGGCTCGGCCCCTCGGCCGACATCGCCCCCCCGGACGCGGCGACGTGGGACCCGGGTCGCACGTTCGATGCCGTGCTGCTCGATGCGCCGTGTACGGCTACCGGGACCATCCGGCGCCATCCCGACATCCTCCATCTGAAGCGCCATAGCGACCTGGCCAAGCTCACCGCCATCCAGACGAACCTGCTCGACGCGGCGTCGCGGCTGGTGCGGCCGGGCGGGCGGCTGGTGTACTGCACCTGCTCGCTCGAGCCGGAGGAAGGCCGCGCACAGATCGAAATGTTCCTCGCCAAGCACCCCGAATTCCAGCGCTTGCCGATCCAGGCCGGCGAAGAGGGGATCGCGGCGGAATGGCTCACGCAGTCCGGCGATCTCAGAACACTGCCGTTCCACACCCCGGCCGGCAGTCCGGTGGCGAGTGGCATGGACGGCTTCTACGCCTGCCGCCTGGTGCGTCAGGACTGACAATCCGGCTTGCTCCGTCCCCATCTGGCGCGGCGCTTCGCCTTGCCACGGTCACGCGGGTCCGTTAACCGAGGTGGTCGTCCGCCCGGAGAGCCCCCATGGCGCAATTGAGCTTCAGCGAGAAGCTGCGCATCACCGCGATCACGGTCGAGCGGCGCCGGCGGGCGTTGCTGTCGCGGGCGCTCGGCCTGCCGGGCGTGCGCCTGCGCTATGGCGCGCGACGCATCGACCAGTTGCTGATCGTGCCACCGGACCTGCGGCAGTCCGACCCCAGTTTCTGGTACGAGATCCAGCACGGCCATTTCGGCCTCGCCGGCACCGTGGTCGTGGTCGACGACGCCTCGCCGTTCGACGTGCCGCCGCCGAACCGGCCGTGGGTGCGATCTCTGCACGGTTTCAGCTGGCTGCGCCACCTGGCCGCCGCAGGCGACGCGGAAGCCGGCGACACGGCCCGCCAGCTCGCGCTCGAATGGATCATGCGCTACGGCGTGGAGCACCATGGCACCGTCGCCTGGAACCCCGACATCGTGGCGCGGCGGATCATCTCCTGGATCACGCAATCCTCGATTCTGCTCGAGGGGGCCGACGAGCGTGGCTACGACACGATCACCCGCAGCCTCGGCGCGCAACTCGTGTACCTTTCATCGGCCTGGCGCGAGGCCCCCGCTGGCTATCCGCGACTGCTCGCCACCACTGCGCTGCTGCTCGCCGACCTCTCGATCTCCGGCCGAGACAGTCGCATCGACGCCGATCTCCAGCTTTTCAACTCAACTCTCTCCCGTCAGATCCTGAGTGACGGGGGCCACGTCAGCCGCAATGCGCGCCTCCTCGTCGACGTGTTGCTCGACGTGCTACCGCTCAAGGAGTGCTTCCGCGCGCGCGGTCGCCCGCAGCCGCAGGATCTCGCCAAGGCCATCGCCGCGATGATCGACATGCTTCGGGCGCAGCGCCTGGGAGATGGGCTATTGGCGCGCTTCAACGGCGTTGGTGTCGCGCAGCAATCGAGCCTCGCGACGGTGCTCGCGTATGGTGATTTCGTCGGCCCGCCACCCGAAAACCCGCCGGCGTGGACCGGTCCCAGCGGCTATGTCCGCATCGCCCGCAACGGCACCGTCGTCTTCGCCGACTGCGGCGCGGCGCCTCCGCTGGAGATGGCGGGCGAGGCGCAGGCCGGCTGCCTCTCTTTCGAACTCTGCTCCGGTGACACCCTGATCGTCTCGAATGGTGGCATGCCGGGCGCGACCCACGCCGACTGGATCGCCGCCGCCCGTTCGACCGCGAGCCACAACGCCCTCGTACTCGGCGAGACGTCGTCGTCGCGCCTTGTCGCCAGCGCCAGCCTCGAGAGCTTGCTCGGCCAGGCTCCGATCCGCGGCCCGGACGATGTGCGCAGCGCGACGCGGGAGGGTGCCGACGGCTCCGCCATCGTCGAGGCCAGCCATAACGGCTACCTCGCCGCGCATGGCGTTCTGCACCACCGCCGCATCGCGCTCGAAGCGGATGGCCGCCGCGTCGTCGGCATCGACCGGCTGAAACCGCGCAGCGGTACACTCCGCCTCAAGCGCGACGTGCCGTTCTCGATCCACTTCCACCTTCACCCGGGTGTCGAATGCCGCCTCGCCGACAAGGTCGGAGCGGTCATCATCGAGGCTGGCGACCAGCGCTGGCGCATGGCGGCCGAAGGGGCGCGTCTCGGGATCGAGGAAAGCATTCATTTTGCAGCGACAGCGGGACCGCTCGTCGCGCTTCAGGTGGTGCTGCGCGGCGCGACATTCGGCGAAACCGAAGTCCGCTGGGCCCTGACCCGAATTGACTGAGCCGTCCAACCCACTCTTCGGCCGTGGAAATCCGCGCCCGTGGTGCGCCTTCGCGCAATGGCGCATTCCGGGCGCTCGCCACATGTGCTAACCGCCGGGTACGTTCGAACCCGAGAGGCTGCCAGAGGTTGCAATGACCGACACCGCCAACAAGATCCGCCGCGCACTCGTTTCCGTCTCGGACAAGACCGGGCTCGTCGATCTCGCCCGCGCACTCGGAGAGCAAGGAATCGAGCTGCTTTCGACCGGCGGAACGGCGGCGGCGCTGAAGGCGGCGGGCCTGAGCGTGAAGGACGTCGCCGAGCACACCGGCTTTCCCGAGATGATGGACGGGCGGTTGAAAACGCTGCACCCGAAAGTCCACGGCGGCCTGCTCGCCATTCGCGGCAACGCCGAGCACGATGCTGCCGCGCGAGATCACGAGATCGCTCCCATCGACCTCCTGATCGTCAATCTCTATCCGTTCGAAGCGACCGTGGCGAAGGGCGCGCCCTACGAGGATTGCGTCGAGAACATCGACATCGGCGGCCCGGCCATGGTGCGCGCCGCGGCCAAGAACCACGCCCACGTGGGGGTGGTGGTCGACCCGGGCGACTACGCCGGGATCCTGGAGGAGCTGCGGGCCGACGGCGCGCTGTCGGACACCACCCGGCGTCGCCTGGCCCGGGCCGCGTTCGCCCACACCGCCGCCTACGACGCGGCCGTGG
>CALMPK010000395.1 GCA_937873575.1 uncultured Hyphomicrobiaceae bacterium
ATGACCTCCTTCGCATACGCCTTCAACTTGTCGTGTGCGCGCCCCGCAGCCAGCGCCTCGGCGGCGGCATCGGCGGCGGCAATGCCGGACAGGATGGCGTTGTGGCTGCCCTTGATGCGCGGCACGTTCATGAAGCCCGCCGAGCAGCCGAGCAACGCGACGCCCGGCACCACGAGGTCGGGGATGGCCTGCCAGCCGCCCTCGGTGATGGCGCGCGCGCCGTAGGCGATGCGCTTGCCGCCCTCCAGCATCGGCGCGATGGCCGGGTGCGTCTTGAAGCGCTGGAACTCCTCGTAGGGCGAGAGGTAGGGGGTCTCGTAGTTGAGGTGGACGACGAAGCCCACGGAAACGAGGTTCTTTCCGTAGTGATAGAGGAACGAGCCTCCGCCGGTGCGGTTGTCGAGCGGCCAGCCGAACGAGTGCTGGACGAGGCCGGGCTGGTGCTTGTCGGCCGGCACCTCCCAGAGTTCCTTGATGCCGATGCCGTATTTCTGGATGCGGCCCTTGTCGAGCTTCTCCTTGGCGATGAGCTGCTTCGACAGTGAGCCGCGCGCGCCCTCGGCGAGAAACGTGTACTTGCCGCGCAATTCCATGCCGCGCGTGAAGTTCGGCCCCGGCTCGCCCTCGCGCGTAACGCCCATGTCACCCGTCGCGATGCCGACGACGGCGCCGCCCTTGTCACGGTCGTAGAGCAGTTCGGTTGCGGCAAAGCCCGGATAGATCTCGACGCCGAGTTCCGTCGCCTGCTCGCCGAGCCACTGGCAGAGCGCGCCGAGGCTGACGATGTAGTTGCCGTGATTGTTCATGAGCGGCGGCATCACGAAGTTCGGCAGCCGGATTTCGCCCGCCGGGCCGAGATAGAGGAAACGGTCGACCTCGACCGCCGTCTCGACCGGAGCGCCTTTTTCTTTCCAATCGGGGATCAGCCGGTTGAGGCCGATCGGATCGATCACGGCACCGGAGAGGATGTGCGCGCCGACTTCCGAGCCCTTCTCGACGACGACGACGCTGATCTCCTGTCCGAGCGCCTCGGCCCGCTGCTTCAGGCGAATGGCGGCGGCGAGGCCGGCCGGGCCGGCTCCGACGATGACGACGTCGAACTCCATGGCCTCGCGGGGGGGAAGCGTCTCGCCGTTCGATGCCATGTCAGTGGGGTCCTTTCGCACGCGATTGCGCCGCGCGTTGCCGGCGGCGGTATCGTTGATTTGAACGGTTGGGACTGTTCCAGCAACCGACCTTGCTCGCAACAGCGAAATGGTCGCGTGGTCCTGTTTGCGCCGCCGATTCACGATCTCGGTGCGCGTGCAGGGCACCTCGCCCGATCGGGGCTCCGCGCTCCGGTCGTTCGCGCGCCTATCAGCGCGAACGTGAATCGGCAGCGCCAAGCTTTATTTGCGCCGCCGATTCACGTTTTCGTTGCAGTGCAGAGCACCTCGCCCGATCGGGGCGCTAGTGCGTGCGGTTGACGCAGAAGGTGATGACCTCGCGCATGGCGTCGCGCTCTGGGCTTGCCGGGAACACGCCGAGCGCGTCACGGGCGATGGCGCCGTAGGTGCGTGCGCGCTCCAGCGTCGATTCGATCGCCTTGTGCTTCTTCATGAGCTGGATGGCTGTCTCGAGGTCGCCATCCTGGATGTCGCCCGCGGCGATGGTGCGGTTCCAGAAGGCACGCTCCTTGTCGCTGCCACGGCGGTAGGAGAGGATCACCGGCAGGGTAATCTTGCCCTCGCGGAAATCGTCGCCGATGGACTTGCCGAGCCGGGCGGCGTCGCCCGAATAGTCGAGCGCGTCGTCGATCAACTGGAACGAGATGCCGAGGTTCTTGCCATAGGAACGCAGCGCGTCGAGCTCCTCGGTCGGCCGGTTGGCGATGGCCGCGCCCGATTCCGCGGCGCCCGAGAACAGCGCCGCCGTCTTGGCGTCGATGATGGCGAGGTATGCGTCTTCCGTGGTCGAGGTGTTCTTGGCGGCGGCGAGCTGCATCACTTCGCCTTCGGCGATGACCGCGGCGGCGTTGGAGAGAATGCGCAACACGGGCAGCGAGCCGACCTCGACGAGCATGCGGAACGCCTGGCCGAGCAGGAAATCGCCGACGAGAACACTCGCCTGGTTGCCCCAGATCATGCGGGCGGCGCGCTTGCCGCGTCGGGTGTTGCTTTCGTCGACCACGTCGTCATGGAGCAGCGTCGCGGTGTGCATGAACTCGACGGCGGCGGCGACGCGGATGTGGCTCGTGCCGGTGAAACCGACCAGCTTGGCGGCGGCGATCGTCAGCATCGGGCGCAAGCGCTTGCCGCCCGAATCGATCAGGTGATGGGCGAGCTCCGGAATGAGATCGACGTCGGAGATGGCTTTGTCGAGAATGATGCGGTTGATGCCGCCCATGTCCTCGGCCACCAGATCCAGCATCGGCTTCAGGCTTTCGGACGGATCGCGGGCATCTTCGAGCGGGACTACGACTCCCAAAGGCGCTTCCCCTGATATCTGTTTAGGCTTCATGGTTCGGCCGGTGGCCATTGACCCGGCACCTTAGTGACAAGCAGGAGGACGCGCATCATGAAACTTTTTTCCCTCGGAAATGCCTCATGAAGGAGGTCGTCCGTACCAACGATGCGGTGCTCTTGTCGTTTGTCGAGGTGCTGCTGCGAGATGCGGGCATCCCATCCGTGGTCGCGGACCAGAACATGAGTGTGCTCGAGGGCTCCATCGGCGTATTGCCGCGCCGGTTGCTGGTAGCCGACGAGGATCATGATGCTGCGATGCGGATGATGGCTGATGTCGAGCAGATGCGCCGGGAGGGCCACGGCGGGCCAGCGGACGACGGCGGCGATGACGTGTGAGGATGGGGGGCAGGAGGGCGATGGCGGACCGAAGTCGGGACCCGCGTTGGCCAATTCCACTGGCGTGACCTCGGATGCCTTCCTCGGCGGCGCGCTCAACGTGTTGCAGCCCGCGCGCGGCTATCGCGCGGGCATCGACGCCGTGCTGCTGGCGGCGGCGGCACCCGGCGGAGCCGGACGGCAGGTGCGCGTGCTCGACGCCGGGGCAGGGGTCGGAGCGGTCGGGTTATGT
>CALMPK010000396.1 GCA_937873575.1 uncultured Hyphomicrobiaceae bacterium
GGGCAAAAGGGAGGGGCGTATCGTTGCGGGGATCGCCTGTCATGGGCCGTCCCCACGCCTCAGTCTCGAGCGCGCGTTGACCCATATCGGCGCCATGCGCAAAGCGGCGGATAGCTTGAGTGAGACCCTGGCGGCGTCCTCGTCCTGATGCGCGCCTGAGCGTGTCTCGGGTCGAGTTCATGTCATCCGCAACACCTTGCACTCGATGCCTGGTGCAGCGCATGTGCGGCGCCACCTTGTTGTGAAGGCCCCCACAGAGCCAGGATTGAAGCGGACATCGGCATCGGCCGATCCGGCCTGCGGCAATGAGGACTGCTGCGCTGCGGCCCCTGTTCAGGTCGATGTCAGCTTGAGGTGCGATTGCGCCCGTCATCGAAGTGGACGACGGGGGTTTGCCATGCCGAGTTCATCGCGAGCGGCGGTCCGCGGCGCTGTCCAGGCGACGCTGTCATTGGCTGGAGCCCTGGGTCTGCTGATGGCCCCGGAGGCACGAGCGGCCGAGCGCTGCCCAGAGCCGGCGCAAGCATCCAGCAGCGGGTTCTGGCCGTATTCGGGAGCACGCAGGCGGGTCTACGTCCGCAATCAGCTCGATTGTCCCTGCCAGGTCATCGTGCGCAGCTTCCGCAGCCGCCGTACCTACGAATGCCCGTGCACGGGGAAGAAGTGACCATGCCATTCGATCTGCTGTCCGTCGCCATCTTTCTCGCGGTCTTCCTGCCGGCGCTGTTCTGGTTCGTCGCGCTCGCGGAACGGCAATTCCGCGCAGACGAGGCCAGCGGGCCTGCGCATCCGCTGCCGCTTCGCTGATGTGTCTGCCGGGCCGAGAAACGATCTGACGTGCGCCCGCCCGTACGAGGCGGCGGTCTTTTGGACCGGCCGAGACGGATTGGTGCAGGCGCGTTCACGCCACCGCTTCTCGCCCATCGGTTTTCCGGGGGTATCGCTTGGGGCCGGACGAACGACGGGGAATTTCTCGGCCTCGGCGCCAAACCCGTGGCAGCATGGCAGGGCCGCGCTGGCGCGGGAAGGAGCGAGACGAATGCGAATTCTGCTGGTCGAGGACGAGCCCGGTCTCGGCGATGCCGTGCGCGAGCATCTCGCGGCCGCCGGGCACGCCGTCGATTGGTTCACGACCATCGGTGCCGGCGAGGCGGCCCTTGCGGCGGTGCCCTATGACATCCTGCTGCT
Organism: uncultured Hyphomicrobiaceae bacterium; assembly: GCA_937873575.1. Lineage (GTDB taxonomy): Bacteria > Pseudomonadota > Alphaproteobacteria > Rhizobiales > Hyphomicrobiaceae > JAEUMD01. The sequence goes on from CALMPK010000396.1 coordinate 1,189, forward strand.
CGATCTCGCGCTGCCCGACGGCAGCGGCCTCGGTCTGCTCAAGCGTCTGAGACAAGCGCGTAGCGTCGTGCCCGTCGTCATACTCACGGCCCGCGACCAGATCTCGGACCGCATCGCCGGTCTCGATGCCGGCGCCGACGACTATGTGGTGAAGCCGTTCGATCTCGACGAGATGACGGCGCGTGTCAACGCCGTCGCCCGCCGCTATGCGCAGGCACCGAGCCCGACCGTTTGCCACGGCGACCTCGAAGTCAACGTCGGTGCTCGGCGTGCGAGCGTGAACGGGCAGGCGATCGACCTGACGGCGCGCGAATGGGGCCTGCTCGAGGTCTTTCTGCGCAATCCCGGCGCGATCGTAAGCAAGGGCCAGCTCGAAGAGGCGATCTACGCGTTCGGTGCCGAGGTCGAGAGCAACACGGTCGAAGTCTACGTCAGCCGTATGCGCAAGAAGCTCGGCCGCGACTTCATCGAAACCGTGCGCGGCATCGGATATCGGATGGCAACATGACATCGCGCATCGCTCCGAGCATCACGCGCCGTTTGACGGTCACGCTCACCGCGTTCATCGCCGGCTTCTGGCTGATCGCGACGGCGCTGGCGATGCTCGTCATGCACCACGAACTCGACCAGTCGCTCGACAGCTCGCTGCAGGAAGCGGCGCAGCGTCTTCTGACGCTGGCGGTCGAGAATGGAGTCGGCACGACACGGCCTGCCGATACGGCCGTGCGGCAGCGCCAGGGCGGCATCATCGTCAAGCACGACGAGTACCTGACCTACCAGGTGCGCGATCGCTCGGGGCAGGTGCTCTTGCGCTCGCACGACGCGCCGGAGAAGCCTTTCACCTCCGAGCTCGAGCCGGGCTTCGTCAACACCGAGGCGCAGCGCGTGTTCACAGAGGCGACCGCCGATGGCGCCGTGTTCATCCAAGTCGCCGAGACACACGCGCATCGCCACGAGGCGCTCTGGGAATCCGGGATGGCGCTGGTTCTGCCCATCCTGCTGCTCGCTCCGCTCAGCGCCTGGGTGATCCGGCGGATCGTCTATCGCGGCATGTCGCCCATGATCTCGATACAGCGCGAGATCAGCGACAGGGGCGCAGGAAACCTGACGGCGATCGAGGACGCGGGCATTGCAAGCGAGCTTGCTCCGATCACGGCGGCGGTCAACACGCTCATCGAGCGGCTGCGCTTCGCGCTCGAGGCAGAGCGCGCGTTCGCTTCGAACAGTGCACACGAGATGCGTACTCCGCTCGCGGCCGCTTTGGCGCAGGTGCAGCGGCTTCAAGCGCAGCTCACCGACGCTTCACATAAGGAACGTGCGGCGGGCATCGCGCGAGATCTGCGCCGCCTCGTGGATCTCACCGAAAAGCTGCTGCAACTCTCGCGGGCGGAGTCGGGCACCGCCCTCACGCTCGGGCATCGCGAAACCGATCTGATGCCGATCCTGGAATTGATCGTCGACGACATGGCGCACGGAGCCCGTGCCGCGGGCAGGAGCATCCTTATCGAGCGCGCCGCGAACGAGATCGTATCGCGGCTCGACGTTGACGCGTTCGGTATCGTGACGCGGAACCTCATCGAGAACGCGCTCAACCATGGCGATGGCGGCGAACCTGTCGTGGTTCGCGTGGAACCCAATCTGAGGCTGACCGTGGTGAACGGTGGCCGTGTCGTGCCGGCCGCGACGCTCGAAGGCCTGAAGCGACGCTTCACCCGTGGCGCAACCACGGCGAATGGTGCGGGCCTCGGTCTCGCCATCGCCGACACGATCCTGCGCCAGAGCGGCGGAAGGCTCGAGCTTCGTTCACCGGCCACCGGCCGAACAGATGGCTTCGAGGCCATCGTCGATCTCGGTACAGAACGATGAACATGCCGTCCATAAGGGGAGCAACGATGAGACGCGCGATACTTGCCGGCCTGTTCGCCGCTGCAGCATGGTCAGTGCCGTTCGCGATGGCGGAACCCGAACATTCGCCCGACCAGCAGAACGTCGTGCACGGTGCCCCTGCCAAGCCGACGCCCGTCTGGAAGCTCTCGGCCGGTGGACGCATCTACGACAATTGGTGGGAAGCGCTCGATCGAAAGAAGCCTGAGGGCACCAACCCTGCTTACCCGAAGAACTCCAAGCGCAGCGGTGCCACGACCTGGCGCTGCGTCGAGTGCCATGGCTGGGACTATCGGGGCAAGGATGGCCTCTACGGGGCGGGTGAGCGTTACACGGGCATCACGGGCATTCGCGATGCGCGGGCCATGAGCGTGGCGGACATCGTGAAGCTGCTGCGCGCGCCGTCCCACGGATATACCCCTGACATGATCCGCGACGAGGAGCTGGAGCGCGTGGCGATGTTCGTGCGCGGCGGCCAGCACGACGCCGACCGCTACATCGATCGCGCGACGTCCAAGGCCAGGGGCGACGTCGTGCGCGGCGCGTCGATATTCCAGACGGTCTGCGCCACATGCCACGGGTACGACGGGCGATTGCTCAATTGGGGTAGCCGGGAGGAGCCGGCCTACGTCGGCACGGAAGCACGCGCGCTGCCGGCGGAGGTGCTTCACAAGATCCGCAACGCGCATCCCGGCGCGGCCATGGTGAGTCTGCGCGCCTTTGCCTTACAGGATGCCGTCGACGTGCTCGCCTACGCGCAAACGCTGCCGGAGAAATAGCGTCGTCGGTTCCACCGCATTCCCCAATCGGCGGGATGGGGCGCGTTTGGGCATCGGTATCCGGACGCCTGACTCGATTCCGGCTCGGCCTCCGGCTTCAATGAAGCAAACGCCCCGCTCTGTCGGTCTCGAGCAATTGCGGCGGCGCGCGGAGTGCTAACGGCCTCGATGAAGTCTTGCTCGCGATCCATCGCGGTCGTGACGTTACCCCATGACCGCCCCCTGTCACCCCAAAGCCTCTTGTCACCCTTCTCCTCGGGCAAGGACGAGCGCGACGCGGCCGCTCGCGGCCGTCCGCGTCGAAGGTCGCGTGACGTACTGCCGGCTTAACCAAAGTCAAGTCGGCATGGCGTCGGAGTGACACTATGCCTCGCGAGCCGAACGTTCGTTCTGGCGAGGGCCGTGCTTTTGCGGCCGCCCTCGAACGTGGGGGAGTGCAGGTGGCGCGCACTGGGGATGGGGATGACCACCACAATCAGTCGTCGCGATCTGTTCCGCCGGCCAGTCGCGCGCCCGCCCGAGCAGCGTCCGCCCTGGGCGCTACAGGGGAGCGAGTTCACGGCCAACTGCACGCGATGCGGCGCATGCATCGAGGCGTGCCCAACCGGGGTGCTGGTCGAGGGCCACGCGCGCTTTCCCGCTATCCAGTTCAAGGCGGCCGCCTGCACGTTCTGCGCGGCATGCTGCGAAGCGTGCCCTGCCCATTGTTTCGTTGCAACGCGCGCAGAGGCCTGGCCGATCAAAGCAGCTATCGGTGACGGGTGCATCGAGGCACGCGGCGTCACTTGTCGCATGTGCGAAGACGCCTGCGAGCATAGCGCCATTCGCTTCCGCCCGATGCGGGGCGGAGGCAGCACGGTTGCCGTATCGCACGAGCACTGCACCGGCTGCGGCGCCTGCGTTCGAACATGCCCGGTTTCGGCCATCGCCATTCGCAGGCCCCACGACAACGAGGTTATCTGATGAATATCTGCGGCGTCCTCGTCCATGCGGATCCGGCGCGGATCAGCGGCGTGATCGCTTCGATTTCCGCGATCCATGGCGTCGAGATTCACGAGGTGGCGGATGGTGCGCGCATCGTCGTCACCGTCGAGGACACCGGGCCGCATCTCGCACTCGATGCCTTGGGCGCGATCCACGCGACGGACGGCGTCGTCGCAGCAGCGCTCGTCTACCACCATTTCGAGCCCGCGCGCGAAGGCGCGGCAGCGGATTGATCGAGGAGATGTCAACCATGACTGTCGACACGGCGAAGAGCTCCATCACATCCGATCTGTCGCGCCGCGACGTTATCAAGGCGAGCGCCGTGACCGCGACGCTGGCAGCCGCTGGCCTGCCGTCGCGAGGCGCAGTCGCGCAGAGCAACGACGGAATTCGCTGGGACAAGGGCGTCTGCCGATTCTGCGGCACGGGCTGCGGCGTTCTCGTCGGCACCAAGGAAGGGCGCGTCGTCGCCACGCAGGGCGATCCCGATGCGCCCGTCAATCGCGGTCTCAACTGCATCAAGGGCTATTTCCTTTCCAAGATCATGTACGGCGAGGACCGGCTGACGAAGCCCCTGCTGCGCATGAAGAACGGCAAGTTCGACAAGAACGGTGATTTCACGCCGGTCTCGTGGGACGAGGCCTTCAAGATCATGGCGGACAAGTGGAAGGCGGCCCTCAAGGATCACGGGCCGACGGCGGTCGGCATGTTCGGCTCGGGTCAGTGGACGATCTGGGAGGGGTATGCGGCAGCGAAGCTGTTCAAGGGCGGCTTCCGCTCCAACAATCTCGATCCGAACGCGCGCCACTGCATGGCGTCGGCCGTCGCAGGCTTCATGCGCACCTTCGGCATCGACGAGCCGATGGGCTGCTATGACGACCTCGAGTACGCCGATGCGTTCGTGCTGTGGGGCGCCAACATGGCGGAGATGCACCCGATCCTGTGGTCGCGGCTCACCGATCGCCGCCTGACGCACAAGGGTTGCGAGGTGCACGTGCTCTCGACCTACGAGCACCGCTGCTTCGAGCTCGCCGACAACGCGATGATCTTTACGCCGCAGTCCGATCTGGCGATCCTCAACTATATCGCCAACCACATCATCGCCTCGGGCAAGGTGAACAAGGAGTTCGTCGACAAGAACGTCTCCTTCCATCACACCAACCTGCTGATCGGCTATGGACTGCGGCCGAACCATCCATTGGAGCAGGGTCAGGAGAACGCGGCGAAGGCCGGCGGTATGAAGCCGATCTCCTTCGAGGAGTATGCCAAGGCCGTTTCGACCTACACGCTCGAGTACACGGCGAAGCTGTCAGGTGTGCCGGCCGATCGCCTGCAGAAGCTCGCCGAGCTCTACGCTGATCCGGCGAAGAAGGTGGTGTCCTATTGGACGATGGGCTTCAACCAGCACACCCGCGGAACGTGGGTGAACAACCTCGTCTACAACGTGCACCTTCTCGTCGGAAAGATCTCGGAGCCGGGCAACGGACCGTTCTCGTTGACCGGCCAGCCTTCCGCTTGCGGTACCGCGCGCGAGGTCGGAACCTTCTCGCACCGCCTGCCGGCCGACATGGTCGTCGATAATCCGGAGCACCGCGCCAAGACGGAGAAGCTGTGGCAGCTTCCCGACGGCACCATACCGGAGAAGCCCGGCTACCACGCCGTGCTCCAGCATCGCATGCTCAAGGACGGCAAGCTGCGGGCCTACTGGGTGCAATGCACGAACAACATGCAGACGGCTCCCAATATGAACGAGGAGGGCTATCCCGGTTACCGCAACCCTGACACGTTCGTCGTCGTGTCCGATCCCTACCCGACGGTCACGGCTCTCGCCGCAGACCTCATTCTCCCGACCGCCATGTGGATGGAAAAGGAAGGCGCCTACGGCAACGCGGAGCGGCGCACGCAGTTCTGGCGTCAGCAGGTGCTGGCTCCGGGCGAGGCGCGCTCGGACGTGTGGCAGACCGTCGAATTCTCCAAACACTTCACGATCGAGGAGGTGTGGCCGGAGGAGCTGATCGCCAAGAAGCCCGAGTATCGCGGCAAGACGCTGTTCGACGTTCTCTATGCGAACGGCGTGGTCAACAAGTTCCCCGCCACCGAGACGCAGCAGGGCTTCGAGAACGAGGAGAGCAAGGCATTCGGCTTCTATCTCCAGAAGGGATTGTTCGAGGAGTACGCGGCGTTCGGTCGTGGCAAGGCCCACGATCTGGCGCCGTTCGACGCCTATCACAAGGCGCGCGGCCTGCGCTGGCCGGTGGTCGACAACAAGGAGACGCTCTGGCGTTTCCGCGAAGGCTACGATCCCTACGTCAAGGCCGGAGAGGGCGTGAAGTTCTATGGCAAGAAGGACGGCAAGGCGGCGGTCATCTTCTGCCCCTACGAGCCGGCCGCCGAGAGCCCGGACAAGGAGTATGATCTGTGGCTCTGCACGGGCCGCGTGCTCGAGCACTGGCACTCGGGTTCGATGACGCGGCGTGTGCCGGAGCTGCATCGCTCGGTCACTCACGCGATGCTCTTCATGCACCCGGAAGACGCGCAGGACCGCAAGCTCCATCGCGGGCAGGTGGTGAAGGTGAAGACGCGCCGCGGCGAGGTCGTCACGCGCGTCGAGACGCGCGGTCGCAACAAGATGCCGAAGGGCCTGGTTTTCATCCCGTTCTTCGACGAGAGCCAGCTTGTGAACAAGCTGACGCTCGATGCGACGTGCCCGATCTCCAAGGAGACGGACTTCAAGAAGTGCGCCTGCAAGATCGAAGTGGCGTGACGGAGTTCGACGAGCACGGGCGGGTCGCGAATACCCGCCCGCTCGACGCCCATCGGCATCATCTCATGCAAGCTCGAGGCGCACAGACCACGCCATGGCAGCCGCCGCTTCAAAAACGAACGGGTTCGATCCGAAGCGCCGGCGGGCGCTGAAGGAGGTTGCCTCGTACTGCGCCGGGGCGGCCGCGGTCACCTCGTTCCTCGCGGGCCTGGCCGGTCTGTCGCGGCCGTTGCCCGCCGCGACCTTGCGGCCGCCCGGTGCGTTGCCGGAAGGCGAGTTTCAATCGGCATGCGTCCGCTGCGGTCTGTGCGTGCGCGCGTGCCCATACGACACACTGAAGCTTGCCGAGATCGGCAGCGGGCCAGCCGCCGGCACGCCGTACTTCGTGGCGCGTTCCATACCTTGCGAGATGTGTGACCACATCCCTTGCGTGAAGGCCTGCCCGACCGGCGCGCTCGATCATCAGCTCGTTGAAATCGAGAAGGCGCGCATGGGCGTCGCGTCGCTGGTTGGGCGCGATACCTGCCTCAACATGCAGGGGCTCCGGTGCGATGTCTGCTATCGCGTGTGCCCGCTCATCGACAAGGCGATCACGCTGCAGTTGACCCACAACGCACGCACGGCCAAGCACGCAATCTTCGAGCCTGTCGTGCATCCGGATGCGTGCACGGGCTGTGGCAAATGTGAAAAGGCGTGCGTACTGACGGCGACCGCGATCCGGGTGTTGCCGGTGGAGCTGGCGCGCGGCGAGATGGGGAGCCATTACCGGCTAGGGTGGGAGGAGAAGCAGAAGGCAGGAAAGGAGCTTGTGCCCGGCATCATCGATCTGCCGGACCGCATGCCGGATGTGCCCGGGGGTGCGAAATGAGCAAGAACCGAAACCCTGGGGAGGAAGCGCGCGCACTCCACGGGGTCTTGACGGCGAACCGGTGGCTCATTGCCCGCCGCATCTCGCAGCTCGCATTCTTCATGCTGTTTGCGAGTGGCCCCTGGTTCGGCATCTGGATTGCCAAGGGAACACTCGCATCATCGATGACGTTGGATGTCCTGCCGCTCACCGATCCGCTCGTGCTGCTGCAGAGTCTCGTCGCGCGCCACTGGCCGGAGCTTCTGGCCATCGTCGGCGCCACTATCGTTCTCGCGACTTATGCCCTGATCAACGGTCGCGCCTACTGCTCGTGGGTCTGCCCGATCAATCCCGTGACGGACCTTGCCGCTTGGGTCCGTCGCCGCCTCGACATCCAGAAGGGATGGAGCCTGAAGCCGCGCTCACGCTATTTCGTGCTCGGCGCAGTGCTGCTTGCTTCCGCGTTGACCGGAACCATCGCCTTCGAGCTCATCAACCCCATCACGACGCTCTATCGCGGACTTCTATTCGGCGTGTCGTGGGGCGTGCTCGGCGTACTCCTGATTTTCCTGTTCGATCTCTTCGTCGCGCGGAACGGCTGGTGCGGGCACGTCTGCCCGGTGGGAGCCTTCTATGGCCTCCTGAACACGGGAGGTCTGTTGCGGGTCTCCGCCCGTGGCCGTGAGCGCTGCGACGACTGCATGGATTGCTACGCGGTGTGCCCCGAAATGCACGTCATCGCTCCGGCGCTCAAAGGCGCGGGCCCGGATGCAAGCCCAGTGATCGCGGACCGCGACTGTACCGCGTGCGGGCGATGCATCGACGTATGTCCGGAGCGGGTGTTCCGTTTCACCCATCGCTTCGACCGCGAGATCGATACGACTACCGGATCGAAGCTCGCGGAGAAATCTCGCGAGAAGGCCGCATGACATGCCCAAAGGCTCACGGAGGTTGCACGAGATGACCAGACAGATCGGACACAAGGCAATCGTCATTGCAATTGCACTAGGTGCCGGCCTCTTCGTCGCTGGAGCCGGAGTCGCGCAGAACAAATCCGGCGGAGCGCTCGACGGCCTCGGTGGTGCTGTGACGCTGAACCAGACGAACGCGGCGCCGGACGTCGAGCGCCAATCGTACTCAGACGGAGGGTTTGGCCGCGCCTATCGCCAGCAGCCGCCACTCATCCCACACAAGATCGACGGCTATCAGATCACGCCGACGGACAATGCCTGCATGAATTGTCACGACTGGCCGGGCAACAACAAGTTCCGCGCCCCCAAGGTGTCGGAGACTCACTACGTCGATCGTCAGGGTGCGCGCCTCGATAAGATCGCCGGCACCCGATACTTCTGCCAGCAGTGCCATGTGCCGCAGGCAGACGCCAAGCCGCTCGTCGGCAACACGTTCCAGAACGCGACCCAAGTCAAATAAGCACACGCTGCGATCAGCTTGGAGGAGAGGGAGATGGCGAACCGCGGCACGGACAAGGATGGCACGAGCGAGCGGAAGAACGGCATGATCGGACGGCTTTGGGGTTGGCTCGCGACGCCAGCGCGCACGACGGCGCTTGGAACACTGCTCACCGGCGGCTTTGTCGCGGGCGTTCTGTTTTGGGGCGGTTTCAACTGGTCGCTCGAGCTTACCAATACGGAGAGCTTCTGCATCTCGTGTCACGAGATGAAGGAGAACGTCTTCAAGGAGTACCGGACCACCATTCACTATTCCAACAAGTCCGGCGTACGTGCGTCCTGCCCGGATTGCCATGTGCCGAAGGAGTGGGTGCACAAGATGGTTCGCAAGGTGCAGGCGAGCAATGAGCTCTACCACCACGCGCTCGGCAGCGTCTCGACGCCGGAGAAGTTCAACGCCAAGCGGCTGCAACTCGCATCCAACGAATGGCGGCGCATGAAGAGCACCGACAGCCGCGAATGCCGCAACTGCCACAAGTTCGATTACATGGACTATTCCGCGCAGGAGCCGCGTGCCTCACGCATCCATCAGGAAGCGCTGACCAGCGGCAAGACCTGCATCGACTGCCACCGTGGCATCGCCCACGCCCTGCCGCCAAAGGCCGATGAGACTTACGAGAAGCTCGTCGAGAGCATGGAAAAGCAGGAAACGAGAATTCTGACCGACTATCTGAATGCGGTCATTCCGCCGGCACACGCCAGGCCCTGAGCCTTTGAACCGACGCGCTGCGAAGGGAGACGGCCTCGTTGCGGCAGGCCCGGTTTGCCGGGCCCTGGCGTTCATGCGGGTTGCGCTCATGTCAGAGCGCGCCATGTGTCGGCTTTGTCGCTCTGCGCGTCAGAAATGCGAGAGTGATGGAAGCGCGAGGCGCTTCCATCACTGTTCGTGGCACACGAGCGCCAGCGCGGCGGCCTCCCTGAACCCCGACGCCCCGCTTCGTCAGGTCGCGGCGTGCGCGGCAGTGCCTGGTGCGCTCGCGCTGTCTGGTGCCTCTATGCGGAACCACGTGACGTAGAGCGCCGGCAGGAACACGAGCGTCAGCAACGTGGCGACGAGCAAACCGCCGATGACTGCGAACGCCATCGGCCCCCAGAAGACGGTGGGCGCAATCGGAATCATGCCGAGGATCGCCGCCGCCGCGGTAAGGAGGATCGGCCGTAGCCGGTGCTGGGTGGCACTGATGACGGCATCCCAAGGCGCCTCGCCAGCGGCGATGTGCTTGTCGATCTGATCGATCAGGATCACCGAATTGCGGATGACCATGCCGGTCAGCGAGATCACGCCGAGAATCGCCACGAAGCCCATCGGTACCTGGAAGATCAGCAACGATGCCGCAACGCCGATGATCGCCAGCGGCGCGGTCAGCAACACCATAATGAGGCGTTGGAAGCTCATGAGCTGAACCATCAGGATGGACAGCATGAGCAGGATCATGAGTGGGAACACCGCGAAGATGCTGTTCTGCGCTTTGGCGCTGTCCTCCACCGTGCCGCCGACGACGACGCTGTAACCCGGCGGCAGCTTGGCGCGGAATGCCGCGATGTCGTTGGCGAGCTTCTGCACGACGGTCATCGGCTGAATGCTGGCTGGGACGTCGGCCTGGATCGTCACGGTCGGCAGACGTTGGCGGCGCCAAACCAGCGGCGGCTCGAGCTCGTAGGAGACCGCGGCGATCTGCGCCAGTGGTACGGTGGTGCCGGTGGGAGACGCGAGCTGAAGGCTTCGCAGCGTGTCGAGCGTCGCGCGTTCCTCGGGTTTGGCGCGCGCCACGACGTCGACGAGATAGGTGTGGTCTCTGATCTGCGTGACGGTGGTGCCCGTCAGAACAGCGTTGATGCTGCTCGCGATATGCTGCGACGACAGGCCGACCGCGCGGGCACGATCCTGATCGATATCGATTTTCACGGCCTTCGACATCTCACCCCAATCGAAATTGACATTCTGGACGTTGGGGTTCGTGCTGATGGCCTCGGCGAACTCGCGCGACAGCGCGCGCACCTTCTCAGGCTCGTCGCCGCTGATGCGGAACTTGAGCGGCCAGCCGACCGGTGGACCGAGCTCCAGCGGGCTAATCCGGATCAGGGCGTCGTCGAAGCCTGTCGACATGGCTTCCTCCAGACGTGTCTGGACGCCCTTGCGCAGCTTGTAGCCCTTGGTAACGACGACGGCCTGGGCGAAGAACTTGTTGGCGAGCTGCGCGTCGAGCGGCAGGTAGAAGCGAACCGCGCCCTGGCCCACGTAGAAGGTCCAGAAGTCGATGTCGGCCTCTTTCTTCAGGATCGCTTCGATCCGATCGACGGTCTGGCGCGAGCCTTCGAACGAGGTGTTCTGCGGCAAGGTGACGTTGATGAGCAACTCGGGCCTGTCTGACGCCGGGAAGAACTGCTGCTGCACAAAGCGCATGCCGACCAGCGCGCCGATGAAGACCGCAGCCGTGCCGGCGAGCACGAGATGCTTTTTCCTCAACATCTGGTCGAGGAGCACCGTAAAGCGGGTCGGACCGCCGTGGCCATGCGTGGCCTTCATCTTGTCGGGAAGAATGTAGACGCCGGTCAATGGTGTGAACAGAACGGCGACGATCCAAGACACGGTCAGCGCGATGCCGACGACAGCGAACAGGGTGAAGCAGTATTCGCCGGCCGCGCTCGCGGCGAAACCGACGGGCACGAATCCGGCGATCGTGACAAGCGTGCCGGTAAGCATCGGGAATGCGGTCGAGGTGTAGGCGTACGTCGCGGCAGAGATCTTGTCGGCGCCGGCCTCGAGCTTGGAGATCATCATCTCGACGGCGATCATGGCGTCATCGACGAGCAGGCCGAGCGCGATGATGAGGGCGCCGAGGGAGATGCGCTGAAGGGATATGCCGAAATACATCATCAGTGCGAACGTCACGCCGAGGACCAGCGGAATGGCGATAGCGACGACGATGCCGGGCCGCCAGCCCAAGGCGAAGAAGCTGACCGCGAGCACGATGGCGATGGCTTCCCAGAGCGTCTTGGTGAACTCGCCGACGGCCTCCTCGACCACGTGCGGCTGGTTGGCGACGAGATGGACGTCGATGCCGATGGGGATGTCGCGCTCGATTTCGGCCATCGCCTCCTTCAAGTGCTCACCGAGTGCGAGGACGTCGCCCCCCGTGGTCATCGAGAGTGCGAGGCCGATCGCCGGCTCACCGTTGAATCGATAGGCGGGCTGGGGTGGATCGACATAGCCACGGCGGATGGTCGCGATGTCGCTCAGTTTGTAGAAGCGTCCGCCGGCGCGAAGATTGACAGACCTGAGGCTCGCCTCGGAATCGAAGGCTCCCGAGACGCGAACCGAGATGACCTCAGTTCCGGTTTCGAGCGTGCCGCTCGGCACGATGGCGTTCTGCGCCTGCAGCGTATCGACCAGGGCGGCGGTATCGATGCCGAGTGCCGCCATCTGCTTTGTCGAGAACTCCAGGTAGATTTTCTCGTCCTGTGTGCCGATGAAATCGACCTTGGCGACATCGGGCACGCTCAGCAGCCGGGCGCGCACCTTGTCGAGCTCGTCGCGCAGCTCGCGCGGGTTGAAGCCGTCCGAGGTGAAGGCGTAGACGACACCGTAAGTGTCGCCGAACTCGTCGTTGAAGAACGGGCCCTGTACGTTGGACGGAAGAGACGACCTGATGTCCCCGATCTTCTTGCGGACCTGATACCAGAGGTCGGGCACGAGCTTCGCCGGTGTCGAGTCCTTCAGGTTGACGAAGATGAGGCAGTCGCCGGGTTTGGTGTAGCTGCGCACATAATCGAGGTGCGGCAGTTCCTCGAGCTTCTTCTCGATACGATCGGTTACCTGCTTCAGCGTGTCGGAGGTCGTTGCGCCCGGCCACAGTGCGCGCACCACCATGGTCTTGATCGTGAAGGGCGGATCTTCCTCGCGACCGAGCCGCTCATAGGCAAAGACGCCCGCAAGCGCGGATATGATCATCAGATAGAGCACGAAGCTCTGATGCTTGAGGGCCCAATCCGAGAGATTGAATTTCGTCATGACGCGCTGCCCTGAAGCCTGACGACCTGGTTTTCCCGCAGCCGATTGGCTCCGGCGGTCACGACGATGTCGCCTTTGCTCAGTCCCTCGGAGACGACGACCTTGTCGGCCTCGTAGCGGGCAACGGCGACGAGCCTCAGCTGTACTTTCGACGAAGCAGCATCGTAGACCCAGACCGCCGGTTTGCCGTCCTTATCCGAGAGAGCGCTGCCGGGAAGGACGACGACGGGCGCGGTCGTCGCCTTGAGGCGGCCGAGCACGCTGGCGCCGAAGCGCATGGCGGCGGGCGGCTGCTCGAGCGTGACCTTGACCTGATAGGTGCGCGTGACCGGATCGGCGACGGGCGAAACCTCGCGAACCTTGCCTTCCGAGGTGATCCCCGGGCTGCTCAACAAGGAGACGATGACCTCGGGACGCTCACCGGCCTTGCGGTCGCGAAAGGCCGATTCCGCGACGTTGAAGACGGCGTCGATCCCGTCGGGACGCGCCAGCTTGACGACCAGTTGCCCGGCGCTGACGACCTGCCCCGGCTCGGCGCCGACGGCCGTGACGATTCCGTCGAAGTCGGCCTTGAGCTCGGTGTACTTGAGCTGATCCTTGGCAATCTCCAGTGCAGCCTTGCCGGACTCGAGGCTGGCCCCCGCCGCTCGCTTGCTCTTGAGTGCTGAATCGTAGTTGGCTTTGGTCGTCACGCCCCGCTCGAGGAGCTGGCGCTGGCGCTCCTCCGCCGCCGTCGCCTCCGTCAGCACGGCTTCGGCGGACGTGACGTCGGCCTGCGCGGAGCGCAAGCGGTTCTGGAAGTCCTGTTCGTCGAGGCGCGCCAATGTCTCCCCCGTCTTGACGGAGGCACCGGCATCGACACTGCGAGAAATCAATTTGCCGCCGACACGGAAACCAATGTCGCTCTCCTGCCGCGGCCTGATCTCGCCAACAGACTGACGGTCGTCCTCGATGGGGCGAGGCTCGACGACGACGGTTCGGACGGGGCGGATCTCCTGTTTCGGAGCGGCCGCTTCCTTGCAGCCGGCGAGCAGGGGGGCGGTGCCGACGAGGGCGACGGCGACAGCGAGCAACGACGTGCGCATGGGCTCACCTCTAGGGTGCGATCGGTTGAGATGAAGGCGCTCGACGCCTTCGTCGAAAGCGTGCATCGCCCCGTTGGGTCACGGTTTCAGGTGCGATCGTTCGAGATGAAGGTGTTCGGTGCTCTTATCGAAGGCGTGAAGCGCACCGACGGTTGATGGGCGCAAGCACTCTAACTCAGCTTTGGAACCATGCCTATGCAAGCCAGGGAATTCCGACCATATCGGCGAGGCCGGCGGCTCGAAGAGTAGCCTGGATCGTGGATCACGTGCGGACTTGGCGCGCCTTCATCGAGCTCAAGGTTAACCCGCGAGCCTGGCTGGTGACCGAACTTGGTCTGCAACGTTCGAGATATGGTTGTTATCTCCGCATGGTCTCATCGAGTTCCCACTCCAGAGGAATTCGAACGGTATCCTTCCGAGCCTGCGCTTCCTCGGTTCCGAACGATCGCCGCCCGGGCTCGGCGCTCTCGTGTGCAACGATCGAGGAGAACCGTTCCTCTCCTTTGCATGGCGGTATAGCAAGGCCGTGCCTCCACACTCGGGACGTGCCACTCGGTCGTCGACGCCATCACGCGCGACATCGGCACGCGCGACATCGCCGTCGAGATGCCCGGGTCCGGCAAGTGCCAGGTCCAACGCTCGGTCGGATGCGTCGTGCAATCGGTCCTGCCGAGTGGCTGTCAGGGACCTAGGGGTCCGGTCCTGCCCGCGGTGCGGACGCTTCCGCCTGCTGCGTATTATGGCTCTAACCTAATGAGCGCAAATGCTATTTTTGCTCCGCTGGACCGCGGTCGCAGGTCCAACGAAGGCGTTGGCACGCTCGTGTGCACGCGCT
>CALMPK010000397.1 GCA_937873575.1 uncultured Hyphomicrobiaceae bacterium
CGGGTTGTGCGCCCCGGCGCGGGGCAGGGGGAGGCCACCCGCTAGCCCATCCCGCCGGCCGATGCAGCTCCAAGCCCGTCCCGATCAGCGGATGGTCGTCGCTGTCCACGATGCCCTGGTCGCGGCTGCGGCGACGGAAATCGTCAGGCACGTCCGTCAATCATGCGGAACAGAGCATCGTGCCGCGTGCTTCCTCGGGGGGAGCCCGTATGCCGGGAACGGGAGGACGACGAACACCATGACCGATGACCACGATCTAGGATTGCCGCACGATCTCGCGGCCGTGCTCACGCGGCGCCGCGCACTCGGACTGATCGCCTCGGCCGCCGCGGTCGCCACCAGCGCCTGCGACAACCTTCCCTTTTCCGGCAAGGCCGAGGCCGAGGTGGTCGCTACGGGGCCCGACGGCGTGGCGTGCGTCGTGCACCCGGAGGAGGTCGCCGGGCCGTTTCCTGCCGATGGCTCCAACAAGGCCCACGGCACGCTCGCCAACGTCCTGCGCGACAGCGGCATCGTCCGGCGCGACATGCGGGCAAACCTCGAGGCGGCCGGTTCGCCGGCCGAAGGTACGGTGCTCGATCTCACGGTCAGTCCGGTCGCGGTCGGCCCGTCGTGCACGCCCCTCGCGGGGTATGCGGTCTACCTCTGGCACTGCGATGCCGCTGGCCGCTACTCGATCTACGATCTGCCGGATCGCAATTATCTGCGCGCGGTCGGCGTCAGCGACGAGAGGGGCCGTATCGAATTCCGGACCATCGTTCCCGGCTGCTACCTCGGGCGCTATCCGCACATGCACTTCGAGGTCTATCCGAGCCTCACCACTGCGATCGACTACCGCCAGCGCGTGCTCACCTCGCAACTGGCGATACCAGGCGACGTCTGCAGCGAGGTCTACGGGCGCGACCCGGTCTATCAGCAGAGCCGCGATCACTTCGCCCGCTCTCCGCTCGATCGCGACATGATCTTCCGTGACAACACACCGAAGCAGCTTGCCGCGCAGACGTTGGCGATCGAGCGTGTGCCGGACAGCAGCTACCGCGGTTCCGTCACCATCGGCCTCAAGGCCGCGGCCGGATAGCGCTCAAAGCAATCGCAGCCAAGGCACAATGGAAGGCACCGACGGCGTGCGCGTCATAACCCCGCAAGCGGTGGCAGCCCCGCCGAGCGTGCGCCGAGCACTTTGAAGCGGTCGCCCATGCCGGGTACCGCCATGATGCGTGCGACGCCTGCCTCGATGTCGTGCGCGATCTCGGGGTTGGCGCTCATCAGCTTCGAAGCGCGCTGCACGAGGCCGAGCGCGCCGAGAAACTCCGCCTGCGTCACTGGACCGTCGACAGCGAGGCCCTCGGCTTCGATGTCCTCCCGATACCAGGAGAATTTGACGTGGCAGGTGAGGTCGGCCTCGCCCGGCGACGCCAGCGGGTGCTCGTAGGCGGGGTGTCTGACGGCCTGCAACGTGTCGCCCAGCCCGTCGTCTCTGCTGCCATAGTCGAGCAGCAGCGCCACCAGTGGCGACCGACCGGCGATGCGCGCCAGCCCTGTCGCGAAGCCCTCCGATGGCATCTCCTCGTAGACACTGCCCTCCGCGGCATCGGGAAACCGAAGCGCGATATGCTTGCCGGCGCTGGGCATGAACTCGGTTGCGAACTGAAGCCGGCCCATGTCATCGACCGTCACCAGCCGCCGCGCCCAGCGATCGGCGCCCTTCACCCACGAGATCGGCGCGAGGCAGTCGAGGAACTCGTTCGCGATGAGGATGGTGGCTAAGCCCTCGCGCGGCTCGATCGCTGCCGGCCACGCGACCGGGAAGCCGCAATCGGCGAGGATTGCCTGCTGCTGCTCGCGCAACGGTTCGCTGGTTTCCAGAAGCTCGATCGATAAGGCCGAGGCGAGCGGCGGAACGCGGCGGAGCACGCGGGTGATGTCGCTCATCAAGGTGCCGCGTCCAGGCCCCAGCTCCACCAGTCGCAGCCGCTCCGGCGCACCCATCTGCTGCCATGTGACCGCGACCCACGCGCCGATGATCTCGCCGAACACCTGCGTGATTTCGGGCGCGGTGATGAAATCGCCGGCGCCGCCGATGGCGGACTTGTTGCGGTAATAGCCGTGCTCGGCGTCCTGCAGGCAGGCCCGCATGTATTCGTCCGCCGCGATCGGACCATCACCCTTGATCTGCTTCTTCAGCTTCAGCGCGAGCGGCGTGTCGCGCCGCGCCTCGGCATCATAGGACGGCTCGCCGTTTGAGCTCACGTTGCGCTTGCCTCCGTGTGCATTGCCGCGCGCCGCGCGCGACGGATGAAGTAGGCCCCGAGCAGCACCATCGGCACCGAATAGGCCATGCCGCGTGTGATCGGCCAGCCGTCGAACAGGAGGCGGTACTCCTCGATCTTGAACAGCTCGCAGACGATGCGGAACAGACCGTAGCCCGCGAGGAAAGCACCGGCCGTCAGCCCCGGCAGCTTGAGCGATCCGCGCTTGTGGATCAGCCAGTAGAGAATTGCGAACAGCACGACGCCTTCGAGAAACGCTTCGTACAGCATCGCCGGGTGTCGCGGGGCCTCGCCGTAGCCGGGGAAGGCGATCGCCCATGGCACGCTCGTGACGGTGCCGACCACTTCGGCGTTGATGAAGTTGGCGATGCGGCCAAAGAAGAGGCCGATCGGAACCGCGGCCGTAACCAAGTCGGCGACACTGAGCAGGCCGGCACCGCGCCAGCGCGAGAACGCCCACATCGCCAGCGTTACGCCAAGCACGCCGCCGTGGAAGGACATGCCGCCTTGCCAGATCTTGAACACGTCGAGCGGCCGCGAGAGATAATACTGGGGCTCATAGAACAGCACATGGCCGAGACGGCCGCCGATCACCACGCCGAAGGTGACGAGTAGCAGCAGGTCGTCGATCATCGGGTCGCTGAGGGGCGCGCGCCCGCCGGCCCACAAACGGTCGTTGGCGATGAGACGTTTGACATAGAGCCAGCCGAGCAGCAGGCCGGCCATATAGGCGAGACCGTACCATTTGACCGACAGCGGGCCGAAGGAAATGGCCACGGGGTCGATGTTGGGGAACGGGATGGCGAGGAGTTGCAAGGTCTCAATCCTTCCTCTGCGCCGCGGCCGGAGGTGTTGTCCGGCGCCGGGGCTGTCCGGATCGTTTTGGCGACCGCTGGCGGAGTGTCAAGCGCAGTACTGCCGCGCTTGATCCGCCGCGGGGGCGCCGCCATAGTCGGCCGGGCCGCCGGACGGGACTTGCGGGCTGCCGGAAGCCGGACTAGCAAGCTTTCGTCGCGAAAGCTCTAGCCGACCGGGACCCGCAACGCAGGACCGCGGAGCGGAATGCCCCGCAGCGCGGCGCCGAGACCACCGGGCCGGGAGGGTCCGGACGCAAAAGTGAGATAAGACATGACCCAGACCAGCAATCGCATATTCGACGAGCTTGCCCGCGTGGTGACGGACGCGGCGGGTGCCGCGCAGGGCGTCAAGCGCGAGGTCGAGACGCTGGTGCGCTCCCAGGGCGAACGGTTCCTGCGCGACATGGACGTGGTCGCCCGCGAGGAGTTCGAGGCGGTGAAGGCGATGGCGGAGAAGGCGCGCGCCGAGAACGCACGGCTCGAAGCGCGCATCGCCGAGCTCGAGCGCCGTTTGGGGCTATCCCCCACCTGAGTGCTCCTCTCGAACCTCGGGCGACAGCGACGTCGCAAGCCTTGGAAACGTGGGATCGGGCGCTTGCACCCGGCCGCGGGGCACGGCCGCTGATCCGTTCGACATTCCAGATCTGATCGAGATGCCCGAACGGCCCGAGAAGAACGTGCCCAGGCGCGTCCTGGCACTGGCGGGGTCCGGCTTTGGCGCGCCCGGCCCCCGGCGGGTCCGGGCCATATGCGGCGTGTCTTTGCAGGCGCGTCGTTGGTGGAGTTCCACTATCGCCGCCGCCTCTAGCGCGACAGTCCACAGCTCTTGTGCGTAATCGCCCCACGGGCGCCGTTTTGCGGGGTTTCCTCGCCCCCCGGGCGCTTTCAACGTGGACAAGGGTGGCGTTGCCTTGCGACTCGGGGACGGGTCTGTTTTCGTCGGCGCGTCGTTTAGGCAACGCGTGTGTGTCACCTCAACGAAACAAGCAGCAAGAACCGAGGACGGCGAATGGGATCGGCAGAACGCGGCTACGAACGGATGACGAATCCCATCGATCTGGTGGAGCACATCGCCAACGCGCACGACTGGCATGTCGACCGCGCCGGTGACGACGAGCTGACCATGATCGTGGCCGGCACGCGCACCGACTACCAGCTCTCGATCCACTGGCGCGGCGACCTCGAGTCGATGCACCTCGCCTGCGCCTTCGATCTCAAGGTGCCGGACTATCGATCGAACGAACTCTATCGCCTGATCTGCCAGATCAACGAGCAGCTCTGGATCGGCCACTTCGATCTGTGGACCCACGAAGGGCTCGTGATGTACCGCCAGACGCTGCTGCTCAACGGCGCGGTGGCGACGGCGCGGCAGTGTGAAACGCTGCTGACGGCGGCGCTCGAAGCCTGCGAGCGCTACTATCAAGCCTTCCAGTTCGTCGTCTGGGCCGGTAAGGAGAGCCGCGAGGCGCTCGTCTCGACCATGTTCGAGACCGAGGGTCAGGCCTGAGCGGCCAGCGTATCGGCGACGCCGGCGATCCGGCGCACCCGGGGCAGGCTGCTCGAGACGCTCGTCGCAGCAGCTTGTCCGATCAGGGGGCGCCCATGACCTTCCCGCTCAACGGTACGCTTGTTCTGGCCGGCGCCGGCAAGATGGGTGGCGCCATGCTCGCGGGATGGCTCGAGCGTGGGTTGAGCCCGCAGCACGTGACGGTCGTCGATCCCGCGCCACCGCCAGAAGTCGCCGCGCTGCTGGCGCGCCACGCCATCGCAACGATCGGCAAAGCCAAGCCGCTGCCATCGCCGCCGGCCGTGATCGTCGCCGCTGTGAAGCCGCAGATCATGGAGGCGGTGCTGCCCGGGCTCGCTCTCATGGCAGGGCCCGAGACCCTTCTGCTCTCCATCGCCGCCGGACGCACCATCGCCAGCTTCGAGCGCCATCTCGCGCCCGGAGCCCCAGTGGTGCGAGCGATGCCCAACACGCCCGCGGCGATCGGCCGGGGTATGACCGTCTGCGTCGCGAACGCGGCAGCGGGCGAGCCTCGGCGCGCTTTGGCGACGGCGCTGCTTGCGGCGGTCGGCGAGGTGGGTTGGGTCGACGACGAGGCGCTGATGGATGCCGTCACCGCGGTTTCGGGCTCCGGTCCCGCATACGTCTTCCTGCTCGCCGAGGCACTGGCCGCCGCGGGGCGTGCGCAGGGGCTCGACGCCGCCCTCGCGGACAGGCTGGCGCGGGCAACGGTCTCGGGTTCGGGCGAGCTGTTGCTCCAGTCCTCGGACGACGCAGCTCAGCTCCGCCGCAACGTCACATCGCCAGGCGGCACGACCGCGGCGGCGCTCGAAGTGCTGATGCGGGAGGGCGATGGAATGGCGTCGTTGCTCGCCGAGGCCGTGGCCGCCGCAACGAAAAGAGGCCGCGAGCTGGCCGGGGGGTGAACCGAGCTCGCGGCCTTGTCAGTTGCACCCGGCGAGACCACTGCTGGTCTCCGGCGGGCCGGGTGGTCGTCGGGTGGGGCGTGCGCCACAGGAGGGAGGCGACGCCGGACACCGAGGGATGCGGTCGCGTGGCAAGCGGCTGATCCATGGCTGATATGATATAATGTTACAGGCTGGGCAATGGGAATTCTTCCCGCCTCACGGACCTGTGAAAGGCGTGATGCGGCTAGGCCCGAATGCGCGCGGTCTGGCCTGTTAGAAATCGCGCTGGCAATCGATCGAGGTTGCCAATTGCACGGCCCAACAAGGGCTTCGACGAGCGGTTCAAGATCCGGACGATGGCGCTCGAGGGTCGGCGCCGCTCGGGCTCTTGCTAACATTTCAATAATTCTTTAAGTGATGAATTCATGGATCAGGATAACGTCGTCCGAGCGCTCGCCGCGCTGGCCAATCCGCACCGTCTTGCACTGTTCCGTCGCCTCGTCGCTGCGGGGAGCGATGGAGTGACGGCGGGCGGGCTTGCGGAGGAGGTCGGCCTCGCGCCGACCGGCCTTTCCTTCCACACGAAGGAATTGGAGCGGGCAGGGCTCGTGTCGCAGGTCCGCGAAGGTCGCTTCATCCGATACCGGTTCGAGGCTGAGGCGATGCGCGAGCTGCTCGAATTCCTGACCGAGGATTGCTGCGGTGGGCGACCCGAGCTGTGCGGGATCGCGGCGCCACAAACCGCCGGCCGCACCACTGGCCGCAATTGCTGCGAGCCGATCCCGGCCGTTGCTTCAGCACGGCCCGACAAGCGAAGCCGACGGGGAGCCTGACAATGACCGAGGACCTGCACCAGACGTTCAACGTCTTGTTTCTCTGCACGCACAATTCCGCCCGCAGCGTCATAGCCGAGGCGATCATGAACCGCCTGGGCAAGGGGCGCTTCCGCGGTTTCAGCGCCGGCAGCCAGCCGAGAGGCCAGGTCAACCCCTTTGCGCTGCATCTCCTCGAGCGGCTCAACTACGAAACGGCTGCGATCCGCTCGAAATCGTGGGACGAGTACGCCCAACCCGGCGCGCCGCGCATGGACTTCGTTTTCACCGTTTGTGACAATGCGGCCGCGGAGACATGCCCGGTTTGGCCCGGTCAGCCGATGTCGGCGCACTGGGGTGTCGCCGATCCGTCTGAAGTTCGTGGCAGCGATGCTGAAATCGCTGCGGCGTTCGCTGACACGCACCGCATGCTGTATCAGCGGATATCGATCTTCACGAGCCTTCCGATGGACAGTCTCGGTACGCTCGCCCTGCAACGCGAGCTCGACGCCATCGGCAGGACGACGGCGTCCACGGCCGACCGCAGCGTCGCCTGAGGAGCACCGACATGCCGTTTCACAAGCTCGCTGCCGAGGTCCTCGGCACGGCAATTCTACTCGCGACCGTCGTCGGCTCGGGGATCATGGGTGATCAGCTCGCAGGTGGCAACGTTGCCCTGGCGCTGCTCGCGAACTCGATTGCCACCGGCGCGATCCTGTTCGTGCTCATCACCATGATCGGACCTCTGTCGGGCGCGCACTTCAATCCCGTCGTCACACTCGTCATGGCGTTGCGCCGAGAGCTTACGCCAAGCACCGCGGCGGCCTACGTCGTGGCGCAGATCATCGGCGCCATCATCGGCGTGCTGCTGGCGCATGCGATGTTCGATCTCGATCTGATGCAGATCTCGCCAAAGATGCGCAGTGGCACCGGTCAGTGGATTTCGGAAGCGACCGCGGCGGCTGGGCTCGTGGTCACCATCCTGTTGACACTTCGCGCCGCACCGCAGGCCATCGCCACGAGTGTGGCACTCTACATAACCGCCGCGTATTGGTTCACCGCGTCCACCTCGTTCGCCAATCCGGCCGTGACCATCGCGCGCGCGCTGACCAATACGTTCGCCGGTATTCGGCCGGGCGACGCGCCGGCCTTCATCGCCGCGCAAATCGTCGGTGCATTGATCGCACTCGCCATCGTGCGCGCCGTTACCGGGGCCGATGCGCCAAAGGAGCTAGCATGAGCGTCACCATCTACCACAACCCGAAGTGTGGCACCTCGCGGAACACGCTCGCCATGATCCGGGCTTCGGGCGTCGAACCGCGCGTGGTCGAGTATTTGAAGGAGCCGCCATCGCGCGTGGAGCTGATCGATCTGCTGGCCCGCATGGGCATGGCGCCGCGCGAACTCCTGCGCGAGAAGGGTACGCCCTACGCGGAGCTTGGCCTCGAGCAGGCGAAGTGGAGTGACGACGAGCTGATCGACGCGATGATGGAGCATCCGATCCTCATCAACCGGCCGATCGTCGTGACGGCGAAAGGCGTTAAGCTCTGCCGGCCGTCCGAGGTAGTGCTGGAGATCCTCGATAATCCGCAGATCGGCGATTTCACGAAAGAGGACGGCGAGGTGGTGCCCGCCCGCGGCCGATGAGGTGGCAAGGCAAATGGGCTTGTCCGTGATCGCCCGGGCTTCATCGGCCGAGGAATGAAGTCTTGGGTATTTTCGTCGGAAGCGTGAGTTGCAGCCGAACCCAAGTTTGAGAGCGCGATTCACGACCTTGATGGTTCGCGCGAGGCGTTTGAACGAAATCGATGGCACTCTAGGCCCTGGCATTCGCCGAGCTGCCTCACTACCTCTCTCGGCAGGCTGCTCGAGGAGGCGATTGGCATGATCGACGAGACGACACCGAGAGGACGCATTGTCGGGGCGGCGCTGGCGCTGGCCGCGGAGAAGCCCTGGCGCGACGTGACGCTGCGCGACATCGGCGAGAGGGCTGGGTTGGGGCTCACGGGCCTTCGCGAGTACGTCCAGGCCAAGGGCGACGTTTTGGCCCTGCTTGCGCGCGCCATCGACGACGAGGTGCTTTCGAAGATGGCACCGCCGGCCGCCGAGGACGGCAAGCGTGACCGTTTGTTCGAGGTGCTTATGGCGCGCCTCGACGTGCTGGCGCCGTTCAAGGATGCAATCCGCTCGATTGTCGCCGACGCCTCGACAGAGCCGGCCGCGATCCGCGCGATGCTCGCTTCGCAGGGCTGGATGCTGCAGGCCGCCGGTATCGACAGTGGCGGCATCGAGGGCGGTGTGAAGGTCGCCGGTCTGACGTCGGTCTATGCGTCGGTGCTCCGGACCTGGCTCGATGACGACGATCCGGGCCTTGCGCGGACCATGGCGGCTCTTGACCGGCGTCTGCGGCGCGGCGAGCGCACGCTGTCGGCTGTGGGCGACGCCAGTCGAACGGTGAAGCGCATCGGCGAAGGGCTGGCGTCGATCATTTCGGGGCGCGGTACGCGCGCCGCCAATGCCGCCGGAGATGGTGGGCGGCCGTCATCCGCCGCGCCGTCGGAGCCGCCCGGAGCGGTGTGAGGCGCCTGCTCCGATCATCCGGAACGCTCTCGCGATGAACGTTATTCGGCAGCGCCAGGCCCGCGCTCCGATCGTTCGGCCGAAGGGCGAGCGTGAATCGGCAGCGCCAGGCCCGAGCTCCGATCGTTCGGCCGAAGGGCGAACGTGAATCGGCAGCGCAAAAACAGTCAAAGCGGCACGCTGATGATGGCCCTGAGGCCGCCGAGCGAGCTTTGTCCGAGCGTGATGTCGCCGCCGTGGCTCTTGGCGATGTCACGCGCGATGGCGAGGCCGAGACCGGTGTTGCTCTTGTCGACGTTGCGCGCGTGATCGATGCGGTAGAACGGCTTGAACACGTTGTCGCGCTCGTCGGCCGGAATGCCGGGGCCGTCGTCGTCGACCTCGACGCGCAGCCACGGTCCCTCGGTAGCGGCGCGGATCACGATCTGGTCGCCGTAACGTGCCGCGTTGGTGACGAGATTGGTGATGGCACGCTTGAAAGCGTTGTGCTTCAGCGGCACGACGAGATTCTGGCTGCGCTTGCGCATCTTGAGTTCGATCGGCGTGCCGTACACCACCGCTTCGTCGAGTATCTCTTCGAGAAGAGCGCGCACGAGCGTCGGACGCGCCTCCTCGCCGCCGTCACCCTTGGTGAAGGCGAGGTAGTCTTCCAGCATATGCTGCATCTCGTTGACATCGGCGCGCAACGATTGCGCCTCCGGGGTGTCGCCGAGCAGCGCCAGCTCCAGCTTGAAGCGCGTCAGAATGGTTCGCAGATCGTGGCTCACGCCGGCGAGCATGACCGTGCGCTGGTCGACGTGCGTCTTGATGCGGTCACGCATCTCCAGGAACGCTTGCGCCGCCTGTCGCACCTCGCGCGCGCCGCGCGGGCGGAAATCCTCCGGTACGGGGCGGCCCTTGCCGAACTCGTCGGCGGCTTCGGCGAGCCGCAGGATCGGCCGGATCTGGTTGCGCAGGAACATGATCGCGACGGTCAGCAGGATCACCGACGTGCCGACCATCCACAGCAGGAAGATGTGCGAGTTCGAGGCGTAGGTCTGCGTGCGCGTTGCGATCACGCGCAGGATGGCGTCGTCGAGCTGTACGCGGATCTCGACGTGGCGTGACTGGCCGACGGTATCGATCCAGAAGGGGCGATTGACGTTGCGGCGGATCTCGTCGGAGAGCGCACGGTCGAGCAGGCCGAAGAACGGCTTCGGGCGCGTTTCCGGCAGATCGCCCGGTGGCAGGAGCTGCATCGACAGGGCAAGCCGGTCGCGCGCGAGCTCGATCAACCGGGCGTGGTTCTCCTTGCCAGGATGCTGCTGGTAGAGATCGATGATGGCGGCCACGTCGCGCGCGGTCGCTTCCGAGAGGCGGCGCGTCACCGCCTGCCAGTGCCCCCCCATGAAGACGAAGGCGAAGACGCCCTCGGGGACGACGATCGGCGCGATGATGATGATGAGGGCGCGGGCATAGAGGCCCTTCGGCATCAGGTCGGCGAAGCGGCGCGCGGCATCCGCGGTTCCGGACCGGACGCGACCCACCCATGAGCGCAGGTGCACCCATGCGCGCCGGCCGTAGCGGCGGCGCTCGTCTGCGGCCGGGATGTCGCGCAGCAACTGCATCGCGTGATCGGTTCTCCAAGGACGGGACCGGGCTTCACCCTTCCTTCAAGCGCCGTGCGAAAGGGAGAGTGGCCCGCGCCGTGCCGGCCGGCCTCGGCGGCCCGTCAGTCTGTATAAAGGATGTAGCCCTTGCCGCGAACCGTCTGCAGGTAAACCGGATTGGAGGGATCGATCTCGATCTTGCGGCGCAGGCGGTTGATCTGCACGTCGGTAGCGCGCCCGCTGCCCGTGGTGTCGGCCCCCCAGAGTTCGTGGCGTTGGAGCGGCGGGCCGGGGCGTTGGGCAAACTGGCGCAGCAGGTCGCGCTCGCGCTCGGTGAGCTTCACCGTCTCGTCGCCGAGTTTGAGCTCGCCGCGGCCGATATGGAACACGTAGGAGCCCATGCGGACCTCGTCGCCCGGGGGCGGCGCTTCGGCCGGAACCGGACGGTTTCGGCGCAGAATGTTCTGGAGCCGCAGCAACAGCTCGCGCGGCTCGAACGGCTTGGGCAGGTAGTCGTCGACGCCCGCCTCGAGACCGGCGATGCGATGCTCGGGATCGGAGCGCGCCGTGAGCATGAGAATGGGGACGTCGAGCGACTTCTTGAGGTCGCGCGCGAGATCGAGGCCGCTTTCGCCCGGCATCATGACGTCCAGCATCACGAGGTCGAAGGTCAGGCCGCGCATGGCGGCGCGGGCGGCGGCGGCGTCGGCGGCGGGTGTCACGCGGAAGCCGTTTTCGGTGAGATAGCGGCGCAGCAGGTCGCGGATCTTCTGGTCGTCGTCGACGACGAGGACGTGGGGCGCGTCGTCGGGCAGCGGCTCCTTCGGCGCGGCGGCTGGCAAGCTCATGTCGCCTCCTCCGGTATCGTGGGCTCGGGATTGGCCGGCTCGGGCAGCGAAGCGCCAGTGAGGCGGATGAGCTCCCGGACCTTCTCGCGATCCTTCTCACCAATCATGGCAAAGAGAAAGCGCCGCGTCATGTCGTCGGCGCCCGGGCCCGCCTTTTCGAGCGCTTCAGCGATCCGGCGCACCTGGAGATCGGTCAGACGGTCGGCGAGCTTGGCGCCTTTCATGGTGACGAACAGCAGCCGCTCGCGGCGGTCCTCCTTGCCCGAGCGCTGGGCGATGAAACCCTCGTCGATCAGTTGCTTCAGGACACGCGCGAGGCTCTGCTTGGTGATCTGCAGGATGAGCAGGAGATCGGCGACGCGCAGGCCCGGATTGCGGCTGACGAAATGCAGCACGCGATGGTGGGCGCGACCGAAGCCGTACTGGTCGAGAAGGCGATCGGGATCGCTGGTGAAATCGCGATAGGCGAAGAAGAGCAGCTCGACACAAGCGATGAGACGCTGGCGCGCCTCGTCGTCGACACGGACGGCTTCGATCTGGTGCTTGGCGGTGTCGACCGGTAGCTGCATGGTGGCACCCAATTTACGTCAGTGATGTTGACTTATTTGCCGCCGATTGGTAGTTGGTGCAAGTCCTTTCCGAGCGTTGATTGCGACAGCGCGCCGAGCCGGATCAGCGCCGAATTGCGGTTGCCGGTCCGCAGCTATGGCCGTGGCGGACGGGGCGGTTTAGCATACCTCCGCGTCCCCGCCCGCGCCGCTCCCCGAGCCAGCCGCGGACAGACAGCGGCTACCGCGTGAGATGATCCCAGGAGAGAATGATGGCCGACCTCGTTCCGTATCACGACCGCGATGGCGTCATCTGGTTCGACGGCGTTCTGGTGCCGTGGCGGGATGCCAAGATCCACGTCCTCTCACACGCGCTGCACTATGCGAGCACTGTGTTCGAGGGCGAGCGCGCCTATGACGGCGAGATCTTCAAGCTGACGGAGCATTCCGAGCGCCTCGTCGCGGGTGGCCGGACGATGGACTTCGAAATCCCGTACTCGGTGGCCGAGATCGATGCGGCCTGCCGCGAGGTGCTGCGCGCCAACAACCTCACCAATGCCTATCTCCGCCCGTTCGCCTGGCGCGGCAGCGAGCAGATGGGCGTTTCGGCACAGCAGACGAAAATCCATCTCGCCATCGCCGCCTGGGACTGGGGCTCCTATTTCCCCATCGAGCAGCGGCTCAAAGGCATCCGTATCGCGCGTGCGACGTACCGCCGGCCGGCACCGGACACCGCGCCCTACACGGCCAAGGCGGCAGGTCTCTACATGATCTGCACCATCGAGAAGCACCGCGCCGAGCGCGCCGGCTATTCCGACTCGCTGATGCTCGACTGGCGCGGCCACGTCGCCGAGTGCACGGGCGCCAACATCTTCTTCATCAAGGACGGCGTGATCCACACGCCGACACCCGATTGCTTCCTCGACGGCATCACGCGCCGCACGGTCATCGATCTCGCCCGGAAGCGGGGCATCGAGGTGGTCGAGCGGACGATCCTTCCCGACGAGCTCGGCACGTTCAGCGAATGCTTCGTCACGGGAACGGCGGCCGAGGTAACGCCGGTCTCGGAGATCGGCGAGTTCCGCTATACGCCAGGCGCGATCTGCCAGACGCTGATGAGCGATTACATGACGCTGGTTCAGCCGAAATCGCGCGCCGCGGCCGAGTGATCCGGGCCTAGTGATCCAGGCCGGGGGCGTGGCCGGGCGGGCACATGCCCGCCTGCGCCGGGCCCAGCATTCACGGCGTTCGCGGTTTGGCCGTTGCAACCTTGCATGCCATGCCTGACACTTCGGGCCGTTGACCGGCAGCTAAGCGAGGTGTGGCATGCCCGAAGGCGTCTCGGCATTGACTTCTCAGCTCTCGCCGGCTGGCCGGTGGGCCCTGCCCGGGCGCTCCGTTGGTGCTGCGATCCGCGCGGCCGGCCGTCGCCCGGCGGGCCGCCGATCGGCCCCGGCCCTCGTCGTCGCGCTCGCGATGATCGCGGCGAGCGCCATTCACACCCCGGCTTTCGCACAGGAGGGGCCCGGGGGGCTCGTCAACCCGCAGCGGGATTGCCAGACCATCCTCGCCTGCAACTTCCGCCGCGGCGGATCGTATCGCGGCTGCATCTCCGCTTACAGTTGCCGGACATGCCGCCTTGTGCCCGCGCGATGCAGCGTCGGCGACCGGCGGCGCAACTGCCGCAAGATGACCTGTTCGTGGGGCTGAGCGGGGCGTTGGACACGGCGAACGTGTTCTAAGTCTAGGATTTAGGATCCCTATGCAACCTTGCTGGACCGACGGTGGGCCGGCATCGAGACCGCGGTCATCCTAGACGCTGCGCTGCATCAACGCAGCGGCGACGACGGCGAGAAACAGCGTGATGCCGGTGCCGATCTGGAGCAGGGTGGCGGGCGCGATCTCGTATCCGAACATGGGCAAAACGCCGGCCGCGAGCACGGTCCAGAAGATCGCCGGCACGACGGACATCAGCACGATGCCAAACGCGCGGTCGGCGAAATCGCTGGGCTCACGACGCGCGACAGCGGGCACGCTCGTGCTGGCAGTCGGATTGGCGGCGCTCTGCATCCAGCGAAATCCCATTCGGAGACGATGATCCTTTCGAGGCTATCCGAGAGCCGGTTGACGACGCATTAACGCGGCCGCCACACATTTGATCCGCCAATTCCGCCGCCTCAACAACTCCGCTGCTCGAGGTAGCGATGTCGGCCTTATGGTTAAGGCAACTCAATTCGGCGGCTATCGCAAGCGCGGAGTTGTTGCGTGCCGCGAAACAATCCTGGAAAAGCGCGCGATGTCATCGAGAGGAAACAATCAGGCGGGCGGTTATGACGTCGCCATCGTCGGCGGAGGGCACAACGGCCTCGTTGCGGCCGCCTATCTCGCGCGCGCAGGTCTCTCCGTCGTAGTGCTCGAGAAGAATGCCGTGGTCGGCGGCGCGGCGATGACGGAAGAATTCCACCCCGGCTTTCGCAATTCCGTCGCCGCCTACACGGTCAGCCTTTTGTCCCCACACGTCATTCGCGATCTCGATCTCGCCGCCCACGGTCTCAGGATCGTCGAGCGGCCGGCGGCGAATTTCTGGCCGGTGGACGCCGAGCGCGGTCTGCTGATGCCCTATGGGCTCGCCGCCCGGCAGGCGGCGGTCGCACAGTTCTCCAAGCGCGACGCGGAGCGGTTGCCAGCCTACGACGCGGCGCTCGACCGGGCGGCGGGTGTGCTGCGCGACCTCGTCCTCGAAACGCCGCCGAACGCGGGCGGGGGGATCGTCGATGCGATCCGCGCCGGCAAGGTCGGCCGGCGCATGCTCGGCCTTTCGCTCGACGACAAGCGCCTCGTGCTCGATCTCTTCACCAAGAGCGCGGCCGATTTTCTCGACCAGTGGTTCGAGAGCGACGTAGTGAAGGGGGCGTTCGCATTCGACGGCATCGTCGGCGCCTATGCCGCGCCTTCGACACCCGGTACCGCTTACGTCCTGCTGCACCACTGCTTCGGCGAGGTGAACGGCAAGGCGGGCGTTTGGGGCCATGCGGTGGGCGGCATGGGGGCGATTACCCAGGCGATGGCCGCCGCAGCGCGGGCCGCTGGGGCCGAAATCCGCACCGGCGCACAAGTGGCGATGCTGCGCGCCGACGACCGCAAGGTGACGGGCGTCGTACTGGCGAGCGGCGAAGAGGTTCGCGCCCGCGCCGTGGCGAGCGCTATTCCGCCGAAGCTGCTGTTCCGCGCCTATGTTCCAGAGCATCTGTCGAGCGAAGCTGAGCGCCGACGTTTCACAGGGATGAAGACCGGCTCGGGCACGTTCCGCATGAACGTCGCGCTCGAAGAGCTCCCCGATTTCACCTGCCGCCCCGGACGCGGGCCGGGCCTGCCCCACCACGGGTCCGGCATCGTCATCGGACCGACCGTCGGCTATCTCGAGCAGGCCTATCTCGACGCTCGCGCAACCGGGTGGTCGCGCGAGCCGGTGGTGGAGATGCTGATCCCCTCGACACTCGACACGACGCTGGCGCCGCCGGGCCGGCATGTCGCAAGCCTGTTCGTTCAACACGTCGCGCCGCGGCTTCCAGCGGGCCGCTCGTGGTCGGACCCGGCTGAGAAGCAGGCATTCGCCGACGTCGTCATCGCAACAGTGTCGCGCAACGCGCCGAATTTCACCGCACGCGTCATCGCCCGCCAGGTGCTGTCGCCGCTCGACCTCGAGGAGCGCTTCGGCCTCGTCGATGGCGACATCTTCCACGGCCAGCTTTCGCTCGATCAGCTCTGGGGCGCGCGTCCCGTGTTGGGTGCGGCGAACTACCGGATGCCGGTGCCCGGGCTCTATCTCTGCGGATCGGGCGCGCCTCCGGGCGGCGGCGTGCCGGGGCTGCCCGGCCG
>CALMPK010000398.1 GCA_937873575.1 uncultured Hyphomicrobiaceae bacterium
GGCGCTGATTGCGCGCGCGAGCTGGTTATAGAAGATCACTGCGGGGATCGCGGCGACGAGGCCGATGGCGGTTGCGAGCAGCGCTTCGGCGATGCCCGGCGCGACGACCGCGAGATTCGTCGTTTGCGCCTTCGAGATGCCGATGAAGCTATTCATGATGCCCCATACCGTCCCGAACAGACCGACGAACGGCGCGGTTCCGCCGACCGTCGCGAGTAGGCCGGTGCCGGAATTCATGGACCGTCCGGCGGTCGCCTCGATGCGCGAAAGGCGTGAGACGACCCGCTCCTTGATGCCCTCCGCCGGCATCGCGCCGCGCCCGGATAGCTCGATCTCTCGCATCGTTGCCCGCACCATCGCGGAGACGGGATCGCGCCCATCGGACAACTCGGCTGCCGCCGCAGCGATGCTCGGCAGCTCCTCGAGCCGATCCGTGCTGGCGCGCGTACGCCGCCGTGCAGTGCCGACCTGAGCCAGCTTGGCGATCCAGGCCGTCCACACGAGCACCGAGGCGACGGCCAACGAAGTCATCACCGCTTTGACGACGGCATCCGCCGCGAGGAACATGCCCCAGGGCGAAAGGTTGTGGGGAAGCTGGTTTTTCTGCACTTTGGTCGGAGCCGAGCTTTCGGCTTTCGCAGGAGAATCCTTTCGTGGCAGCTCCTCGTCGTCGGCAAAGGTTTGCGCCGGCGCAGCGGGTGATGCGGACTGTGTCTGCTCCCGGGTTGGGCCTACCGGTGGCGCGGAAGTAAGCGCAGGCATCGGCGCATGACGCATCGCTTCCGTGCTGCTCGCGGGAGCTGGAGCTATCACCGCGGCAGGCGGTTCGGTGCGTTCTTCGCTGCTCGGGCTCGTCACCATTGTCGGCGCGGGTGCGGCGGGTGTCCCCTGCGCGTGCGCTTGCCCGGCGGCGAGGACGACGGGTGTGAGGCAGAGACCAAGCATCGCAGTCCTGCGCAGAATCGTTGTTCTTGGTCGAGCGGCGGAAAAGCCGTGAAACGCGTTCGTGATGCTCATGTGTGTCTGCCTCTCACGGCTCGGCCCAGGTTCGGACGAGGTTGTGGTAGATGCCGGTCAGTCGCACGGCGATAGGGGTGTGCGCGCCGTCGCGAGACGCGATCTCTTGAATCGTCTGATCGAGGTCGAACAGCAGAGAGCGATGCTGGTCCGAGCGGATCATGCTTTGCAGCCAGAAGAACGATGCGATGCGTTCCCCGCGCGTAACGGGCTCCACCTTGTGCAGGCTGGTCGAC
This sequence comes from uncultured Hyphomicrobiaceae bacterium, assembly GCA_937873575.1. Classification (GTDB taxonomy): domain Bacteria; phylum Pseudomonadota; class Alphaproteobacteria; order Rhizobiales; family Hyphomicrobiaceae; genus JAEUMD01. Next base: position 1,254 of record CALMPK010000398.1, read on the forward strand.
GGATAGAGAACCATGTCGCCGGCCGCGAGCTTCACCTCCTGCGCGCCGTAGTGATCCTCTATGACGAGCTCGCCGCCGTCGTATTCATCGGGCTCGGCGAGGAACAGAGTGCAAGAGAGATCGGTTCTCAGTCGGATCGACGTGCCCGGAATGGCGCGAATGGCGTTGTCGACATGGATGCCGAAATGTTCGCCGCCACCGTAGCGGTTGAACATGGGTGGAAGGATTCGCGCGGGTAGCGCGGCGGACATGAATGTCGCGTTGCGCGAGAGCGCTGCGAGAATGCGTTCGCCGAGCTCCTGCGCGACTGGCGAACCAGCGGGTAGCTGGCGGTTGTTCTTGACGAAGACGGCCTGCGCCCCCGCGGTGGTCAATCCGCTCTCCCACTCGGTCTGGTCCATGATCGCACGGCACTCCGCGACTTCCGCCATGCTCAAGACCTCCGGGATGCAAACCAGCATGTATGCCTGCCTCGTCACTCGAACACGATGATGGCCCCCGTCACGGGAAGAACCTGCGTGCGGTGCCAGTGGACCGCGCGCAGGTTATGTCAGACGAGCCGGGAGCGATGACGTCGTCTGGGGATGCCTCGGAAGCGCTATCCGATCAGACGAGACCGCGAGCGGCTCCACCGATCGGACAGCGCGCTAATACTTGAACCGCAGCGTGGCGTAGCCGACGCGCCCCGGCGCGATGTAGACGAACGGGTTCCCCGAACGGTAGCCGCTGTCGTAGATCACCTCGTCGAGGATGTTGTTGAGATTGAGCTGCAGATCGACGGACTTGGTCAGCGCGTATTCCGCCAGAATGTCGAAGCGCCATGCGTCGGGCAGCTCGCGTCCGTTTGCCGCGAGCGAGCCGAGACTGATCTCGCCCTGGTATGTCGCCTGGCCGCCGATGGTGAGTGTTTCGGTGAGCTTGTACTTGGCGAGGAGATTGAAGGTTGTGTGCGCGATGTTGGCGAGCCTCAGCCCAGCCACTCCAGCCAGCGAGGATTCCAGTACCGCGCTCGACATGAAGACCGCGCCGCCGTGGACGCTCAGCGCCTCGGTGACGTTACCGGCGAAGCCGAATTCAATCCCGCGCACCCGATATTTGCCAGTGTCGTCGGTCACTGTGCCAGCCGTGCCTCGCACATCCTCGCGCGCGTTCTCCTTCGTCGTCTGGAAGAGCGCAGCTGTGAACAGCAGGTTGCGGTTGAAGAACTCCCACTTCGTGCCGATCTCGTAGGCGGTATTCTCTTCTGGATCGAGCAGCTCGCCGTTGGCATCGAGGCCGCCATAGTCGCCGCCACCACCTTCGATCTCTTGACCGATCGGATTCGTCGAGGTGGCGACCGAGGCATAGATGCTGCTGTTGGGCAGCGGCTTGTAGACGATGCCGGCGTTCCAGTTGAACATCGTGTCGTGGCGACTGAAGGCCGTCGTCAGTGTGCTGCGGCCGATGTCGTAATCGTCGAGACGCACGCCGGCCGTCACGCGCAACTGCTCCGAGAGCTTGAGCGTGTCGACGATGTAGAGGCTCTTGGTATCGATGATCGTGTACGTTCTGTTGGGGTCGAGCACGGCCACGTCATTCACGCCCCAGCACGAGCTGACATCTGTCGCCGACGGGTTCCACAGGTTCATGGAGCAGCCAGGAATATTGCCGGTGACGTTGTTCTCGGTGTCGAGGTTACGATAGCGGCCGCGATCGACCTCCTCGCGGCTGACTTCAACGCCCGTGACGACCGAGTGCTCGATCCAGCCCGTACGGAATTTTCTCGCAAGATCGCTCTGGACCGCGAAAACATCGTTGTACTGGTTGTTCGATTGCGTCGTCGCGGTGACGGTCCAGTTGGCAGGATCGGGGTCGGTCGTGTTGACCGCGGTCGGAACGCCGACGATGTAGTCGCTGAACGTGCGCCCTTTGCGCAGCTTCGTCGTCAATGTCGTGCCAGAGTTGATCTTAATCTCGTTGGTGAGGGTGAAGATGTCCTGTTCACCCTTCTGGAAATCGCGATCCTTGATGCCGTACCAATTTTTCCGGCTGACGCCGAACTCGGGCCAGGGCCCGTTGTAGAGCACGCCCTGCACGGTTCCCGCGTAGGGAACACCCCAGTCGGACATCTGATCGAGATTGATGTGGTAGTAATCGGCGCTGAGCTTGAACCACGTCGTCGGCTTCCATTCCGCCGCCACCGCGCCGCCCCAACGGTCATCGAACACGAAGTCGCGCCCGGCCACGTCGGCGTCCTGCCACATGCCGTTCGCGCGCACCGCGAAGGTCTTGTCGAAGGCGTAGTTCATGTCGAGCGTGGTGCGCTTGGTATTGTCGGTGCCAAGCGTCAGTGAGCCGATGGCGAAGTTTTCGTCCTGCGGCTTCTTCGTGACGACGTTGATCGCGCCACCTGTGGTGCCGCGCCCGCCGATCGTCGAACTCGGCCCCTTGAGGATCTCGACCTGCTCGGTCATGAACGTCTCGCGCGACGTCACGCCGGGATCACGCACGCCGTCGATATAGGCGTCGTTGTTGGCACGGAATCCGCGAATGTAGAGGTTGTCGCCGAACACGCTACCGCCCTCGCCGAAGCCGAGCGTGACGCCTGGCGTCGAGCGGGCAAGTTGGCGCAGCGTCGTCGTCTGCGTGTCCTGCAGCACTTCCTTGGTCACGGTCGTGACGGTGCGCGGCGTATCGAGGATCGGTTCGGTGAGCTTGGTGCCCGACAGGCGGTCCACTTTGTAAGGGGCATTGGGATCTGCATAGGGATTGCCGCCGGGGGCGGCGCCGACGCTCGTCGCTGCTGTGTCGGCCTCGGGAACTGCGGTTGCCGTGGTCGCAGGCGGCGAGATCTTCTTCGCCGGTGCGGTCGAGGTCGGCTTTGCCTTCGGCTTCTTCACGGTCGCTTCGACGGTCAGCTTCGGCAGTGACGTGCCGGACGTCGCCTCGGGTTGAGGCGTGGTCTGCGCGAGCGCCGGTTGCGCCATGCCGGTCGCGACGCATGCGAGCGCGAGTGCGCTGACGGGGCGCCGCTCCTGACGCATGTTCGCGAAGTGTCGCGAGGGCGCGCGCCGGGAACAAAGGCCCGCGCTCTGCCGCAGCGATTGCGGCAGCTTCACATTGCTCGACATCGGTAATGCCCCCCTGAGGCAAGAAACGCTTCGACTGTTTTCCTTGTCGCGGGGTTGGCTGAGCGAGGAACCGCATTGCTGACGGGCGACGTAGAGAATACTTGTCAATGATGACGATAAGAGTCAACAATGAATCGCGGGCGAGATGGCGGAACGAGTCGTCGCGGTTGCGGGGATGCCGCGTTACCGCGTCTCGAGTGCGAGCACCGTGCGTGACTGAGAGAGGGTAAGGCGCCGTGAACACGGAAGGCGAAGGCGAGAGGCGGCGCGAAGAAGTGCGGCGCATCGAGGTTGCGGTGCTTCTCGGCGAGGCGAGAGAGGCCGTGCTCGTCCACAAGGGCGAGGACTACCGCCTGCGCGTGACGTCGAAAGGACGCCTCGTTCTGACGAAATAGGGCGAGAGGGCTCCGCGGGGGGAATTCGTCGCTCGCCCGAATTGTGCTGGCCTACCGTCGCGACCAGCGCCGCCGGCGAGTAAATGGCACATGAACGAGCCGCTCAGGTTCCATTCAGTGGTCGTAAGCGAGTTTCGCGCCACCCAAATCGGGGTTTCGCGCTGATAACCAGCGCCATTTACGGAGCGTGTAATGAAACTTCTGACCATGACGGCTGTTGCGGTTACGGTTGCTTTCTCGGGCGTCGCCGCTGCACAGCAGGCTACGGCTCCCGCGCCCGCGGTGCCGGCCAACAAGGTCGATTGCGAGAAGGCCAAGATGAAGTGGGACGAGAAGGGCGGCAAGGAGGGCAAGGGCGCCTGCGTCGCGGCGGTTCAGGCCACTGCACCGGCGACCACTCCGGCAGCCCATCCGGCGACGCCGCCGGCCGCCAAGCCGGCCGAG
>CALMPK010000399.1 GCA_937873575.1 uncultured Hyphomicrobiaceae bacterium
CGTACTTCTCCTTGATGCCGCGCAGGATCGAGATCGTGTCCTCGACGGTCGGCTCGGACACGAAGACCGGCTGGAAGCGCCGCGCCAGCGCCGCGTCCTTCTCGATGTGCTTGCGGTACTCGTCGAGCGTGGTCGCGCCGACGCAATGCAGCTCGCCACGCGCGAGTGCGGGCTTCAGCAAGTTCGACGCATCCATCGCGCCGTCCGCCTTGCCGGCGCCGACGATGGTGTGCAGCTCATCGATGAACAGGATGATGCGGCCTTCCTCGGCCGTCACCTCGCTCAACACGGACTTCAAGCGCTCCTCGAACTCGCCGCGATATTTCGCGCCGGCGATCAGCGAGCCCATATCGAGCGCAAGCAGCTTCTTGTCGCGCAGACTTTCCGGCACGTCGCCCTTCACGATGCGCAAAGCCAGCCCTTCGGCGATCGCCGTCTTGCCGACGCCCGGCTCACCGATCAGCACCGGATTGTTCTTCGTGCGCCGCGACAGCACCTGGATGGTGCGACGGATCTCCTCGTCGCGGCCGATGACCGGATCGAGCTTGCCCGCGGCCGCGGCCTCGGTCAGGTCGCGCGCATAACGCTTCAGCGCGTCGTAGGCCTGCTCCGCGCCGGCACTGTCGGCCGTGCGGCCCTTGCGGATTTCCTCGATGGCGCGGTTGAGGCCCTGCGCGGTCGCGCCGGCGTCCGCCAGGATCTTGCCGGCCTCGCTGCCCTTCTCGAGCGCGATGGCGAGCAGCAGGCGCTCGACCGTGACGAACTTGTCGCCGGCCTTCTCCGCGATCTGCTCGGCGTTGTTGAAGAGACGCGCGATCTCCTGCGACAGGTAGACCTGCCCAGCGCCGCTGCCGGAAACACTCGGCTTCTTGGCGAGCGCCCGCTCTACCGCCTGCTGCGCGTCCTTGTGGCGTCCGCCTGCACGGGTGATGAGCCCCGCCGCCATCCCCTCGGGATCATCGAGGAGAACCTTGAGCAAGTGCTCGACGGAGAGCTGCTGATGCCCCTCGCGCACGGCGAGGTTCTGCGCAGCCTGAACGAATCCCTTCGCGCGGTCCGTATACCGTTCGATATTCATGTCGACCTTCCCTGCACGGTCCAGACGCCCGAAAAACCAGCGCTGCCTGACCGCCGCTCGTGTTGTATGACAACCTTGCCGGCCGCGGGCCCCCTCGAGGCGCCCGTCACACCGGCCACTTGGCTGAGATATGGGTGCTTTTGCGTTTCGGAAAAGAGGGCTCGGCCCATGAACATGCGGTGCGCGAACATGGCGAGGGGAGGCAAGACATGACCGGCGAAACAGGCTCGAACGGCGGGCGTGACCGCACCCGGTTTCCGGCCGACGAGATCGGCGACAAATTGTATCAGGCGATGCTGCGAGGTCGCTCTCCCGACAAAGAGCAGGACATCGATTTCGCCTTTCTCTTTGCGAAAAAGTTGGATGCCGAGGCGTTTGCCGCGCGCCTCCGCGATGGCGGCGACGTGCCGGAGATCGAGCATCTACCCGAGGAGGAAGGCGAGATCGAGGAGTGGGAGGTCCTTGTCACCCGTGACATGGATCCCTCGTACGGCAACGTCAAATCCGCACTCGACGAACTGACCGCCCTCGCACACAACCATTATGGCAAGCTTGCCTATTGGGTGCCGTGAGCCCCAAGCTCCCTCGACCGACAGGAGCCACACGCATGTTTTCGTTCTTTAGGCGCCGCGACGCCAAGATCTACCCCGACGACGAGATGGGTAACGCGCTCTACAAACACTGCTCCGACCCCGCCAAGCTGCCGGACAAGGTCTACCTCTGGTTCGACGCCTATTTCGACACGGAAGCCGATGCCGATGCGGTGACCAAGTACCTGGAGCAGCGGAAGATCGAGGTTATCCGCGATCACGACGACGAGCCGGACAAGAATTACGGCGCTTGGAACGTCGACTTCGAATTGCCGGTGCGGGCCCGCCATATCGACCTCAAACTGGCGAACGACGAGATGCTCCGGCTGGTCGCCGATTACCGCGGCAAGGTTGCGTCCTGCATGATCCTCAAGATGGACGAGGAGGACGAGGCGTGACCGCTCCGGCGCCCGAACACCCAGCGGAGCCGGTCTACGACGACGACCGCGACGCGCCATCTGACGAGAAGGGCCCATGAGTTCAACGTCGACCACCACCAACACGGCTCACGTCGCCGCGCTCTATCGCTACCCTGTGAAGGGGCTGACACCCGAGCGGCTGGATGAAGTGGCGCTCACGCAGGGCCAAACGGTGCCATATGATCGCGCCTATGCCATCGAGAACGGCCCCGGGCGCTTCAACCCGGACGATCCCAAGCACCTGCCGAAGATCAACTTCCTCATGCTGATGCGGAACGAGCGGCTGGCGACCCTCGACACCCGCTTCGACACCGAAACGGAAACGTTGACCATTCTCCGCGCCGGTAAGCAGGTGGCGCGCGGCCAACTCTCGACCAAGCTCGGGCGCAACATGATCGAGCAGTTCCTCGCCGCCTATATGAAGAGTGACCTGCGCGGCGCGCCGCACATCGTCCAGGCCCCCGGCCACAGCTTCTCCGACGTCGCCAAGAAGTGCGTCCACATCGTCAACCTGGCGAGCGTGCGCGAACTGGAGCGCATCTCCGGCCGCAAGGTCGATCCTCTTCGCTTCCGCCCCAACATCATCATCGACGGCGCCGAACCCTGGGCCGAGTTCCAGTGGATCGACAAGGATATCGGCATCGGCCCGGCGACCCTGCACGTCTTCACCCGCACCGAGCGCTGCGACGCGACCAACGTGGACCCGTCCACCGCCCAGCGCGACATGTCGATACCCGCGTTGCTGCTCAGGACCTATGGCCACACGGATTTCGGCATCTACGCGACCGTGACCGATGGCGGCACCTTGAGCCCCGGCGATACCGTCACGCCGCCCGCCAAAAGCTGAGCCGACATTTCCGCAATGAAAAGCCCCGCCGGCTCGCACCGGCGGGGCTTCTTGTTTTCATACTTCCCCCCGGGCCCTTCCCGGCCCCCCCCTCCCCCGCGGGGGTCCCGCCCCCCCCGCGGGGGGCGACAGCCTCCTCGACCGGTCCTTCCCGGCGCGGACGACGCACCGGGCGGCGCAGAAACTCGGGCTGCTCGCCGCCGAATTGATCGCGGCGCGGACGCGGCTGATGATCCCGGCGCATTCCGGTTTCACCCCGCCCCTCACCCCGGCTCTCACTGCGCCCCTCGCTGCGCCCTTCGGGGCGCGGGTCCTGGCGCACGTCCGGCCGGTTATCGGTCCGGCTTTCCGAACGATTATCGGGGCGGTTGTCGGAGCGGTTGTCGGACCGAGGCTCGCGGAATTCTTGGCGCCCCTCGGAGCGCCCTTCGGACCTCGAATCGTGGCGCGAGGGCTGGCCATCGCCGCCGCGCGGATTGCCCTGGCCCTGGTGGCGCTCACGGTGCGGGCGCAGGTGGAATTCACCCCGCCGGCCTTCGCGCTGATGGTCGCGGCCCTCGTGGCGGCGGTCCTGGCGTGGCTCGTGCCCGCCCGAATCACCGCGCCCCGATTCGAAACCGCGAACCACCGGCTGCGGGTCGTTGGCGCCCATGAACTGCTGGCTCGCCACCGGCTGGCCGTTCTCCGCCGGCGACTCCTCGCCATCCTCGTCGAAATCGTCGCCATCGACGAAATCGCCGCTGATCTGCGGCCGGCGCACCATCACCGGGCCCGGATCGCCACCGTGCTGAATCTGCTGCTCGCGATAGGCCATGATGATGCGGCTATAATGCTCCGCATGCTGCATGTAGTTCTCGGCCAGAACCGGATCGCCAGACGACTGCGCGTCCCGCGCGAGCGAGATGTACTTTTCGGCGATGTGCGAGGGCGTCCCACGGATCTTAACATCCGGGCCGTTGCTCTCGAAGCTGCGCGTCAGCGGGTTCTGATTCTTGCGATTGTTGTTGTTATTGTTGTTGTTATTGCGCCCGCGACCGCGGCGATTCTGCTGTCCTTGCCTCATGGGCTCCCGATCTGGCTCCCGAACCGTTGAAATTACGCGCCGGCAGGCCGGCACTCGAAGTGACAAACCGTCTATGCGCCCCGCTCTCGCGCCCCGATGGAGCGCTCGCGCAATCAACGTTCGTTAAACTCACCGCTCACGGGTGGTCCCACTCCTCTGGGCTCATCCCTTCCGCGGCCAACTCTTCGCCGACGACCTAGCTTGCCGCCCCTTCCGGCCTAAACTCGCCGGCCGGCCGCACCCAGAAGGCAAGACCGTCTAGAGGCGCCGAGAGCCAAGCGATGCCGAACCCCTGGCATGCGCGTCGCTCGGAGCCCTACGGGTCTGACCGTCGCCCTCCGGCGCCGCGCCGCCCCGCATCGCTCTTGGCCCGTCCGACTGGTCCGTCCGACACTCGACGCTTCCGTGTGGCGAAAGCAGCCTTGAGCCCCAAACATCACCCGACGCCCGCCCTATCGGCACACGCGCAGCTTCGACGATCGTTCGCCTCGGCACGGCGTGCTCGCGAAGCCCATCGCCGGCGTTCCTCTCGACGACGCTGCTCCGGCCCCCGATGAAGCAAAAGCCCGCAGCGATCCGTACCAAGCCCAGCATGCCACGCGATGCGCGGAATTCAGGATGCACAAACGCAGTAGGCCTGTCGTCCGTTCTTCGCTGTGTCTTACCAGCAGCCAACAACCAGTCGGAGGGGTGGTGCGATGCAGGTGGCGGCCATTAAATTCCTACGGCCCACACCGCGCGACGCTGCCTTGAAGGCGCTCCAGCGCAAATAACCTGCAATCGTGATTGCTTGCGAACCTACGGCCTGCCAGCCGACCATAAAGGCCCTGGCTTCCGCGAACACCGGCACACAAATGCCAGCGATCACGTTCGCTCATTTGCATACTAGCGCGATGCCCTTGGAATTCCAAGCCCTATCCGTCGGCATCCACAACGTGTTACCTGATTGCCACGATGCGGCTGTGGCCCGAGAGATCCTTTGTCGTCTCGGCACATAGATCTGGCCG
>CALMPK010000400.1 GCA_937873575.1 uncultured Hyphomicrobiaceae bacterium
GAGGCGGGGCGGTAGCGGACGGGCCTTCGGTGGCGAGGTTGCGGCGCGTGGCGCCTTGCTGCTGCCCGTTGCGGCCTTGGCATCGCGCGATGGCGTGGTGCGCTTCTGTTTGTTCGCTATCCGCGCGCTCTTGCTGCTTGCCGCCTTCGTCGCCGCCTGTCGATGCTTCGCCATGTGCCTCGTCGCTCTCCCGCGCTGATGAACATGCCTCAGGTAATGCGGCACGGGCGGAAGGCGCAAGGGGTCGAAAACGCAACGAGGGCCGGCTTGGGGGGAGCCGGCCCTCGTGGGCGCCCGAAGGCGCCGGCATCAAGGAGAAAGTTTCAGCGCTACTGCCTCGCTCGGCGTGGGCCCGGGGGGAGGGCTTCGGCCGGTGTTGTCCGAGGCATCTCGGCTTCAACGATTGTCATCCTCGCTTATGTTTGTGTCGGGCATTAGCCCCAATATTGATGATGTTGCGGCAGATCGTGAAAGTCTGGCGGCAGAGTTGTCTGCGGAGGCTCGAAATCGCCATACGAACAGACAGGACCCGCATGCAGGTGCTCTGATCGGCCGAGATCGTTGCGGGAAGGGCGTCGAAAACAGAAAATGGCCCGGTCCAGGAGATGATCTCGGCGGAACCGGGGGGTGCGTTCCGGAGAGACGGGTGTTGGACCGGGCCATTGGCCTGTGGTCATCATCATAGCTATCAATGCGGCGCCGCCTGGGAGCGAATATGGCGGTCTCGTGAATTTTGTTTCGCGGTATTACAACTAATCGAGTCAGTCACGCCGATCTGGATTGCCGCCGTCGCAACGCTTGCGAGTGCGGAGGTCGCGCGCCACATGTGATGATGTGGCGCCAAAGGCGCCGAATGGGAGGACGCCGCCATGCCTCGCCTGTTCTCCGCCATCGAGTTGCCCGACGAGGTTCGTGACCTGCTTTCCGATCTCGAGGCGCCGCTGCCCGGGGTGTCGTGGGTGCACAACGACAATCTGCACCTGACGCTTCGGTTCGCCGGCGACATCGATAATCGCGCGGCGCGCGAGTTCGCGGACATGCTTTCGGGCATCGATGTGCCGGCGTTCGAGATGCGCCTCAAGTCACTCGGAACGTTCGGTGGCAACGAGCCGCACACGCTGTGGGCGGGAGTCGAAGCCGGTCCCGAGCTCGAGCTGCTGGCCCGTGCCTGCGAGCGCGCGGCGCGCAATGCCGGGCTGCCCGTTTCCGCCCGGGGGTTCAAGCCGCACGTCACGATCGCGCGTCTCAAGCACACGCGCATCGAGGCCCTGGCGCGTTATCTGTCGCGACATGGCGGATTCGCGAGCCCCTGGTTCGTGGTCAGCCGGTTCGTGCTCTACTCGTCGCGGCCGAAAGTCGGCGGCGGGCCATACGTGATCGAGGGGGCCTTCCCACTTTCCGGCGCGGCCTGGGAGGCGCACGAGCCGGAGTCCGATCACCTCTGACGTGTCGGGCTCAGCGATCGCCTGGCCAGACGTACTTCGACTTGCCCAGCCCGAGGAACGAGGCGGGCTGATTGGACGCGAGCTTCTGGGGCCGCGAGCGTGTGACGGTCGTCTTGCCACTCCGGGTCCGGCCGGTTTCCGCGTAACGCGGTTGCGTGCGGGTCGCCGTGGTTCTCGTTCCGCCGCGACTAGCCTGCTCTTCGGTCTGTCCGCCCGTCTGCTCGATGTGCTGCGCAAGCATCGTGGCTGCGGCTTCCGAGTTGTCGTGCGAAACAACGCCCGTGCCGGCTTCCGCTTGTTCGCCCGGACTGCTCTGTTCGAGGCTTTCGGCGGCCGCAACAGCGAGTTCGGCGGCGTTCGGCTTTCTCGCTGGCAACGGAACTCCAACGCTCGCCTCCGCGAGATGGGCAGCCCTCGCCTGCGCCGCTAGAGCGTCGGCGATCGCGTAGCTCCGGTGGCGATTCTGCTCGGCGACCGACCATGGAGCCGGACGGCAGCCGCAACCGTTGATCAGTTTGGAGCGGTAGAGGAACGCGGTCTTGAGCGCGCCGTAGGTTTGGCCCGAGAGGTCCATCATCGTAGCGGGATCGCTTTCGTCCCGCGATTGGTAGAAGAGCCGCGCCTGGGTACCGCATGAGGCCTCGCAACGGTCGGCGTCCTGCTCCAAGGTCTGCTCGGAAGCGTGATCGTTGAGCGGCCAATAGTAGCCGTCGCAGAGGCGCACGCACACGGCGCGCAGGCTGCCCGGCTTGGATTGCCTCTCCCGGGTATCGCCACCACTCCACCTGCCGTCGGGCTCGGGACGGGAGAGGGCGCGAATGCTGCGGTATGACGAAGGCGGGATCTGCTTCACGATCGGCGCGCTCGACTGCGGGGCGGGTGAGCCTAGGCCGAACAGCTTTTCGAAGAACGATTGGGCCGCGGCCGGCTGCGGATAGAGCAGGCAAGCGGCTGTCGCGCAGGTGAACGCAAAACCAATGGAACGCATCGAGCAGAACCGCGTTTGGCGGGCCAGCCCCGGTCCAGGCTCGAGTGAGTCCTGGGTGAGCCTGGCCAGTCGGGCAACACGATGAGCCGGCCCTAATTCGGCGACCGGGCGGCTCGTCATCTTGGAGTGTGCCCGCACATGACGAAAAAACCCTCAACGGGGCCGGCGCGGTCGGCGGAGTACTGGTCGGGACGCGAGACTTGGCGGCGGGCGACGGGCTGGGCCCCCGCATACTCTCAAGGTCTTGATCGAGAACCGTTTCGATGCGCCGGGGGGAAGCGTCGTAGATCCTCGCAACGGGCCTGGCGCTTTGACCCCGGCCGCGCCCGCGCTCAGCTGAGAGAATGATGCGGCATCACGTACGCAATGGCTTGCAAGGGGCCGCGGCTTCGGGCTAAAAGCCTCGCTCTGCCAGCGTGCCCTGGCTCCGGAGAGGTGGTCGAGTGGTTGAAGGCACCGCACTCGAAATGCGGCATACTCGTAAGGGTATCGTGGGTTCGAATCCCACCCTCTCCGCCATATTCCATTGAGATCGCTTCAATTTTTCACTCACCCTTGAGGGCATCCCACATTGCGTCCCACACGGGCGCGTCGGTAGGATCGTCTCAGTGCGGGAGCTGTTTGATGGCCTGCCGAGGCCTGGCGCTTGCGACGCCCCTTAGGTGCTGATGCATCCGACAGAAAGACATGGGCCAGTTGAGCGGCGGATGACACTCTGACCTGCTCCCACGAAATGCCCCCGTTCGAGGTTGGAGTTTTCCGGTCGGTTCCCGAGGCTTGGGAGAGGACGGAAAGCGATGAAGGCATCGAAGTTCACGGACGCGCAGAAGGCGTTCATCATCCGGCAGTGTAAGGACGGGACGCCGGTCGATGAGATCTGCCGGAAGGCTGGGATCAGCCAGGCGACCTACTTCAACTGGAAGAAGAAGTACGCCGGCCCGATGCCGAGCGAGATGAGGCGGCTGCGCGAACTCGAGGAAGAGAACGGGCGGCTGAAGCGCATCGTGGCGGACCTGTCTCTGGACAAGGAGATGCTGCAGGACGTCATCAAGCGAAAGCTCTAAGGCCTGTCCTGAAGCGCAAGCTGGTTGCCGAGATGGTCAGCGCGTGGGGCGTATCGATCCGCCGGGCCTGCGGGCTCATGAAGATCGCGCCGAAGACGTACCGCTACCGCTCCCGGCACCCAGGACAGGCCGTTCTCGAAACGCGGATCAAGGAACTGTGCGCGACGCGGGTCCGCTACGGCTACCGTCGCGTGCACGTTCTGTTGCGTCGCGAGGGGTGGGCCATCAACGTGAAGCGCGTTCGTCGGATCTACAGCGGTTTGGGCCTGCAACTGCGGAACAAGACGCCGCGACGGCGGGTGAAGGCGAAGCTTCGCGATGATCGCGCGCCAGCGACCGGCACGCACGACGTTTGGGCGATGGACTTCGTCCATGATCAGCTGGCGATGGGCGGCAAGATCCGCATCTTGACGCTCGTCGACACCTACTCGCGCTTTGCTCATGCGATCGATGCGCGGGCGCAGTACAGGGCGGAGAACGTGGTGGCGACGCTGGAAGCGGTATGCAGTAAGGTGGGCTATCCGAAGGTGATCCGGGTGGACCAAGGCACGGAGTTCGTGTCGCGGGACCTCGACCTGTGGGCCTATGCCCACAACGTCGTTCTGGACTTCTCGCGGCCCGGCAAGCCGACGGACAACGCGTTCATCGAGGCGTTCAATGGTCGATTGCGCGCGGAGTGCCTGAATGCGCACTGGTTCATGACGCTGGCCGATGCGAGGGAAAAGCTGGAGTACTGGCGTAGAGACTACAACGAGGTGAGACCGCACGGAGCGATCGGGAACAAGGTGCCGATCGCGCTGCTCGATCCCGCTGGCGATACCAGCCCGTCAGTGGCGACGAAGACCGAAAACTCTAGCTTCGAATGAGGGCACGTTGGGGCTCAGAGCACTGTAGTGACGGACTCTACCCAAATCCGGAGGAGATCGGGGGGCTCGCGGTCGCGCTCGGAGGCGTCGGTCAGTTGCTTGTTCTTGGTCGCCACTTCCCCGCGCAGGAACCTGATCTCGTCGTCCTTCTCGCCGATGCGCTTCTCCAATTGCGCTACGAGCTGCGACGTGTCGCGACGCTCCTCGGCGACGTGCGCCGTCATGTCGGGACCCGGCGCCGGCTGGCGCTCCTCGTGGCGTGGCATGTCGTTCGTCACGGGCTCAATGTTTTGCGGCACGACGGGCGTCGCGAACTGGCGCAACACGTCCCGTCCGGTCGCAGCGGCCGTCGCCGCCAATTGCTTGAGCTGCGTCAGGTGACGCTCCACCGAGTACGGCGCCACGAGATACTTGTCGCCGGTCGTCGTCGCTACCTTCTGGCAGTCGAGATGGCCGCCTGCACAGAAGCGCTGCAGCGATCGCTGCGAGCGCGGGAAGCCGCGGCTCGCATAGGTGTTGCCGACCTCGTCGAGCGACAGGGCATGACGCATGTCGTCGGGCATCACCTCCGCCGCGTCGCGCTCTGGCGCGTCTGGTCGCGGCATGTCGGAGGTTGTCGGCGGGAACATGCCAACCATTGTACCAGACCGCCGCCACGGACGCCGCACGGGTTGTCCACAGGGCGGGGCACGTGGGCAGTTGGGGAGAGTTTGCAGAAATGATGAATGGTCGGCCAACGGTCGACGACAGCGCGGTCGCTTACGTCCGCTTGACCTTGGTTCGCCACCGACGAGATCGGAAACGGATTGGGTCACTGGCCGATATGGCATCGTCCGTATGACGTGCCGCCGACGCGCGTGTTTCCATCGAATTCTGCACGCACCTAAAACAGTGCGAAATCTCCGATCAGATCCTGGCGCGCGAGCCACGGCGTCTGCTGGCCTTCGGAGTTCGTCTGCAATATCCCTTTGACGGCACGGTACAGCTCGCTCACAGCGATGGCGCCGTCGTGGTCAAGATCGTGGTTCTTGCGGTTGCGCTGGAGCGCCTCGACGAGAGCGTAGGTGAACAGGCCGCCGCCCCATTTCGCGTTCTCGTAGCTCACCTGACGCCCCTTGGAGGCGGCGAGGACCAGCATGGGCGCGCGCCTGGCGCCGAGCAGCGCGCCGGCGGCGTCGTCGTTGGTGCCGAGCTTTTCCGAGCCCGACAGGCCGGCATGACAGGCGTCGAGGATGACGACGACGCGCACCTTGGTGGCGTGCAGAAGCTCCGCGACCTGCGCCCAGGCGAGGCCGGTCTCGGCGACACGGCTCGCATCGAAGTCCGATGGTGTCAGGTAATAGCGGCCGTCGGCGTCCTGGATGCCGTGTCCGGCGAATGCGAATACAAGCGTGTCGGTTGCCGCCGCGGCTTGGGTGGCACGAGCCAGAGCGGCGAGGATGCCGTCTCTTCCGGCTTTGCCGCCCTGAAGCACGGCGACATCGCTGTTCGCATAGTAGCTGCCGATGCTGCCGTCGAGCGCTTGGCCCAAGCGCTTGGCGTCACTCTCTGCGAACCGCAGTGTCAGCTTGGGGTCGCTGTAGCGGTCGACACCGACCAGCACGCCGCGCAGAGTGGCAGCGGCGACCGTCGGCTCCAGGCGCAGCGCTTGCGGTATCGAGACGAACCCCGATGCGTCGGCAACCTGCAGGGTCAGCCAGCGCGCGTTGCCGAGGCCCGGCAGGCGCAGCGTCTTCGACGCGGTGAGGCCGGAGAGGGGCACCTCCTCGATCAGTCTTGCATCGGCGTAGATGCTGAGCCTCGCAAGGGGTGCGGTGGCACGCGCCTCGAAACGCAATTGGACCGAGCCATCGCGGGCGGTTTCCCCGCTCCGCGTGACCGAGAGCACGGGCGGTGGCGCTATCGCGGGGTGAGGGAGCGGTGCGCCGGCGGTATTGAGCGCTGCTTTGATGACCGCAGGGCGATCGAGCACCGCGGCGAACTGCTGGAACGGGTAGAGACCCGGCAGCCCCGGAAAGCGCAGTTGCACGAAATGCGCGCCTTCGTATGACGACCAGTAGA
>CALMPK010000401.1 GCA_937873575.1 uncultured Hyphomicrobiaceae bacterium
CAGGTTGGGACGGCGCAAAAGTGCGCGCGCCAGCACCATGCGCTGCGCTTCGCCGCCCGACAGCGACGCGAGCTGGCTGTCGATCACCCGCGACGCGCCGACGTCCGCCAGTGCCGCGGCCACATCGGCACGGCTCGCCGCGATGCCGAGCCGCAGGAAGCGCTCCACCGTCATCGGCAGGGCCGCATCGATGTCGAAGCGCTGCGGCGCGTATCCGACGACGAGATCGCTGCGGCGCGCGATCTTGCCCGTGTCGGCGCGCTCGAGGCCGAGCAGAACGCGCACGAGCGACGTCTTCCCGGCGCCGTTGGGTCCGATCAGGGTGACGATCTCGCCATCGTGCAGATCGATGTCGACGCCTTCGAGTATCGTGCGGCCGGACCGTGCGAGGCCGACACCGCGCGCGGAGAGCAGCGCGGCGCTGTCGAGGGGCGGCGCGACGCGCGGTCCCGGCATGCCATCCGCGTGATGATGATGGCCGTGGCTGCACCCGCACGCATCGACGGCACAGACGGTCTCCCCGGCCGGCGCGCGTCCGCCGCCCTGGCGATCTGCGGTCGTTTCCGACATCAGGAGGCTCCCGAGCGGGCCGGTTTTCCGGCGCACTGGCTGCAAACCCCCGAAACCTCGACGAACTTCACCCGCGGCTCGAAGCCGGCCCGCCGCGCCGTCGCGGTGATCTCGTCGAAGATCGCCTGGGCTTCCGCCTCGAGAACGCCGCCGCAACGCTCGCAGGACAGGAAGATCGGACGGCCCTTGGTCGCATGCTCGTGGCGGCGGCAGGCGAAGTAGGCGTTCTTGCTCTCGAGGCGATGGATGACGCCGGCGTCGAGCAAGGCGTCGATCGAGCGATAGACCGAGATGGGCGCCAGCCGCGTCCCCTTCACCGACAGGCGGTCGAGGATCTCGTAGGCGCCGATGGCACCGTTGGGTGCCGCGATCTCGGCGAAGACCTGCTCGCGCAGGTCGGTGAAGCGCAGGTTGCGCTCGGCGAAGATCGTGCGGGCGCGTTCGACCGCCTCGCTGAGCCGCTGCTTCGGCACGGAGCCCTTGGGCGCGGTTGCGGTCTTGCTCGGAGTTCTCGTCATTCCACTCGGTCGCCGGTTGGCGGGTCAGACTGAAAGAGGCCAGGGCCCTCGCGAGGCCGCACGGGATCGCCCGAGGCGACGACACTCTTGGGCGCCAGGGGCACCGTGCTTACGTTATAGCATCCCAACTGACGGCGGAAGGCGGACCCCTTGCAGCTTCCTGGCACACCTCCCCGACTTCGCCACATTGAAGCGCGACGGTCAGATATCGTTCGATGCCGCGGCTGGCCGGGTCCGCCCTGCCGGCAAAGCCGGTTCGCGTCGCGAGGTGTCTCGCGCCAACGATAAGCCCGAATTGAGATCGACCTCCGGTCCGGCATGTGCCCTGGCCCGAAAGCGCCGAATAGTCCGACGAGGAGCCCCCGTCCGCCGCATGCCCCTGGTTCCAGCGTATATCATCTCCGCCCGGCGCTCTGCGCTCGGCCGCGTCGGCGGCCTGCACCGCGCCCGCCGCCTCGACGCGCTCGCCGCGCCCGTGGTCCAGGCCGCGTTGGCCGACGCCAGTATCGCCCCCGATCAGGTCGACGAGCTGCTGCTCGGCAATGCCACCGAAGCGGGTAATCCCGGCCGCCTGATCGCCTTGGCCGCGGGCCTTCCGGAAACCGCCGCCGCCATGACCATCGATCGCCAGTGTGCGTCGGGCCTCGTCGCCATCGTCACGGCGGTGCGGACCATCGGATCAGGCGCCGCCGAGGTCGTGGTGGCGGGCGGAGCGGAATCGCTCTCGACCGCCCCGTGGCGCATCGCTCGGCCGCGCAACCCTTACCACACACCGCATTTCATCCAGCTCGAACCGGGCCTCGCCGACGCGGGCGGCGAACTGCAACCGTTCGCGGCGTCCGAGGCCCTGGCGCACAAGCTCGGTATCACCCGGCTCGCGCAGGACGAACTGGCGTTCGCCTCCCACCAGCGGGCCGAGGCAGCGCGCGAGGCGCGCCGGTTCGTCGGCGAGATCGTCGCGTTGCGATCCAACGCCGAGGAAGCGCGCGACCAGACCGCCGACATCACCGACGCCGACGATCTCGCCGACGCGATTCCGTTCATCGGCTCGGACGGCACCCTGACGCCCGCCAACACGAGCGCACTGACCGACGCCGCGGCATTCGCGGTCGTCGTTTCGGAAGCTGCTTGGAAGAGCCTCGGGCAGCCGCCCGCTCTGCGCATCACGGCGAGCACGGCCATCGGCGTATCACCCGCCGAGGAAGCCGCCTCGCCGATCGTCGCCACCCGCCGGCTCCTCGCCAGCCAGTCCGGCCTCTCGCTCGACGGTGTCGGCGTGATCGAGATGTCGGAAACGTCGGCAGCCCAGGTGATCGCCTATGCCGCGGCGCTGCACATCGACCCGTTGCGCGTCTCGCCCGAAGGCGGCGCGGTGGTGCGCGGACATCCCCTCGGCGCCTCGGGCGCGGTGCTCGTGGCGCGCATCTTCACCGCGCTCGTCCGCAATCCCGGCCCCGAGGCACCAGCCCACGGCCTCGCCACACTCGGCGCGCTTGGCGGCATCGGTGTCGCGGCGCTGTTCGAGCGGGTCTGACCGATCCGCCATCAGCGCCAGGCTTCATTCGACCGAGTTCGATCTGAGGGCCGTGAGCAGGCGCTCCCTATCGGCCGGCAACGGGCTTTCGAACGCCATCGGCTCACCCGTCGCGGGGTGCTCGAAGCCAAGCTCTGCGGCGTGCAGCGCCTGCCGGCGGAGCGCCGAGAGGGCCTCGATCGCCGGTTCGGGCAGCAAACCCTCGCGCGTCTTGAAGCCGGCGCCATAGACCGGGTCGCCCAATAGCGGGTGGCCGATATGGGCGAGGTGCACGCGAATCTGGTGGGTGCGTCCCGTCTCGAGCTCGAGACGCAGGAATGCGGCGAGCGCGGCGCTCGGCCCGACACGGCTGCGCCCATGGGTGCGTCCGCGACCCGCCGCCGACTTTTCCGGCGCGGCGGCGGCGCCCAGCGCCTCCAGAACCTCGTAGCGCGTTACCGCCTCGCGCCCCTTCTCGGCCGTGGTGACGGCGATGCGGGTGCGGTTGGCCTGCGAGCGGGCGAGCGGCGCGTCGATGCTCCCGGCGGGGCGCTCCGGCAGCCGCCAGCAGATCGCGAGATAGGCGCGGTGCAGCCGCCCATCGCGCCCGTGGGAAGCGAACTGCTCGGACAGGCCCTGGTGAGCCGTGTCGGTTTTGGCGACCACCAGCAGACCCGTCGTATCCTTGTCGAGGCGGTGCACGATGCCCGGACGGCGCACGCCGCCGATGCCCGACAGGCTTTCGCCGCAGTGGTGGATGAGCGCGTTGACGAGCGTGCCCGTGTCGTGGCCGGCGGCGGGATGGACAACGAGGCCCGCCGGCTTGTCGATGACGATCAGGTGGTCGTCCTCGTAGACGACGTCGAGGGGAATGTCCTGGCTCTTCGGGCCGGCGGGCACCGGCGCGGGCACGGCGACTTCGTAAACCTCGCCGGATTTGACCCTCGCATTGGCCCCCCCTGTCGCCCCCCCGCCGCAACTCACCGCACCGTCTCGGATCAGGGCCTGAACGCGCGAGCGGCTGAGTTCGGCCAAGGCGGCGGCGAGCACGGCATCGAGGCGCTTGCCGGCTTCCGCCTCGCCGACCTCGACCGACCGGATGTTTCCATTTTCATCGCTCACGGGGCGCATCCCGGTTTGCTGGAGCACAATCGAACAATGAAATCCCCGCCGATCGCCGATGCCGAGACGCCCACCGGCGAAGCGCCGACCGCTGGCGCGGGTTCGCTGCTGCTGCCGGCGCGCGGCGACCCGCCGGCGCTCCGCTTCATGAAGATCGTCGTCATCGTCCTCGGCATCGCGCTCGTACTTGGCTTTTTCACTGTCATCGGCCGCATGATCTATCTGACATCGGGAAGGGATGCGAGCATCGCCACCCCGCCCGCCCCCTATGCCACCGCGGCCGCGGTAGGGCGCGACGTCTCCGTCGCGGTCGCACCGGGCGCGGAGGTGCGCCATATGGCGCTCGACGGCAACCGGCTGGCCGTTCATCTCAGCGGGACGGCCGGCGGACCAGGGACGATTCTGCTCGTCGACATGACGACGGGCCGGGTGACGGGCCGGATCGCGCTCGTTCCCGAGCAGCGCCCGACATCGGGGGACGTGCCAGCGGCGGCCACGCCCAAGAGCGGCGCAGGCGGCCCTTGAGGCGCCGGCCTGCCCATGACCGCTCGGGGACACCGGGGCATTATTCCGTACCCGGTCGGCTTGACCTGGGGCGTGTGCGGTGCGGGACCGGATTTTGTTGCCGTATGCCGCCCGGTTGGGTTATAGAGTAACGATCCCCAAATTACGACAATCGAATAATACTCCTTCGTGCGCACACGGCGCGTCGGAGGCAGGGAGAAAGCCATATGAGCGATCGCAAGCTTCTGATGCCCAAGGCGACGGCCGTCTGGCTGGTCGAGAACACGTCGCTGAGCTTCGAGCAGATCGCCGAGTTTTGCGGGCTGCACGTTCTCGAGGTCAAAGGCATCGCCGATGGCGACGTCGCGCAGGGTATCCGCGGACTCGACCCGATCTCGCGCAATCAGCTCACGCGCGAGGAGATCGAGGCCGCCGAAAAAGACCCCGGCCGCAAGCTGAAGCTCGCCGAGGCGAAGGTGACGCTGCCGCAGCTCAAGCGCCCGCGCTACACGCCGGTGTCGCGCCGTCATGAGCGCCCCAACGCCGTGCTCTGGCTGCTGCGCAACCACCCCGAGCTCAAGGACAGCCAGATCATGCGGCTGGTCGGCACGACCAAGCAGACCATCGCGCAGATCCGCGACCGCTCTCACTGGAACTCCGCCAACCTCACGCCCAACGATCCGGTGACGCTCGGCATCTGCTCGCAGATCGATCTCGACAACGAGGTTCGCAAGGCCGCGCGCCGCGCCGACCGCACCGGCGACGATCTGGAGAAGGGCGGCTCGCTGCTTCCGGCGCAGGAGACGACGGGCCAGCGCGCCGTCGCCGAGATACTCGATCAGACCGCCGCCGAGGAGCGCGAGGAGACCGAGGCCGAGGAGCAGGCCCGTGTGTTCGCGCGCCTCAAGGAGATGTCGGGCGGGTCAGACGACGACAAGGCCGAGTGATCGCTTCGGGCGGCCGCATCGCTGCTCGCGTTTGGTCGGTACCGACGTGGGGACGGCGGGATGCGAGCGCCCGGAACCGCTTGCAGAGCAATCCGGTTGTCGAGGACTTCGAAGGCCGTGCCGTGAGGCGCGGCCTTTCGCATTCCGGCCCTTGAAACTGATGGGACCCGGCCTTCGCGAAGGTGGAGCCGCAGCAACGCGCCCCGAACGGCCTGGTTAAAGCTGCAGGCCGCAATGCCCGCGCCTGCATGGGTTTGCGCTGACGCTACCCC
>CALMPK010000402.1 GCA_937873575.1 uncultured Hyphomicrobiaceae bacterium
GCAGGGGCCGGTGAGCGCCGTGCTGGAACTCTACGCAGGCGAGGCGAAGCGCCTCGGACTGGCGCCCGGCAGTCGCGTCGAGAACCGCCACTTCGCAGGCCCGGCCAAGCCTTGACAGGCGCACGGAGACGCTCTCCCCGGCGCGGACGTGCTCGCGTCGAACGGCCCGCTTGACCGCAGCGATGCAAAGCGGCAGAGATCGCATCGGCCGATCCGACGGGGCATAGCTCAGCCTGGTAGAGCACCTGCTTTGGGAGCAGGGGGTCGCGAGTTCGAATCCCGCCGCCCCGACCAGCCTTCCGCTGGTTTCCGGATTTTTCGACCCCGAGGATGTCCCTACCGGATCGCGCCGACATTCGGCCCGTCTTGCGGCGACACCGGTTGTCTCCAACCACAAAACCTGTCGCCGAAGCAGCGGTCCATTCGTGCGCTGTTCGGTTCGTGCCGGAGCTCTGGACCGTTTCGCGATGGCGGCGGCCCGCGTGGGCGCGATGGACATTGATGCCCGCCTTGGGCTCCCCGGTTTGCACGTCGGCATGCTGGCCGATGTCGCCTGCATTGTGCGAAACGCCGGTTCTTGAAATCCAGAAGGGCGGTTTTGCGGTGGGATTTGGCGCCCCAACCTAAGGATTCCCATAGCTTGTCGCAAAAAGTGCTCTGAGCGAAAATTCATCGTGCGAATGAACGCCCCTATTTCAAATCGTCAAGCGGTTCAAAGTCGCGATATGGGAGGGCTCAATGTGGCATTCTGCGCGCCGCGCAATTTCGTCCGTTCTTGCATCGGGAGGACTTTTTCTGGTGCTCGCTGCGGCACTGGTTCTCATGGATGCTCAGCAAACGACGGCCTTCGCCGATGACAACTGCTCAGCGCAGGGCACCAAGTGTGCGATTGATGGCAAGGGTTTCGGTGAGACGTTCGTCACGATCATCAAGTCATGCAAGGGCGTCCGCAAGTGCCGGCAGGAATGCCGGCAGGAGAAGCGCGATTGTGTGTCGGATGCGCGCGGCGAGAAGCGCGATTGCGTTGATGTTTGCCGCGATCGCTTCGGACGTGGCGCGGATTTCCGCCATTGCCGCCAGAACTGTCGGCAAGAGAAGCGGGAAACCAAGCAGGAATGCCGCCAGGACAAGCGGGATTGCCGGGAAGTCTGCCGCGAGAGCTTCAACAACGATGCGTGCAAGGAGGCACGCCGCGAGATCTCGAAGGTTGGCGCGCAGGCGATCGGATCTTGTGCTTCGTTCGTCGCATGCGCCGCCGCATCGTCCGACTAGTTCGGCAACGACTTTGATGGACGCGCACTCGCGGTCCATCAAAGTCGCCTAAGCAATCGGAACTTTCAGGCCCGGGTGCGTTCAAGCTGTCGATGAAAGCGCGGTGCGCATCACTTCTCAGCCGATCGCCCTCTGATGGCGGATGCCGAAGGGTTCGGCGGCCACAGCAGTCGCGCCCTTCTTCAGTCGCTCTCGGTTCAGCGGGTTTCTTTTTTCAAGTCGGCCGAGATGAGCCAGCCGTATGAGGACCACGAGGTGGGTCATGTGGGTTGCGCCCATAGCAAGCTCTGCGATCGTCGCCCGCTGCGTCAGGTGCAGCAGGATTGCCTTGCTCTTCTGTGCCGGCCTATTGGCCTTGATGCGCGTGGCCGTTGCCCAGGAGATCTGGATCGGCACCGCACCCTTCTGCAAGGGTGAACCGAGCGACTGCACGGCCCGCGGTATGGACTACGTTCGGAGTGATCGAAGGGGCGATGGCAAAGCCTGTCGCCGCGGCCAGAAGGTGCTCTGCCGGCCAAGGGGCGGCACTGCTGCCAATTCTTCCGAGTTCTGGATCGGAACGCCGCCCTTCTGCAACGGACAGCCTGCCGATTGCGCGGCCCGTGGGCTCGACTACGTCCGGTCCGAGCCGCGCGATTGCAGACGCGGCCAGAAGGTGCTGTGCCGCCAGCGCGTGGCACTGCCGGAAAGTCAGAAAGCGCCCTTCTACATCATCGCGCATGCCAGCAACACGCCGGCCAAGGTGGAGGATGCGCTGCGCCTGGGTGCGAATGCCCTGGAACTCGACGTGCATTACAATCGGGCGACCCGACGCATCGAGGTTTTTCACGGCGGTCTTCTCGACGGCGGGGCGCCAGGGATCGGTGAAAATCGCGTATCGCTCGACGCAATTCTCCAGACCGTGGTCAATGCTCGCCGTCGCTATCCCGGCTTGGCGCTACTGATCTTCGACTTCAAGGAACACAACGGCGAGCAGCAGGCCCTGCTCATTCTGCGCAACAGCGTCCGCGCCGCGCTATCGGGGGCGGTGCCGTACATCATCTCGATCAACAAGTTCGAAAAATTCCCACTCGTCGAGAGCCTGGTCCGGCTCGGCGGACCGACGCCGTTGTCGTCGGGCGAGGGATTGGCGATCGACGAGGAAAACAGCCCTGCCGATGTCGGGCGCCGGCTGAAATCGTTAGGGCTCGATCGCATCGCTTACGGCAACGGCATCGACGTCAAGCTCGGCAACCGACCGTCGATCCCGCGATCTATCCGGCAGGCCCTCGATATGAAGAGGTCCAGCAGGGCATTCCGGCTCGTCTACGTTTGGACGCTGCGTAAGGACGACAGCTTCCGCGACTACCTGCAAGACGGTATCGATGCCATCTTCGTCAATCCCAACAACATCGGAAATCTCCGCAACGCATTTCTCAATTTCGCCGCCACGCGCAGGCTGGCGACGGGCAATGACAATCCTTTCCGATGATCGAAATTGACCGCGCCGGCATCTGCTTCTGAACGCGGTGCTCGGCCCGAATGGCAAGTCTGCTGCGAGAAAGCGGCTACGGCTCGATCTCGCCAAGCAAAAAGGCCTTGACCAGGCAGTGCTCTCGGGTCGCCGCCTTGAGCTTCCGGCGAGCGTTTCTCAGATGAAACTCTACCGTCACGTTGGCTAGGCCCAACTTGTCGGCGATGCCATCGGTGCGGATGCCTTTGGCGAGCCACAACAGGCATTCGCGCTCGCGGGGCGTCAGGTGGGGGCCTGAAGGTCTCGCGCTCGCGGTGACGTCGTGCCGTTGAAGATGCTCATGGAAGCAGAAGGCGGCCAGGGCCAGGCGCTCTCCGTGCTCGCGCAGGAACCGATCGAATTCGCGCCGTCGCAGCGGTCCACCGAAGTTCCACCCGCCGAACGCGCCATTCGAGCGCAGGCGGACGGGGGCCGAGAAGCCCGACCTGAAGCCGGTTTCGCTGGCCTCGACGATGAAGTTGCGTTCAACCTTGGTTAGAAAATCGTGGTCCGCAAGGTAGTCCGGTCCGGTGTGTACGGGCAGGAAGCTGTTGCAGCAGTAGCGGAAGAACGGATCGACCCTGGCATAGTTGCGGTCGCGATAGTGATCCACCCAGTACTGCGGCAATGAAGTCCAATGCCGCACGTCCCGATTGCCGCCGTCGACAAACAGGTAGATCGAGTGGGTCAGACCTTGATCGTCAAGATACGTCTTGGCTATCGAGAAGACATCCTCGGCCGATTGAGTTGTAGTCAGGCTATGCAGAAGGTCAGATGTCTGGTTCGACAACATGGCGAGCTCCCCAGAGGTGCTGCACCGACATCAACAATTGAATTTCCGTCTCAATGAATTCGAGGTTCCGGCATCGAAAAAGCCGGGAAGACTGCATCAAGTCTAGGCGAGCCTCACGAGACGAGCAACCACGGGCCGCGGGCAGGCGGTCGGCATCAGCGGTTTGTCGTCCGACGCCAGATGCATTGCCGTATCGTTCGCCGCTTGCCGCGGGCGGGCGACCCTTATATCTGGTGGCTGCAGGTGCTCGGGCGCTCGCCTCCGGCCACTCCGACGAAAGGCCGTGTTGGCGTCGGGGAACCGGCAGCCGATCATGCGGTGCATTCGGGCGGCCGATTTGGCCAGCCGGCGGCGCCGGTGCCTCGTCCGAGACGGGCGCGGCGAACATCTTGAAGCAAGTTGAGGAACGGGACGCGGAAATGGTGGCACGCATCTACAAGCCGACGAAGACGGCGATGCAGTCCGGTCTCGGCGCGACCAAGCTCTGGGTCCTCGAGTTCGAGCCCGAGAGCCCGCGCAGCGTCGAGCCGCTGATGGGCTGGACGAGCTCCAGCGACATGCGGGCGCTGACGCGGCTCGAGTTCGCCACCAAGGAAGAGGCCGTCGCATACGCCGAGCGCAACGGGATCGCGTTCACCCTCAGCGAGCCGAAGCCGAGGAAGCACCAGCCGAAGTCCTACTCGGACAACTTCAAGTTCGGCCGCATCGGGCGCTGGACGCACTGAGGTCGCTAACGGGCGCAGTTCGAAAGCCATGCGTCCGGCTTCCTCCGCTGGAGCGGCGCACTTGCGTTGAGCCGCTTTGCAGCCTTGGCCCCTTCGGTGCCGACTGGCGCCGGGTGAGATGCGCTGAGCACGCATTTGGTACTCAGCGCCAGTAGCTTCACGCCTTCCCGAACACGCGACGGAAGATCGTATCGACGTGCTTCAGGTGATAGCCGTCGTCGAACATCGCTTCGAGCTGCTCGTTCGTCAGCCGTGCCGTCACGTCCTTGTCGGCCTTGAGCCCGGCGAGGAAGTCCGCCCCCGTCTCCCAGGTACGCATGGCGTTGCGCTGAACCAGCGCATAGGATTCCTCGCGGCTCGCGCCCGCCTGCGTCAGAGCCAGCAATACGCGCTGGGAATTGTGCAGGCCGCCGAGCTTGTCCAGGTTCTTGCGCATGTTGGCGGGATAGACGACGAGGTTCTCGATCACGCCGGCAAGCCGGTTGAGCGCGAAGTCGAGTGTCACCGTCGCGTCGGGCCCGATCATGCGCTCGACGGAGGAATGCGAGATGTCGCGCTCGTGCCAGAGCGCCACGTTCTCCATCGCGGGCAGCGCGTAGGCGCGCCCCATGCGGGCGAGGCCAGTGAGGTTCTCGGTGAGCCCGGGGTTGCGCCTGTGCGGCATCGCCGACGAGCCCTTCTGCCCAGGCGAGAAATACTCCTCCGCCTCCAGCACCTCGGTGCGCTGGAGATGGCGGATCTCGATCGCCAGCCGCTCCATCGACGAGGCGACGACGCCGAGCGTCGCGAAATACATGGCGTGGCGATCACGCGGGATGACCTGTGTCGAGACGGGTTCTGCTGCGAGGCCCATCTTCGCGGCGACGTGCTCCTCGATGCGCGGGTCGATGTTGGCGAAGGTTCCGACGGCGCCCGAGATGGCTGCGGTCGCGATCTCCTTGCGCGCAGCGACCAGCCGCTCGCGGTTGCGCTGGAATTCTGCGTGAGCGAAAGCGAGCTTCACGCCGAAGGTCGTCGGCTCGGCGTGTATGCCGTGGCTGCGGCCGATGGTGATGGTGTTCTTGTGCTCGAACGCGCGCTTCTCGAGTGCCGCGAGCAGGCGGTCGACATCGGCGATCAGCAGGTCGGCGGCGCGCACGAGCTGCACATTGAGGCAGGTGTCGAGCACGTCGGACGAGGTCATGCCCTGGTGAACGAAGCGCGCCTCTGGCCCGACATGCTCGGCCAGGTGGGTGAGGAACGCGATGACGTCGTGCTTGGTGACGCGCTCGATCTCGTCGATGCGGGCGACGTCGAATTGCGCGGCCGAGCCCTTTTCCCAGATGATCCGGGCGGCCTCTTTCGGGATGACGCCGAGATCGGCCATGGCGTCGGCTGCGTGCGCCTCGATCTCGAACCAGATGCGGAAGCGCGTTTCGGGCTCCCAGATCGCGGTCATTTCCTTGCGGCTGTAGCGCGGAATCATGGCGTTGCCCCCGGTCTCGCTCTGTGGTCGGTCGGATGATGCTCTAGAGTGCGATCAGTCGATTTGGAAGCGCTCCGCGCTTGCATCGAAAGCGTGAAGGGCAACCTGGCCTCGCTTGTTCCAGGGCGCATCGCCTAGCGTGCAATCTGGTCAGCGAAACCGTCTGGTCCCCTGAATGGACTGCGCTCTAGCAAAGCAGGGTGCGCGGTGCAATCGCGCCTTGTCGCTGGCCTGCTCGCCATCACCCGATCGGCCATCACTTGTGTGAGCGTGGAGCGGCGACGGCGTAGAGATCCTCGGGGACGCTCACCAGGTCGACCGCAACGCGAGCGCAGACGGCGAGCACGAGGATCGCGAGCAGTGCGCGCAGATGCTCGCCCTTGAGATTGGCGCCGGCCTTCGCGCCGAGCTGTGTGCCGAGAACGCCCGCCACGATCAGCAGCAGGCCGAGCACGACATCGACGCTCTGCAGGAAATAAGCTTGCGACAGCGTCGTGAAACCGGCGACGAACATGATCTGGTAGAGCGAGGTGCCGACGGCATGCGGTGTCCGCATCTTGAGGATGTAGACCATCGCCGGCACGAGCACGAAGCCGCCGCCCACACCCATCACCGCCGTCAGAACGCCGATCAGCGCGCCGATGGCGAGCACCGGAAGCACGCTGATGTACAGCCGGGAATGGGGAAAGCGCAGACGCAACGGCAGGCGATGCGCCCAGGTGTGGCGTCGGCGGTAGCGGCCAGCCGATACGGCGTCCGGCTTCAACATCGCGCCGACGCTCTCGATGAGCATCATCGTGCCGATGCTGCCGAGCATGACCACGTAGCAGAGCGAGACGAACAGGTCGAACTGGCCGGCGCTGCGAAGCGCGCTGACGAGCTGTGTGCCGGCGAGCGATCCGACGATGCCGCTGACCAGAAGGACGTTGCCGATGCGGAAATCGATATTGCGGCGCGCGAGGTGCGCGAGGGCACCTGAAACCGCCGTTGCAGACGCCTGGTGTGCGCCGGTGGCGATCGCGACGGTCGTCGGGATGCCGAGGAAGATCATCAACGGGGTTATGATGAAGCCGCCGCCGACGCCGAACAGGCCCGACAGGAATCCGACGGCGCCACCCGCGCCAGCGATCGTGAGGCCGTTGACGGCGACGCCCGCGACCGGGAGGTAGACGTTGAAGGCCAAGGGTGCCCCCGCTGTTTTGCACTGCGGCGGCCGGGTCGCGACTGACCTTGCCGTCTATCAAAGCCGTCTATAGCGGTCGCCAATTTTGCTTTGCAACATGACGATCGGTCACAGCGCGCGTTAACGGTGCGGCCGCGGCTCTTCATGTCCGCTGGAGATCGCGGCGCAGGATCACGGGGCGGTCGTCGAGAGGCACGCAGCCGTGCCCCGGTACGTAGACGAGGCCGAGCGACTGGCATCGCTGCCATGCGAGGTACGAGCGCGCGGCCCAGCTTGCCGAAAGGGCCAGCACGAGGCTCGCGAACATGATCGCCAGGGTGCGAGGGGAGGGCACCGGCCGTTGCTCCTTCTTCGGCGGTTCAGCCGAAACGCGGGGTCCATGCCGGCGGGCCCCCCCCCCCGGGCGGGGGCGGGGCCGCGTGGCGAACCCCGCGTGCGACGGCGCGGGCAAGAACATTGGCGCCGGCAGCGCCGAGCCGGGCCAGCGCGGCGGCGTCGGCCGGGGGTGCCGTCACGCCGGTCGAGACGGCAAAGACGATGTCTCCGTCGAGCGGGGTGTGCACGGGAAAGATCGCGCGGGCAAGGCCTGTCTGAGCCATGATCGCGAGGCGTTGGGCCTGCTGTTTGGTGAGGGTCGCGCTGGTGGCGACGATGGCGAGCGTCGTGCTCTCGCCGGCCATGCCTTTGAGGCGCGGGTGATGGGCGCTGGGCGGTAGCGGCGACGGCCAGGGGGGGCTGGTGAGTTCGTCGTCGATGGCGAACGGACCTGCCCAGAAGCTACCGCCGTCGGCAATAGTGACGTTGCCGGCGGGGGTCACCGCCACGAGCGCGCCGACCACCGTTCCGTCATGGAGTACGGCGGACGCGCTGCCGAGGCCGCCGCGCAGGTCCGCGCAGGTCGCGCCATAGCCCGCGCCCGCACTGCCGATTTCGAAATCATGCCCCGCGCGTTCGGTGGCCTTTGCGGCCAGTGCCTCATAAGGCGGCGTCCGCCCCCAGCTCTTGTCGCCGCCGTTGAGCAGGTCGAACAGGATCGCGCCGGGTACGATCGGCACACGCGCGGAGCGCACCGGGTAGCCTATGCCGCGCTCGGCGAGCACGCCCTGAACCCCAGTCGCCGCGGACAGCCCGAAAGCCGAGCCGCCCGACAGCACGATGGCGTGGACCTGGTCGACGGTGCCGGTCGAGGCGAGCGCGTCGCAATCGCGCGAGGCAACGCCACCGCCCCGCGCATCGACCGCCGCGGTGAAGGCCCCCTCCCCGACGAGCACCGTCACTCCCGACATCACGCGGGCGTCGTGAGCGTTGCCGACGGCGAGGCCGGGAACATCGGTGACAAGATTGCGCGGACCCCGGCGCATGGGCAGGCGATCTCCATTCTGCTGGCCCCGGAGGAATGTGGCGGCAATTGCCCTGGCGCGCAACGCCCAATCGTTGTGCAAGAAAGAAATAGAACAAATTAAATGCAGTCGGTTCGCGAGCGGATTTAATGCAGCAAAAGTCGTGTTCTGTTGCTTGAAAGCAGCACGTCGCGAACACGGTAAAAGTTCTGGTAAAACATTTAGCACATTGGAAAATAACGGAAAACTTCAATGCCGCTATGCAGCGAATTATGGTGCAATGCGGTGTCCGGCCTGGATGGATTCGTCTTTCCACTTGCATGGCCCAATTGATGTCGCAATGTGGTTTCTATTGCGTCGCCCTCGCATTCGCCGACGCAGGCATACCTCCAGTGAGCGGGAATGCGGGACGAAACGTCGCGCTTGCGACAAATCCGCCCAAACTTGTTTCTCGGCGCTGCCGGGCGACGGCGGACCTGGTTATTGGAACGGACGAAGAGGGTCCTATGACGAGCTATACCGAGCACGCGACGAGCGAAGTCGCTGAGATCAACGAGCGCCTCGAGGAAAGCGACGATCCGCGGGAGGGCTACCGGATGGTGCTGGAGCGGATCGCGGAACGCCGCGCCCGCGGCGAGGAGATTCCGGTCGATCTGGAGCGCCTCGGGCGCGTCCTTTTCGCCGAATGCAATGCCGAATCCCAAGGGCGCTGAACAATCAGCCCTGGCATTGCGTCGCGGGGTCTATGACCCCGAGCATGGCGTATCCGCGGCGGGCGTGCATGATCCAGATCGTGTGCGCCCAAAGCAGGAGACACGCCATGAAACTCTTGGCCAAAATGTGGGTCGCGCTGCTCGATGGTGCGAAAGGCCTGGTCCTCGTCAACGAGGGGACCGCGCTCGACCCGCATCTCAAGGTCGTGCGGGTGCGCGAGATCGGCGACAACCCGCCGACACATCAGCAGGGCCGGGACAAGCCGGCCCGCGTATTTGATTCAACCGGTTCGCGTCGTTCGGCGACCGAAGGGGGCGACCTCCACCAGCGCGCGGAGGATCGCTTCGTCGCCGAGTTCATGCGTGAGTTGGCCGCCGACGCCGCCGCGAGCCGGTTCGAGAAGGGGGTGCTCGCCGCCCCGCCCGTTGCACTCAGTC
>CALMPK010000403.1 GCA_937873575.1 uncultured Hyphomicrobiaceae bacterium
CGTCGAAGGCGTGAATCGCACCCTGAACTCACAGAGAGAACGCGATCGTCTGAGAGGGAAGCGCTCGGCGCTTCCATCCCAGTCCGTGCCAATTCTGGGCTACTTCTTGTCCGACGGAGCGCCGGTGATCTCGCCGCTCACCACGCCGCAGGCGATGCGCCCGCCGGCCTCGCCCGCGGGCTGTGACTTGTAGTCGTCGACACCTGCATGGATGACCAGTGCCGAGCCGTCCTCGTCGAACACCGAATTCTTCGCTCCCCGTTCGAGCGTGATGTGCGGGGCGAAGAACTCGACCGTCAAACGGCCACTCTCGGGTACGTGGATATTCGGCAGGTCGCCGGCGTGGGGACCGCCCTCGACGAGAACGCCGTGCTTCATGCCCTCCGGATTGAAATGGCCGCCGGCGGTCTTGAACTCGCCCTCGCACTTGCCCGTCTCGTGAACGTGGAAGGCGTGCGGCCCGGCCGGCAGATTGTCGATGATGAGATTCATCCAGACGCCTTGGTTTGTGGTCTGACGGAGCGCCACGGTGCCGACCGGTTTGCCGTCCTTGTCTTTCAGTTGAACGCTCGCCGCGGTGGCGGCAAACGCACCAGCCGACGAAGCGGCCAGCAGTGCGGTAGCGAGGGCGAGGTGCTTGAGGGCCATGGGTTGGTTCCTTCCAGATGACGGTCGAGAGCCGTGCACGCGGCTCCGCGAGAGTGGCTTCAGGGGTGGCGATTGGCGTGCATGTGCCGGTGTTCAGTCGCGGCAAGTATGCGGAACTTTACGTCAGCGATGAGCCCATGCCGTTCACGACTTCGTTGGTTTGCAACGACAAAATGCGAACGTCGCGTGATCCGGCGAGAGTGCGGGCAGAGCGCTGGGCCGGGCTTCGGAAGGGGCGCCTTGCTGGCGACATACGACTTTGCGATATTTTCGGGGCATGGACAGCGCGCGGGAGGCAGGGGAGGAGCGATGATTCTTTTCAAGGATCTCTGGCGCGGACATCCGATCAACGAAAGCGTGCAACTTCCGTGCGTCGCCCCGGCCGATCTCGTCAGTCTCGAGGGGCGGCCGATCAAGAAGGGCTACCCGGTTTTCTCCAACCAGTGTGCGATACGCATGGGCGCGGCATTGCGGCGTGCGGGCGTGCAGGAGAGCCAGCTATCGGGGTGCGCGCACTGCGTCGTGCACCCGCGGTCGGCGATGCACTTCATCAACGCCAACCAGCTCGCCAACGCCATCGCGCGCGCCAACCTGCCGGGTTTCGGCCCACTGGAGAAGATTACCGGCACAGAGGCCGCGCACTTCTATCCGAAGCTGTTCGGACGGACCGGCGTCATCTACATCCAGGACTACTGGCGCCGCTCCACCGACAAGGGTCGTCCGACGGGCGACCACATCGATGTGTGGAACGGCTACCGCTCCAGCGCCAAGTGGCTCATGGAATGGTTCTCTTGGCTCGGATACTACTCGAACTACGCGGACGCCGGAGAGATCTGGTTCTGGGAGGTGAAATGAGGTGCCGGCTGCCGCGCTCGCCGCGGCCGTCGCCGGCAACCGGGAGGGCTCGATGCGCTACCTCATCGCCATGATCGCGGCCATGGGCGTGGCCCTGCTCGCCACGCTTTTCGTGAGCTCGCCGGTCGCGAGCTGGGTCGTCGCGCGGTTCACATTCGATAGCCCCGATACCGTCGCCGACCTGCATTCCTTCGTCTTCATGGCGGTGAACGCCCTCGGCCTGCTCGTCGGGTGGGGCCTCTGCTGGGGGGTCGGGGGGCGCCTGGTGGAGGGGGCGCACCGCCCGGGGCCCGGGGGGGGCGGGCGGGCGGCGGGGGCGGTCGGGGGGGGGATTTTTCCCGCGCTCTCTATAACAGTCATCTCAAGAGCGCTATCGGCATCGAGGGTATCGCCCGTGATCCTTCGTCGCCGCGACTGGTACTCTTGGATTTGAGCGTGGGGTGCGTTCCCGCTTTCGATAGGCGCGCGGAGCGCTTCACTTTTCGACCGATCGCCCCCCTGGCAACCCGACCGCGAGATACGGACCCGCCCGAAACGTCATGAAGATGCTGCTCCTCGCCTCCGCCGGAGGCGCCCTCGGCGCTGGCACGCGCCATCTCGTCAACCTCGGAATGGGGCGGCTGCTCGGCACGGCCTTCCCTTGGGGTACGCTGACGGTGAATATCCTCGGCTCGTTGCTGATGGGCGTTCTGGTCGAGCTGCTCGTGCTTCGTTTCGGCGGCTCACCGACCATGCGCACGTTGCTCGGCACGGGCTTTCTCGGCGGGTTCACGACCTTCTCGGCGTTCTCGCTCGATGTGCTGGTGCTGCTCGAGCGCCGGGAGACCGGACTTGCGCTGGTCTATGTCGTGGGCTCGGTTCTGGTGGGGTTCGCGGCCCTCTACGCGGGCGTCGTCCTCGTTCGCACGGTGCTCTCATGAGCACCGCCCCGGTCGAGACCATTCGCGTGAAGAGGGACGAGGACGGCCTCAGGGTCGACCGCTGGTTCCGCATCCACTTCCCCGACGTCGGCTACACCTACTTGCAGAAGCTGCTGCGCTCGGGGCAGGTGCGCGTCGATTCCAAGCGCGTTCAGGCCAACGACCGGCTCGTCTCCGGCGCGGAGGTGCGCGTGCCCGCGGTGGTGCGCCAGCCGGCGAAGAAGGCCCCGTCGCTGAAGCCGCCGGCCGGGATGTCCAAGGCCGACCGCGATCTCGTCGAGCGCATGATCCTGTTCGAGGACGAGCACGTTCTGGTGCTGAACAAGCCGTTCGGCCTTGCCGTCCAGGGCGGCACGGGCACCAAGCGCCACCTCGACGGAATCCTCGCCGGCATGGCCGATCGTTTCGGCGACCGCCCTCGTCTGGTGCATCGTCTCGACCGCGATACGACGGGCGTCCTGCTCGTCGCCAAGCATCGCGACGCGGCGGCGAAGCTCGGCCGCATCTTCCAGACGCGCTCGGCGGCGAAGACCTACTGGGCGCTGGTGAAGGGCGTGCCGCGCCCGCCGCAGGGCAAGATCGAAGCGGCGCTGGTGAAGGATTCCGGTCCCGACGGTGACCGCGTGCGCAAGGCGGGGCCTGGCGAGCAGAAAGAAGCGATGCACGCGACGACGCACTATTCGGTGATCGATCGCGTCGGGCAGAAGGCCGCTTGGGTTTCTCTGAAGCCCGTCACCGGCCGCCAGCATCAGCTTCGCGCGCACATGGCGACGATCGGCCACCCGATCGTCGGTGACAACAAGTACAAGGGCGACGAGGGCCTGCCGGCGGAGAACATGGACAACAAGCTCCATCTCCACGCGCGCCGCCTCGTCATTCCGCACCCGATCCCGGGACAGCCGAAGATCGACGTGACGGCGCCGCTTCCCGAGCACATGCGCCAGACCTGGGATCTGCTGGGGCTCGACGCGGACCGGTTCGGCAAGGGTGAAGGATGAGCCGTGCGGGGCGCTCGGCCCCGCCGCGATGACAGGCAGCCCCCCTAACGCAAACCCATCCGGAGTGAAGAGCATGTCGACGCGAACGCCGATTTCACGCCGGAACCTGATCGCCGCTGCTGGTGCTGCACTGCTGGTGCCCCCATCTCCTTTCCGCGCCGCGCCCGCCCGAGCGGCCGCGCCCATGCGTGGCGGACAGGTGGCTGGATGGTATCGCTTCCGGCTCGGGGCGTTCGAGGTGACCATTCTCTCCGATGGCTCCTACGAGCTGCCGACGAGCCTGCTGGCCGCCAACCAGCCGCGCGATAAGGTCCTGGGCTTGCTGGAAAGCAACCGGCTGCCGACAGCCACGCGCACGTCACACGTCAATATCCCCCTCATCAACACCGGCACCGAGCTGATCCTGGTCGATGTCGGCGGCGGGCCGAACTGGCAGGCCACGGCGGGCCGTCTTACCGACAATCTCGTGGCGTCCGGCTACAAGCCCGAGGACGTCGACAAGGTGGTGCTGACGCACGGCCATCCCGATCACATATGGGGCCTCATCGACGAGTTCGATGGTTCGCCGCGCTTTCCGAACGCCACCTATTACATTGCCGATACCGAGTGGGACTTCTGGACGGGCGACGCCGCCGCGACGCGCCTCGCCGATGCCTTCAAGGGCTTTGCGATCGGCGCCCAAAAGCACCTGCCGCCGCTCGCGGACAAGACGACGCGCCTCAAGCCAGGCGCCGAGATCGCGCCCGGTATCGTCACCATGGCGACGCCGGGCCACACGCCCGGTCACATGTCGCTGATCGTCACGTCTGGCACCGACACACTGATCGTCAGCGCCGATACCGTGACGCATCCCTTCATCTCGTTCGAGCATCCCGACTGGTGGCCCTCGACCGACCTCGAGCAGCAGGTGGCCGAGGCATCGCGCCGCAAGCTGCTCGACATGGCCGCGGCCGACAAGGCGCTGATGCTGGTGTATCACATTTCGTTCCCGGGCCTCGGCCACGCGGTCCGCGAGGCGGGGGCCTACCGGTGGGTGCCGGCGACCTGGATGTGGCGCGGGTGAGACGAGGGCGGTTCGCGAACGGCCTCCACCATCGGATGAGACCCCAGGTTTCGCTATTCACAACGATCGCCCGCCCGGATTAGAACGCCGCAATGACCCTGATCCTGTTCGATTGCGATGGCACCCTGGTCGATAGCCAGAACGCCATCGTCTCCGCGATGAATTCCGCGTTCGCTGCGCACGGCCTGAAACTGCCCGAGCGCCACCGCGTCATGGGCGTCGTCGGCCTGTCGCTGGTTTCGGCGATCGGCCGCTTGCTGCCGGGTACCGACCGCGACACGCTGGAGACGCTGGCCGAGAGCTACAAGACGAGTTTCCAGGAGCTGCGGCGCCAGCCGGAGCATCACGAGCCGCTGTTCCCGCTCGCGCAAGAGACGGTGGAACTGCTCGCCGCCATGCCGGGCGTGCAGCTCGGCATCGCCACGGGAAAATCACGCCGGGGCGTGGACGTGATCATCGAGCGCATGGGTTGGCACGGAGTGTTCGCAACGATCCAAACGGCGGACGACAATCCATCGAAGCCACATCCGGGCATGATCGTGCGTGCGATTTCCGAGGTCGGTGCCGATGCTGCGCGAACCGTCATGGTCGGCGACACGACGTTCGACATCGACATGGCGCGGGCTGCGGGCATTCACGCCATCGGCGTTTCGTGGGGCTATCACGATGTCGCCTCGCTGCGCCGTAGTGGCGCGCACGTGATGATCGAGAGTTTCTCCGAGCTGCCTCCCGCCATCGACGCGCTGCTGATGAAGTCAGGACCGGCCCCGTGACCAATTCCGACAAAGGCGATGATGGCGTCGGCGCCAGCGGTTCGAACGGTGCCTCGGGCCGCAAGGTTCCAGGCCGCGAGCCGTCGATGAAGCCGCTGCCGCGGCGCTTCTACAAGGCGGCAACGTGTGGCCCCGACGGTGACGGTTTCGCCGTGCTGCTCGATGGCCGCGCTGCGCGCACGCCGGGCAAGCAGAAGCTCGCCGTAGCGAGTCGTGTGCTCGCAGAGGCGCTCGCGGAGGAATGGGGCGCGCAGGGCACCAGCATCAATCCCGCGACGATGCCGCTCAGCCGCATCGTCATCGTCGCGCTCGACGGTGTCGCCGGCAACGAACGCGCCGTCGCGGAGGACATCATCGCCTACGCCGGCAGCGATCTGGTCTGCTATCGCGCTACTTCGCCTCCGGGGCTGGTGGAGTTGCAGGCGACGCATTGGGACCCGGTGATCGCCTGGGCCGCCGGCCGCCTCGGCGCGCGCTTCAAGGTGGCCGAAGGCATCGTCCACGTCACCCAGGACGCGGACGCGCTCGATCGATTGCGTGGGCAACTCGACGGCCGCGACGCGATCCGGCTCGCCGCGCTGCACGTCATGACGACGCTGACCGGGTCGGCTCTCATCGCGCTCGCCCATGCCGACGAGTTTTTTGGCGTGGAGGCGGCGTGGCAGGCCGCGCACGTCGACGAGGACTGGCAGAAACGCCAGTGGGGTGAGGACGAGGAAGCGGCCGAGCGGCGCGAGCGGCGCTGGCGCGACATGCAGGCCGCAAGCCGCATTCTGACCCTCGCCTGATCGCAGCAAGTGGCATCAAATTCGCGCCTATTCGTTGGTTCTCCATAAACCAACGCTCGGGAAGCCGTGGCCCCGGGGGCAGACATCTTAACGCGCGTTAACTTTTCATTACCCGAATCACTCCTACCGTTTTCCCGTCGCAACGTCGGGGAAGCCCATGCAACCTGCCCTCCGCATTCCAGAGATCGCGCAGCGTGACCGGTTCGTGAAGCGTGCCGTCAGTCAGAAGCACGTGTTCGCCGTTGCCGGAGAGGACGGCCTTGCCCGCGTGGCTTCGCCGCACGATCCGAACCGGGAAGTGACGCTGCTGTGGACCACCGAAGCGGAGGCGGCGCGCTGGGCGGACGTACTCGCGGCGAACCCGCGGGTGAAGCAGATCGGCATTTCAGGTCTGATCGCCGACGTGCTGCCGAAGCTCTACACGCTCGAGCGCTCGGTCGGTGTCGACTGGTCGGCGGAGCCGGTGGAGCCCGAGGTCGAACCCATGGATCTGGTGCAGCGGATGCGGCAGGAGGGCATCGACGCCTTCGTGCAGCGCTCCAGGCTGCGTCGCGCGGTGTGGATGCTCGAGGACATCAACGGACCGGCATTGCTCGTCTCGCAGAAGAGCCAGAACCAACTCGTGCTTC
Organism: uncultured Hyphomicrobiaceae bacterium; assembly: GCA_937873575.1. Classification (GTDB taxonomy): domain Bacteria; phylum Pseudomonadota; class Alphaproteobacteria; order Rhizobiales; family Hyphomicrobiaceae; genus JAEUMD01. The sequence goes on from CALMPK010000403.1 coordinate 6,675, forward strand.
CCTGCTGGGCGACACGCCCCGAGGCCGAGGCGCGTATCCAGGGCCCCTGGCGCGACGCCGTCGCCGTCGAGGTGCCACTGCCGAACTTCGTCAAGTTGACGCTGCCCTGGCTCGAGGAGCAGGGCTGGCTCGTCGCAGCCGGCCACGCCGAAGGTGCGGGCACCATCGAGCTTCAGCCGGCCGATCTCGGTCGCCGCTTCGTGCCGGAAGCGGCGACGGCCTGAGGAATCGTTTCGTTGGTGTTCCGGCGGGCACTGAACGTGCGCCCGCCGATCGGCAAAGTACCGGGACCGCGGCGCATCGGGCGCCGTCGCCAACCCGGGAGAGCGCCAACCATGTCCGCGCCGCTCGATACATTCGATCTCGTCGTGAAGCTATTCTGCGCCGTCGTCTTGCCGCTGATCGTCATCCTGAATGTCCGCCAGCGCGAAAATCCGAGCACGCCGTTTGCGGCCTATCTTTGGACAGAGGAGCGGCTGCTGACGATCCTCGGCCTGCTCTTCCTCGGCGTGCTGGCCGCGTTCTCGATGCTCGATCTCGCCACCCACTTCGGCTTCGCCTCCTCTGCGCTGTCGCAGGCGATGCTGCCCGTTCTCGGCGTGCCGATGGCGGCGATGGCACTGGCGGTCCTCGTGCTCGGCATGCGAGCGGTACTCAAATTCATGCGCGCGCGGGCCTGACTCGCGCCCCTCGGAGCAGGCAGGCCGGTGATGAACAGCGATACGACGACCGATCTCATCCTCGGCGGCTTCCTGATGATCCTGGCTCTGGTCCTGTTCCTCGGCGCCCTCGGACGCGGCCGTCGGCGCCGACGGGTCGATTGGCATCGCGCGGTGACCAACTGGGCTCCGGCCGACGGCGACGACATTCCGGACGTCGACCGCCGTCCGCGGTCTGTCGGCTCCCGCCGCTCGCGGCATGACGGGGCGGGCTGGTCCGACACGGATTCCTCTCACTCTGGCGCCGATAGCGGCGACGGCGGCGGGGATGGCGGGGATTGACCCCTGCCGCCCGCACGACCGCGTTCCCGATGGAAGGGGCTGCGGCATCACGCGGTTTATCTTTCGTTCCGTTTGCGCCCACCGCTCGCCGTGCTATCTGACCCCCCTGCGATATTTGGCGAAGTGTCAGGTGGATCCCTCCCCATGAAGCATGTGATCGAGGAGCTCGAGAAGCGGCGCGAGAACGCCCGTCTCGGTGGTGGCCAGGCGCGCATCGACGCGCAGCACAAGCGCGGCAAGCTGACCGCCCGCGAGCGCATCGAACTCCTGATGGACGACGGCTCGTTCGAGGAGTTCGACATGTTCGTCGAGCACCGCGCGACCGAATTCGGCATGGAGAAGACGAAAATCCCGGGCGACGGCGTCGTCACCGGTTGGGGCACCATCAACGGCCGCGTCGTCTATGTGTTCGCCAAGGACTTCACGGTGTTCGGCGGCTCGCTCTCCGAGACGCACGCCAAGAAGATGACGAAGATCCAGGACATGGCGCTCAAGAATCGCGCGCCCATCATCGGCCTGTTCGATGCCGGCGGCGCGCGCATCCAGGAGGGTGTCGATGCGCTCGGCGGTTATGGCGAGGGGTTCACGCGCAACGTGCTCGCCTCCGGCGTCATTCCGCAGATCTCGCTCATCATGGGACCGTGCGCGGGCGGCGACGTCTACTCGCCGGCGATGACCGACTTCATCTTCATGGTGAAGGACACGAGCTATATGTTCGTCACCGGTCCCGATGTCGTGAAGACGGTCACAAACGAGACCGTGACGGCGGAAGAGCTGGGCGGCGCCAAGGTGCACACCACCAAGTCGTCGATCGCCGACCGCGCTTACGAGAACGACGTCGAGGCGCTGCTGCAGATGCGCCGCCTGATGGACTTCCTGCCGTCGAACAACATCGATGGCGTGCCGGAGCTTCCGACGCGGGACAGCGCCGACCGGCGCGATCCCTCGCTCGACACTCTCATTCCCGACAACCCGAACAAGCCCTACGACATCAAGGAACTGATCCTGAAGGTCGTCGATGAAGGCGACTTCTTCGAGATCCAGGACGCCTACGCGAAGAATATCGTCGTCGGCTTCGCTCGCATGGAGGGTCATACCGTCGGCATCGTTGCCAACCAGCCGATGGTGCTTGCCGGCGTGCTCGACAGCGATGCTTCACGTAAAGCCGCACGCTTCGTTCGCTTCTGCGACTGCTTCGAGATTCCGATCGTCACATTCGTCGATGTGCCGGGCTTCCTGCCGGGCACCGCGCAGGAGTATGGCGGCCTCATCAAGCATGGCGCCAAGCTTCTGTTCGCCTATGCCGAGGCGACCGTGCCGAAGGTCACCTGCATCACCCGCAAGGCCTATGGTGGCGCCTACGACGTGATGAGCTCGAAGCACATCCGTGGCGACGTCAACTACGCATGGCCGACAGCTGAAATCGCGGTGATGGGTGCCAAGGGCGCCGCCGAGATCATCTATCGTTCGGAGCTTTCCGATCCGGAGAAGATCAAGGGGCGTGTCGACGAATACCAGCGCCGCTTCGCCAACCCGTTCGTCGCCGCCGAGCGTGGCTACATCGACGAGGTGATCCTGCCGCGCGCTACGCGCATGCGCATCTGCCGCGCGCTCAACATGCTGCGCAACAAAACCGTCGAGAACCCCTGGAAGAAGCACGACAACATCCCGCTTTAGTCGTACTCACGGGTCGCATCGACTTCAGCGCATAGGGGCGCTGAAGTCTTGCCCTCCGCGGGGGCGGCGCACCGGCGCCGGCGACCGTTGGCAGCTGGCCCTGCGGGCAAGAGTGGTGACGTCGCCGACAATGAAAAAGGGGCGGACGCTGGCGCGCCGCCCCCTTCGTATGACTGTTCAATCGAGGCCCGGCCGGTTCACTTACCGAAGGCGCAGACCTTGGCCTGGCCTTTGAAGCTCGGCTTCGATTTGTAAATCATCTCGATCTGCTTGATGACCCGCTTGCCGCCTTTCAGATCGATCCAGCGAGTCTCGCCGCCGGCCTTGATGATGGAGCGGACCGGCAGATCGTCGGGATTGCCATTGCCGTAGATCACTTTCAGGTCGATGAGCTCGATGGTGTTCTTGCTGACCTTGAGCTTGATCGCCGTGAACTTGCCGTCCTTACGGCCGACCGGGATGACATCGCGATCGGCAAGGAAGCCGACCGATTTGCAACCCAACTGCTCGGCCGCCGATGCGCCGCCGGCGGTTGCGATGGTGGCAATGCCAGCGGCCATCACGGCGCCGAGCAAACGCTTGCTGTACGACATGTGCTACTCTCCTGAAGTGCCCTTATCCAAAGGGCATTGGCGACCAGAGCGAGGCAGGCCAGGGGCTGTCTCGCTCGCCCGGATGCCCAATGCGGGCTGCTGGGGCACAACGCCGGGTGCCATCTCATAGCAGAAACGAAGTTCCTTCGCCCAAATCTCGCTGAGCGATGGTCGCGCCGTCCGCGCGGTTCGTCCGAACGGGGACACTCATGACCGAGCAATCGAAACTGGCCGAGACCATCGTGGGAGGTGCGCGCGGCACCTCGACGCTGATCGTCGCGCCCGAGCATACCGCGCCGCGCGTCGGCTCGGGGCGCATCGCCGTGCTGGCAACGCCCGTGATGATCAATGTCATCGAGGCGGCCGCGCTCGCCGCGTGCGAGCACCTGCTGCCCGAAGGGCACCAGAGCCTCGGGATCCACCTCGACGTCCGTCACATCGCGGCGACACCGGTTGGCATGAGTGTGACGGCCGCGGCAGAGGTGGTGAAGGTCGATGGCCGAACCATCTTTTTCCGCGTCGAAGTGCACGACGAGAAGGAACTGATCGGAGACGGCACGCACGAGCGCGTCGTCGTCAACGTCGAGCGCTTCGACGCCCGCGTCCAGCGCAAGACCACGGCCAGCCAAGTCTGATCGCAAATGTCATTGCTTCTCTCGTGGCCGGCCGCACCGGCGCATATGCAACGTAGCGGGAAGTCGGCCGAGGCGAGGCATGGAAGCGAGGGCGAGCGATGCGCACGGCCGGCGGCTTCTCGGCGAAGCGCTGAATAACGGGCGAAAGGGTGCGTTGGCGGCTTTCGTTGGTGGGCGGTGAGAGGGTCGAACTCCCGACATCCTCGGTGTAAACGAGGCGCTCTACCACTGAGCTAACCGCCCGGCCGCAGACCTTGTAGTACCGCCCGCAGGCCGCTGCAAGGCACGTGCGCGGTGGGCGCCGCGGGGGTGTAGCGGTCGCGCGGGCAATGCCCGGATGTTCTTGTAATTCCGCGCTTGCGTCGAGGGGGCATCCGGCTATATTCCGCGCCTGTTTCACGAGTTCGCGGAGGGGTGGCCGAGTGGTTGAAGGCGCACGCCTGGAACGCGTGTGTGCGGGAAACCGTACCGTGGGTTCGAATCCCACTCCCTCCGCCATAACTCATTGATTTTGAAGACTTTTTTTGTGTTTTGAGGCGGGATTCGAACTCTGTCCGTAGTTCCCGCGGGTTACGTGGTCGCGAAACCGATGAGTGGTCGGCCGAGACGGTTTCGGTGCGGCTTCCGGGCGCGGTTTCGGCCCCGTGTCTCTTTGCGGCCAAATAGTAGTACGACTTGGGCGACGTGATCACGGACGATGGCGTCCGGCACACCGCAGTCCTGAGACTGTCGTTCGCTCTTGATGGAAGCACGCTTGCAGCGTGACGCGCGACCGCGCCGCCCTGAGCCGCCCCATTCTCGTGAGGTAGGCTGCCCGGTTGCTCGATCGTGCCAGCTATTCATCAAACTCGGATGATTGCCCGAGCGGAGTCGATCAAGGTCGACCGGCTGCGAGCCGCAACCGCTGTTCGCTCCAAGCCAGTGACAGCCGCGTGTCCGCCATGAGAATGTTGGCGGTGAGCGTCGGCGGATGGCGTCCGTCGAGAATATCGCGGACGAGATCGGGGGCGAGGAAGGTCAAGCGCAGAAGGCGGGTCGCATACGAGCCGGTCAGCTTTTCCCGCGCCGAGAGTTCGTCGATGCTGATGCCGTCGCCGGCCAAGAGCTTGTCGCGCAGCGCGAACGCTTTCACGACCAGTTTGATCAGCGTCCCGTCGGGCGCGCCGGCATGGGCCCCCTCGATCACCATGCGCTTGCCAATCCCCGCCCGCTTCAATCGAGCCGGAACGGAAAGGACGGTCATGTCTGTCGCCGGTCCGGGTTCAGATTGGGTAACGGGCCGGCTGCGCTGATCGCCGCGCAGGAGATCAGCCAGCCGTGCACGATCGAGATGTATGTCGATGCGGTCGGCACCGATGTCGATGCGCGCCAGCAGCGACGAAATCATGACGCGCTGTTCGACGATCGGCCGCTTCCTCCAGGTTCGGCCAAGCTCGGCGGCGCGCTCGATCAGCTGCTCCTGCTCGGCGGCGTCATGACTGTGAGCTGAGAATGCGTCATGCACGTTTCCGCGATTGGTCAAATACGTGCATAGCCGATCGACGACCAGCTGCTCGATATCGCCGGCCGGGATCCGCCGACCGCCGGGCACCTGCGAACGGCTTCCTGTCACCAGAGCCCGCGAGATGTAGTAGCGGTAGCGCTTGCCGTTCTTGACCGCATGCGTCGGCGTCATCGGGTTGCCGGCCTCGTCATGGAGCAGGTGGACGAGCAGGCTCGGGGACTCCGCGGTCGCACCGCTTTCACGCTCGTTCCGTTTCGCGGCCAATCGCTCGGCGACCGTATTCCAGAGTTCCTCGTCGATGATCGCGGCGTGCTCGCCGGG
>CALMPK010000404.1 GCA_937873575.1 uncultured Hyphomicrobiaceae bacterium
GCCGGGCCGCTGCGGCTGGCGCGGGCTGCTGCGCCGCCGTCGGCCGGTGGCAGTGCCAAAGCCAAGCCGCGGGCGGCCGAATCGACCCAGGACGCGGGCGGCCTTTCCCGCCGCGTCGAACAGCTCGAGGAGCAGCTCGTCGACCTGCAAGTGACGATCGGCACGCTCGAGAGCATCGCGCGCTCGGGTGGCGGCGGCGGAGCCGGTGCCGGACGCGGTGGCAGCGGGGGCGGATTCTCTGGCTCGGCCAGCGACGCCGCGCGCATCGAGGGCATGGAGACGCAGTTGCGCGCTCTCTCGGCGGAGGTCCAGCGCCTCACCAATCAAGTGCGACAGCTCGGTGGATCGCCCGGCACGGGTCGCGAGATGGACCGCGGCGATGCCGGCGGCGGCGATCACCGCTTCGCTTCCGACAGCGACACGTCGCGTCCGGCGCCGCGGATCAACGAGACGATCACATCGACCGGTTTCGGCTCGACGACGGTGCGTGGCGCGGAGGGCGACCCCATCGGCAGCTTGCTACAGGGGGCTCCGTCCGCCGGCGCGCCGGCCGCAGGCTACTCCGGCCGCGAGACGGAGGTTGCAGCGCTTCCGGCTGCCGGTGGCGGCTCGCCCAAGCAGGACTACGAGACGGCCTACGGCTATCTGCTGAAGCAGGACTACGGCGCGGCCGAAGCGGCGTTCGACGACTTCCTCCAGCGGTATCCAACCGATCCGCTGGCCGGCAACGCCCAGTACTGGCTCGGCGAGACGCACTTCGTTCGCGGCAGCTACAAGCCGGCGGCGGCGGCGTTCCTCAAGGGCTACCAGAACTTCGCCAAGGGTAATAAGGCTCCCGACAGCCTGCTGAAGCTTGCCATGTCGCTCGATCGTCTCGGTCAGAAGGACGCCGCATGCTCGTCGTTCCGAGAGCTGACCGTGAAGTTCCCGAGCGCGCCTGTGCACGTAAAGGGCCGCGCCGATACCGAGATGAAGCGCCTCGGCTGCGGCTGACGGATTGCCGTCCTCGCGGCGTACCAGCTCAGTAATGCAGGGTGGCGGCCAGGGCTGACTCCTGGCTCCCGATCTTTTTCGTCGTTGCCGCAACGCTCTCGCAGAGGACAAACTGGCGGCGAGGCGCACGCGGCCTCTCAAGGTTAACGCGCTGGCGTTAGGCGATCCTCACCCCGACCCCCGCACTCTGAAGCAATGAGCGACGCTCTCCCCATCAGCGACGACGAGTTGCCGGCTTTGTTTGCCGGCCTCGAACGCACGCCTCTGGCGCTGTGTGTGTCGGGCGGCGCCGATTCTATGGCGTTGATGCTCCTGGTGGCGCGCTGGGCTGAACTGCCGAGCGTAAGGTCGGCATGGCTTGCGGGCACGGGCGTCATCGCCCAGGACGGAGCCTTCGGCACCGTATTTCCCTGGTGGGTCGATGATCCGGATACGGCGCACGCCGAGGGCCGGCGTCGGCACGTCGTGGTGCTGACGGTCGATCATGGATTGCGGCCCGAGGCTGCGGCCGACGCCGCGTTCGTTGCGCATAGCGCTACGAGCCTCGGGTTGTCGTGCAGCGTCCTCCGCTGGGCGGGTGATAAGCCTGCCAGTGGCATACAGGCCGCGGCCCGCGAGGCGCGGCGCAATTTGCTCGCCGACGAGGTGCGCCGGGAGAGCGCATGGCTCGCCGCAAGGACCTGGCCCGAGGGTATGCGGCCGGGGCCGCGCGTGCTGGTGATGGCACATCATCGGGAGGATCAGGCCGAGACGTTCCTGATGCGGCTCGGGCGGGGCAGCGGTCTCGAAGGTCTGGGTGGCATGCGGCCGCACGATACCGTCGGCCTGCCGGCGGGGAGCACCAATCCGTTGGCGTTCGAGGCAGCCCTCGTCCGGCCGCTCCTCGGCGTTCCGAAAAGCCGTCTCGTCGCGACGCTGAAAGCCGCCGGCACGAGCTGGATCGAAGATCGCAGCAACGACGACGATCGCTTCGAGCGCGTGCGCATCCGCAAGGCACTCGCCACGCTCGAAGGGCTCGGGCTGACGTCCGAGAAGATCGCGCTCAGTGCACGCCGTCTGCGCGATGCCGAAGAGGGCTTCGTTCGTCTGCTGGACGGGGGCGAGCCCGGCGGGGCGTCGCCACATCGTATCGGCGCGGCCTTCGCCGAGCTCGATATGTTCGGGAACGACTTTGCATCCCGCTACACGGCGGCGCGGTTCCTCAAGCGCGTGCTGCGCCTCTACGGGGGCGGAGCCGGCCCGGCCGACTATTCCCAGATCGAGGCCCTCGCCGGCCTCACGCAGCGCCCCCAATCGTGCACTGGTATCGGCAAGATGACGCTCGGGGGCTGCAAGATCGAGGTTCACGGGGAGCAGGCCCGCTTCATGCGCGTCTTCAGGGAGGGCGCTGGTGCGGGGCTGCCCGTAGTTCCGTTGGCGCCAAGCCATGCGGTCGATTGGGATGGGGGGCGTTTCAGACTCACCGCCCCGGCCAAGGCCCCTGCAGGCGCGACGGTTCAGGCGTTGAGTATGCAAGGCTGGGCCGACCTCAAGCGCGAGGTTCCCGATCTCGCCCGGTTGCGGTTGCCGGCGGCCGCCGTCGCGACACTTCCCGTTGTCGTCTGCGGCGGGGCGACGGCCGCTCACCCGGCGCTCGATGCCGCGATCCACGACGCCGATGGGCTGGATACGGGCGGGACCGGCGCCTGGCGCGCCTACGCGGGCGGGCTAGAACAGGGCTTTTCGGCGGTTTTCGCGGGTCTGCGCGAGATGATCGGGCGTTGAGGACCCGGCAAAACGCCTCGGTAACCCCTGCATGGCATGCTGCGTGCGAATTTCAGTAGTTTGTGACCATGGACACAGCGCCAACCCGCCTCGCGACCACAGTTTCGGGATTGTGCCCCCAATCTGCCATCAGCTTGGCAAAGGTTAAGGGGGCTCCTATGTTAAGCGGCACGAGCGGCAAGGCTTGCGTGAAGAGCAGCGGCGGTCACATTACTTACCCGCGTTTGGAACGCCAAGGCATTCCCCCGCACCAGAGGGCCGCGACGCAGCGGCGGCAGCACGGCTAGGGTATCATCCGACCGCACAGAATCGCATTGGCGACGAGCGGTCGGTTAAAGATGCTCTAGAATCTAAAGGATAGAGCGCTTTCATCCGATCAGGGGAACCGCTCGCGGTTCCGTCTGATCGGATAGCGCTCTAGAGGCCCCGGACGATCTTCCGGGACGGATAGGACAACTGGATGAACCCGAATTTTCAGCGCCTTGCAATCTGGGCCCTGGCCCTGGTGCTCCTGGCGGCGTTGTTCAACCTGTTCAACAACAATTCGGCGCCCGGCCGGCGCGGCAACGACGTCAGCTATTCGAAATTCCTGACCGACGTCGAATCCGGCAAGGTTTCCGAAGTGACGCTCTCGGGCAACCGCATCTCCGGCAAGCTGCGCGATGGCGCCGGCACCTTCTCGACCTATGCGCCGGAAGACCCCGGCTTGGTCGAGCGTCTGCGCACCAAGGGCATCGAGTTCGCGGCGAAGCCGAACGACGAGGACGTGCCCTCGATCATGAGCCTGCTGCTGTCCTGGTTCCCGATGCTGCTGCTCATCGGTGTGTGGATCTTCTTCATGCGCCAGATGCAGTCGGGCTCGGGTCGCGCGATGGGCTTCGGCAAGAGTCGGGCAAAGCTGCTGACCGAGCGGCATGGGCGCGTCACCTTCGAGGACGTGGCCGGCGTCGACGAGGCCAAGACCGATCTCCAGGAGATCGTCGAGTTCCTGCGCGACCCGCAGAAGTTCCAGCGGCTCGGCGGTCGCATTCCGCGCGGCTGCCTGCTGGTCGGTCCGCCGGGCACCGGTAAGACGCTCATCGCGCGCGCAGTCGCGGGCGAAGCCAACGTGCCGTTCTTCACGATCTCGGGCTCCGACTTCGTCGAGATGTTCGTCGGTGTCGGCGCGAGCCGTGTCCGCGACATGTTCGAACAGGCGAAGAAGAACGCTCCGTGCATCATCTTCATCGACGAGATCGACGCGGTCGGCCGTCATCGCGGCGCCGGTCTCGGCGGGGGCCACGGCGGGCGCGGGCAGACCCTGAACCAGTTGCTGGTGGAGGGGGACGGGGTCGGGGGCAACGGGGGGGGCATCGGCATCGCGGGGAGCAACCGGCCGGACGTGCTCGACCCCGCGCTTCTGCGTCCGGGCCGCTTCGACCGTCAGATCGTGGTGCCGAACCCCGACGTGCTCGGTCGCGAGAAGATCCTGCGCGTGCACATGAAGAAGGTGCCGGTGGCGCCGGATGTCGACGCCAAGATCATCGCGCGCGGCACGCCGGGCTTCTCGGGCGCAGATCTCGCCAACCTCGTCAACGAGGCTGCCCTGCTGGCGGCGCGGCGCAACAAGCGCCTCGTCACGCAGGTCGAGTTCGAGGATGCCAAGGACAAGGTCATGATGGGCGCCGAGCGCCGGTCGATGGCCATGACCGAGGAGGAGAAGCTCGCCACCGCCTACCACGAGGCCGGCCATGCGGTCGTCAACGTGCTGGTGCCGGGCAACGACCCGCTGCACAAGGTGACGATCATTCCGCGCGGGCGTGCCCTAGGCGTCACCATGAGCCTGCCGGAGCGCGACAAGCTCAGCTATTCGAAGGAGTGGTGCGAGGGCAAGATCGCCATGGCGTTCGGTGGCCGCGTCGCCGAGCAGCTCGTCTACGGCAAGGAGCACCTCAACACCGGTGCTTCGAGTGACATCACCCAGGCGACCAACATCGCCCGCAAGATGGTGACGGAGTGGGGCATGAGCGACAAGCTCGGGCCGTTGCTCTACAGCGAGAACCAGCAGGAAGTGTTCCTCGGCCATGCGATCACGCAGCGCCAGAACATGAGCGAGGACACCGCAAAGCTGATCGATCTCGAGGTGCGCCGCATCGTCATGGATGGCTACCAGAGGGCGTGGGACGTGCTTACCGCGCACCGCAAGGAGCTCGAGGCCATCACGCAGGCGCTGATGGAGTACGAGACCATCTCGGGCGACGAGGTCGCGGCGCTGATGCGCGGCGAGAAGGTGGCGCGCCCGTCCGACGACGACGAGACCAAGGGGCCGGTAGGCTCGGCCGTGCCGATCGCCGGACGCAGCCCGCGTCCGCCGCGCGAGGAGCCGGGCGCCGGTTCCATGGAGCCGCAGCCGGGCTAAACGATCTGCACATCGCTTTGTTGAGCTACGAAAGCCGCCCGCGCAACGCCCGCGCGGGCGGCTTTCTTCATTGAGGTGCTCGGCAACGGAGATTGCGCGCAAGGTCGGCAACAACGATGGAAACGCTTCGAGCTTCCCATCTCGACCGCTCGCACGCCGAACGATCAGGTGAGGGTGCGATTCACGCTTTCGATGGAAACGCTCCGCGCTTCCCATCTCGACCGATCGCACGCCGAACGATCAGGTGAGGGTGCGCTTCACGCTTTCGATGGTAACGCCTCGCGCTTCCCATCTCGACCGATCGCACGCCGATCCATCGGGACAGGGTGCGATTCACGCTTTCGATGGGAACGCTTCGAGCTTCCCATCTCGACCGATCGCACCCTAGCCGGCCTTCATGGGCGCCCTGGTGAGCGAGCTCATCAGATCGTTGAAGCGCTCGCCTTGCACACTGACGTGCGCGGTGATGAGGCGCTCGGCATCGTCGGCGTCGCCGGCGAGGATGGCCGAGACGATCGCCTCGTGCTCCTGCTGTGAAGCGCGCATGCGGTTACGCACGCGGAGTTGCAGCCGGCGAAACGGCGCCAGGCGCTTGTGCAGACCTACGGCCTGCTCGGCCAGGAAGCCGTTGGCGCTCGCGGCGTAGATGGCGCGGTGGAACTGCTCGTTCTCGTAGTAGTAGGCGTCGGTGTCGCCCGAGCGCGCCGCCTTTCGGCAGGCGAGGAGTGTTGCCTTGACCCGCGCTTCGTCCTCCGGCAGCAGCCGTCGCGCCGCCAGCCGCGCGCACATGCCCTCGAGTCCGGCCATCACTTCGAACATCTCGATCATGCGCCGCGGCTCCGGCGCGCTGACCACGGCACCGCGATGGGGCCGTATGTCGACGAACCCCGCTGCCGCGAGCTGGCGCAGCGCCTCGCGGATCGGTGTGCGCGAAACGCCGAACCGCGCCGCCAACGTCGTCTCGTCGAGGCGGTCGCCCGGCGACAGGCGCCCGGTGACGATGTCGTCCTCGAGGGCGTCGCGAAGGGGCCTGTTGCTCGTCGATCCCGCCATGACATCCACTCCGGCGCGCCCGAATAGGCCCGACAGCATACCGGTGCACCAGCGGGCTCCGCAAAATGTATGCGTCATGAGCAAGATTGTATACAATAAGTTGACTCTCCAACCGCGCCGTGGTCACACTCGCCGCGAGCGTCTCTCACTGAGAACGAGGCGCCGGAGGAAGCCCAGCAACGGCCCGCGATGAGACCGGGCCGAACGAGGAGGACACCATGCCCTATCGCAGGAGTTTGACCGGCGCGAAGCGTCTCGCCGTGGCCGCTTCAGCGTTTCTCGCCGTGCTCGGTGGCACGGCGTCCGCGCAGACGATCCTCAAGGCGTCGCACCAGTTTCCGGGCGGCAAAGGCGATCCGCGCGACGAAATGGTGCAGCTCATCGCGCGCGAGGTGAAGGCCGCGAACGTAGGGCTCGAGATCCAGGTGTTCCCTGGCTCGTCGCTGTTCAAGCCGAACGAGCAGTGGGGTGCGCTGACGCGCGGCCAGCTCGACATGACGTCGTTCCCGCTCGACTACGCGTCTGGCCGCCACGCGATTTTCTCGGCGACTCTGATGCCGGGCCTCGTCGGCAACTTCGACCGTGCCAAGCGCCTCAACACTTCGCCCTTCATGCAGGCGATCAAGGACGAGATCACGAAGGCTGGCGGCGTCGTCATCGCGGACGCTTGGCTTTCCGGCGCATTCGCCTCGAAGAAGGGCTGCGTCAAGGGGCCCGATACCGTGAAGGGGCAGGTGTTCCGCGCGGCCGGCCCCGCCTTCGAGCAGATGCTGACGTCGGCCGGCGCTTCGATCTCGTCGATGCCATCGAGCGAAATCTATTCGGGCCTTCAGACCGGCGTGCTCGACGGCACCAATACCTCCTCCGCGAGCTTCGTCTCGTTCCGCCTCTACGAGCAGGTGAAATGCCTGACGGCGCCGGGCGAGAACGCACTCTGGTTCATGTATGAGCCGGTGATCATGTCGAAGCAGATTTTCGACAAGCTCAGCAAGGAGCAGCAGGCGGCGATCATGGCGGCCGGCAAGAAGAGCGAAGAGTACATGGATACCGAGATCCGCAAGGGCGATCAGAAAATGATCGACGCCTACAAGAAGGCCGGCGTCGAGGTGATCGAGATGTCGAAGGCCGATTTCGATGCATGGCTCAAGGTCGCCAAGGAAAGCTCGTACAAGAACTTCGCCGAGAAGGTGAAGGATGGCGACAAGCTCATCGAGCAGGCGCTGGCGGTGAAGTGATGGCCGTGATGTGATGGAGGCCGGCGCGAGGAGACGTGTGCCGCTCGCGCCGGCGCTCTCGACATCCACGTCCGCGGGGAGCCAGCCGGTGAAAGTCTACATTGCAATCGTCGAGCGCCTCTCGAAGGCGAGTGCCGGCGTCGCAGTCGCGATGCTGGTGGCGTCGATGCTCGTCATCAGCCACATGATCTTCATCCGCTACGTGTTTCGTGCGCCGACCATCTGGCACACGGACTTCGCGGTGTTCTCCGCCACGGCCTCGATCTTCCTCGGCGCGCCCTACGTGCTGCTGACCAAGGGGCATGTCGGCGTCGACGTGCTCGAGTTGATGATCCCCGATGGCGCGCGCCGGCTGTTGCAACTCGTCGGGGCGGTGCTCGGTCTCGTCTTTTGTGGTGCCATGTTCTGGGCGAGCTGGCTCTACTTCCACGAGGCGTACACCAACGCCTGGGAGACATCGGGCGTCTGGAAGATACCCCTCTGGGTGCCGACGCTGCCGATGCCGATCGGTTTCGGCCTGCTCTGTCTGCAATACGTCGCCGAGATCATGAAATGGGGGAGGGCCGAATGAGCCCGACAACCGGCGGCCTGTTCATCATTGCCGCGCTATTCCTTCTGCTCGCGACCGGCATGCCGATCGCTTTCGCACTCGGCCTCGCCGCGATCGGCGCCTTGCTCATCAGCCAGGGGCCGGGCGTGTTCCACATCCTTGCCGAGACGATGTTCGCCGGCATCGCCAACCTCGCCTATGTCTCGATCCCCATGTTCGTGCTGATGGGCACGGCCGTCGCCAACACGCTCGCCGGCAAGGATCTCTACGAGGCGTTGGATCGCTGGATGGGGCGGGTTCCGGGCGGCCTGGTGCTGTCCAACATTTCCGCCTGCGCGATCTTCGCCGGCATGACCGGATCGAGCCCGGCAACCTGCGCCGCGATCGGCCGGATGGGTATTCCGGAGATGTTGAATCGCGGCTATCCGCCGTCGGTCGCCACAGGATCGATCGCCGCGGGCGGCACGCTCGGCATTCTCATTCCGCCATCGGTGACGATGATCGTCTACGGCATCGCGACCGAGACTTCGATCGGCCGGCTGTTTCTCGCGGGCGTGCTGCCCGGCATCATGCTCACCGTCATGTTCATGATGTGGGCGCTGTTCGATGCGCGCCGCCAAGGCTACAACCTGACCGGCGCGGCGATCACCTTCTCGCTGCGCGACAAGCTCGCGGCCTTGCCCCGCGTGCTGCCGCTGCTCTTCATCATCGCCGGCGTCATGTACGTGCTGTACGGCGGCGTCGCGACACCGTCGGAGGCTGCCGGTGCAGGCGCGTTGCTGACGGTCGTGGTCGTCGTGCTCGTCTATCGCCTGTTCCGCGTCTCCGCGGTCAGTCAGATCTTCAGCCTCGCCATGCGCGAGAGCGTGATGATCATGATGATCATGGCGGCGGCGGAGCTGTTCGCCTTCGCGCTTTCGTCCCTGTTCATCACGCAGACGGTGGCGAGTGCCATCGCCGGTCTCGAGGTGAACCGCTGGGTGTTGATGGCGATCATCAACTTGTTCTTGCTTGTCTGCGGCATGTTTCTTCCCCCCGTCGCAGTGATCGTGATGGCGGCGCCGCTGTTGATGCCCATCATCACGCAAGCGGGCTTCGATCCCTACTGGTTCGCGGTGGTGCTGACGATCAACATGGAGATCGGCCTCATCACGCCGCCGGTCGGGCTCAACCTGTTCGTCATCAACGCCATCACGCCGCAGGTGCCGACGCGGGTGATCCTCTGGGGTGCGCTTCCCTATGTGCTGGTGATGCTGCTGGGCATCGTCATTCTCTGCATATTCCCCGGGATAGCGACATGGCTTCCCGAGTTCGTCATGGGGCCGGCCCGTTGACCGGGTTGCCCCACGCCACGGCGGCGGTCATGCGAACGGTCTATTGAGCCGGCTGCCGGTTTGCCCTAGCCGGAATTGCACGGCCCCGAATTGCATCGGGCAAGGTCTTCGCGCCGGCTCACGCGATCACGTCCACACGAGGCTTCCATGTCCGATACCACCAACGCCAATCTCTTCGCGATCCTGAGCAGCGCATGGCGCGATCCCGCGAAAACGTTCGCGCGGCTCGCGGATGGACGCGGCTACACCTATCAGGACTTGCTCGATATGTCGGCGCGCTTCGCGGGCAAGCTGCGCGGCCTCGGCGTCGAGCCGGGAGATCGCGTGGCGGTGCAGGTGGAAAAGAGCGTCCAGGCGATCGCTCTCTACCTCGGCGCGATACGTTGCGGGGCCGTGTTCCTGCCGCTCAATACGGCCTATACCGCCACCGAGGTCGGATACTTCATCGGCGACGCGGAGCCGCGCGTGTTCGTCTGCGATCCGCGCCGTGAAGCGGAGCTGCGTCCGCTGGCCGAGGCCGCCGGCGCACATCTGGTGACCATGGACGCCGACGCCTCGGGCGTCGCCTCGTCGGGAACCCTCCTCGACGGTCTGGCGGAGCAGGCGGTCGTCTTCGACGATGTGGCGCGCACGGGCGACGATCTCGCGGCCATACTCTATACGTCGGGGACGACCGGGCGCTCGAAGGGCGCGATGCTCACCCACACCAATCTGGCATCGAACGCCCGCGCGCTCGCCGAGATCTGGCGCTTCACGGCCGACGACGTTCTCATTCACGCGCTGCCGCTGTTTCACGTGCACGGGCTCTTCATCGCAACCAACGTCGTCGCGAGCGTCGGCGCGTCGATGGTCTTCCTGCCTGCGTTCAAGCTCGACGAGGTCTTCCGCGCGATGCCGCATGCAACCGCGCTGATGGGCGTGCCGACGTTCTACACCCGGCTTCTCGACGATCAACGCCTGACGCGCGAGGCGACGTCGCACATGCGTCTCTTCGTATCCGGCTCGGCGCCGCTTCTGGCGGAAACGCATCGCGCGTTCAGCGAGCGCACGGGCCACGCCATTCTCGAGCGCTACGGCATGACCGAGACGGGCATGAACACGTCCAACCCCTATGACGGTGACAGGGTGCCGGGCGCCGTCGGCTTCCCGCTGCCGGGCGTCGAGATCCGTATCTGCGACCCCGAGACGGGCCGCGTGCTGGCAACGGATGAAATCGGCATGATCGAGGTAAAGGGGCCGAACGTGTTCACGGGCTACTGGCGCATGCCGGAAAAGACCGCGAGCGAGTTCAGGCCCGACGGCTATTTCATCACCGGAGATCTCGGCAAGATCGACGCCAGGGGCTACGTCCACATCGTCGGGCGCGGCAAGGACCTCGTCATTTCGGGCGGCTACAACGTCTATCCCAAGGAGGTCGAGAGCGAGATCGACGCCATCCCTGGCGTGACGGAGAGTGCCGTCATCGGCGTGCCGCACAAGGACTTCGGCGAGGGCGTGACGGCGGTCGTCGTCGCGCGTGCCGACGCCGGTCTGGACGAAGCGCAGATCATTGCGCAGCTCAAGGGCCGTCTTGCCAGCTACAAGTTGCCGAAGCGCGTCGTCTTCGTCGACCAGTTCCCGCGCAACACGATGGGCAAGATCCAGAAGAACGTACTGCGCGACACCTTCCAGGGCCTCTATCGCTGACATCCCAAGGTGCCGTACGTCGTCGACCAGCGTGCGCAGTACGAATGCGCGCGCCGTCTTAAATCCGCTCTCGTCGCGCGGCCGCGCGTTGCGGGCCGCCCGAGGCCCGATGTCGATGAAGGCGTGGGCTGCGATTGTTTGAGATGGAAGCGCCAAGCGCTCTCAACGAAGTCGCCAACAGCATCCTTGCCGTCAACTTCCATGTTGCGCGCCGTGGTGGTGTGAGGAGATGCTTGCGGCGCTGGCCCATTCGGGCAGCCTTGGGAGCTGTCGAAAGCGGAGGGATGGCATGACCGCATCGGACCGGGTGAAGGTCGTCAAGCCGGGCGCGACGTACGTCGGCCAGCAGGGCTTTACCTTGTCGGTGGGGCAGGGGGGGTGTCCGAATCAAGCCGGGTAATCACGCGAGACGGTCGGGGAAACGGCCTGGTGCATGAAGGTCCTGCCGATGCCGCCGGGCGCGAGAGCCAAGCCGCACTATCACAAGGGCATCGACACCATCGCCTATCTGATCGAAGGGCGCTGTGCCGTCTACTACGGTGACCGTCTCGAACACCGCATCGATACGATCGCGGGCGAGCACGTGTTCATGCCGCGCGACGTGCCGCATGCGCCATTGAACGACAGCGGCGCGCCGTGCACGTGGATCGTGGTTCACTCCTCCGGCAGCGATCAGGACGATATCGTCATGACGCCGGAGCTCGAAAGCTGCTTGCCGCCGCGGTGAATGTCAGATGCACGGTTGCCGCGCGGTGCTGGCATGGGGGCCGGATGGTAATGAGTGCGGCGTTCCGAAACGCCGCCATCGCGCGCGGGTGCCATCATGGCTGGCGGAGATCGGTGTTGGTGGGCCCGGCAGGACTCGAACCTGCAACCAGACGGTTATGAGCCGCCAGCTCTAACCATTGAGCTACGGGCCCGGCCCGGAGACGGCCTCTATACCAGACTTCGCCCGAGCGGCCATAGGCCAGATTGCCCTCAATCTACCCAGATGGTCCGATATCGACAGATCGGCTCCACATCGTCCGCGCCGGCCGCACCCGAGCCGCCGGTGCAATAGCAAGGAGATCGGGATCGATGGCACCAAGACGGAATTTTCTCGCCCGCGCTTTCGGGGCAGCGGCCCTGCTTCTGGTGGTCGCCGGCGCGACCGCGGGGCCGGCGGCTTCGGAGGACAAGATGCAGCGCATGATCACCATCACCGCTTCGGGCAGTGTTCCGGCGAAGCCCGATATCGCGCGTATCCAGTCCGGTGTCGTGACCGAGGCGAAGACGGCGAAGGACGCGCTTTCGAGCAACAACGCGGCGATGCAGAAGCTGATCGACGCATTGAAACAGGCGGGCGTCGCGGCGGCGGACCTGCAAACTTCGTCGATCAACGTCTCGCCGCGCTACGCCCAGAACAAGGATGGGCGCGCACCGCAGATCGACGGCTATTCGGTCCATAACGACCTTTCGGTCATCGTCCGCGATATCGAGAAGCTGGGCGACATTCTCGACAAGCTCGTTACGCTCGGTGCGAACCAGGTCGGTGGCCTTTCCTTCGATATCGCCAAGCCCGGGAAGCTTAGGGACGAGGCGCGAAAGGCGGCGATCGCCGAGGCCCATCGGCAGGCGTCGCTCTACGCTGAGGCGGCCGGCGTCACGCTCGGCGAGGTGCTGACGATTTCAGAGGGGGCGGCGAGTGCGCCTGCGCCCATCGTCATGCGCGGGCGCGCCGCGCTGGCCTCGTCCGTACCGATCGAACAGGGCTCGCAGCTCGTCGAGGTCGAAGTGACCGTGGCGTGGGCGCTCAAGTAGTGCCCGCACGACCTGCTTGTTGCAATGCGCGACACGGCGAGGGGCGCGTTAACCAATCTCGTTGCCGGGGCGTTAGGACGACATAGGAATAATTGCTCCTGATGAGCATCAGGGGCTGACATGTCTGGCACGAGCAAGAAGCGGTGGATTACTTGGGCCGTTGATTTCCGCGCGGACGAAACCGGCGGCATGGCGATCCTGCTCGGACTGTTCCTCGTGCCGCTGTTGTTCATGGGTGGCCTCGCCGTCGATTACACGCGCGGCTTGAGCGTCAGGTACCAGTTGCAGGCGGCGGCGGATTCGGCGGTGCTCGCGGCGCGGGGCACGAGCGACGACGCCCAGTCGAGCGTGCGTTCCGTTGCGAACGCCTTCGTGAAAACCAACGCCGAGAAGCTCAACGGGGCGAAGCTGAAGCCCGCTGTCGTGGTGCAGACGGACTCGGGCGTGCGCGTCGAACTCACCGCCGTGCTTCAGACGACGATTTCGAAAGCCGTCGGCATCGACGAGTTCGAGATTCATGCTGTCGCCGAAGCCATGCGTGCATCGAGCGAGATCGAGATCGCCATGGTGCTCGATAATACGGGCTCGATGGCAGGCTCGATGGCGGACCTCAAGACCGGAGCGAAGGATCTGGTCGCCGCGATCTTCGGATCGAGCACCAAATCGGCAAAGGTCAAAATGGCGGTGGTGCCGTACGTCGGGACGGTCAACATCGGCAATGGCGCCGAGCAGATGTCGTGGATGGACAAGAACGCCGACAATTCCTGGCACGGGCACATGGTTGAAGGTTACAGCTTCGGCTACGAGCTCGGCTGCACCTACAATAGCAGCGGTGATGGCAGCAGCTTCGATCCGGGCACCGGCACCCACGGCTGGCTCGACGACGGGTTGACGCGGTTCGCGTCGGTGCTCGGCGCTGCGCTCGGCATTTCAAGCGCGCATGCGGCGAGCGCCGCCGACGTGCCATCTCCCTACCAGTTCTGGCCCGACTGCTGGATCGCCAATCCAGAGAAGATGAACATGTTCGATACGTTCGCGAAAATCCCGAACACGACGTGGAAGGGGTGCGTGATGGCGCGTACCGAGTGGCATGATCGCGACGTCAGCGACGAGGCGCCCGATCAAAACGAGCCCGACACACTGTTCGTGCCGTGGTTCTGGCCGGACTCGCTCGATCAGTCGGCGGTCGACACCTCGTCGCCTGGAACCGAGACGGTGAACGACTATCTCCCGGATCGGCTGGACCTGCGCAACAGCATGTTCCCCAAGTTCAATGAACCCTGGATCGGGTGGGGCCACTACAACTGGGTCAAGTACAACGGAACCTCGGCGACGATCGACGAAACGGGGCCCGACACGCTCGGGCCGAACAAGGCGTGCCCCGATCCCATCCTGCCGCTGACCAGCGTGCGTTCAGCCATCGACAGCAAGATCGACAGTCTCTCGCATTGGAACGGGTCGGGCACCAACACGGCCGAGGGCATCGCCTGGGGCATGCGCGTGCTGTCGCCGGGTGCCCCGTTCACCGAAGGCTCGAGCAATCCGGCAACGCAGAAAGTCATGGTGGTGATGACCGACGGCGTGAACAACATCGATCCCGTGGGCGACGAAACGCTCATTTCGCAGATGTCGACTTACGGCACACTCGCCAACGGGCGCATCCAGCCGGCCTCGTTCAGCGGGTTCAAGGCCTACGCCGACGCGCGCATGGAGAAGGCGTGCGAAATCGCCAAGGCGCAGAACATCCAGATCTACACCGTCGCTTTCAACGTGACCGACGAGGCGACGCTGACCTTGCTGCGCGACTGCGCCACGAGGCCGCCTTACGCCTTCTCGGCCTCGACATCGAGCGAGCTGGTCGATGCCTTCCGCTCGATCGGCACCAGCCTGACCGAGCTGCGGCTGACGAAGTAAGATCGCGCCGTGAGGTGTGCGGCAACGGCGCCGGCCCGGTGCGCGGCCGGTGCCGCAGGGGCTTACAGCGTGACGAGCGTCGCCGTCACATCCTTCTCGGCCGAGGTTGCGCCCGGCTGGTTCAGCCAATCGCCGAAGTTGCGCATCTCTCCACCGGAGCGAAGCCGTCTCAACCGACCGAAATCGATGGTGCCCGTCACCCAGCCTGGCTCGTTGAGGGGGCCCTCCGCCAGTGCGCCGTTGTCGGAGACGCCGTGCTCGGCGGGAACGTAGATACCTGCGGCGCCGGCATTGCGGTCGACGGCGGGAGACCACAGCGCATCGCCGATGGTCGGGCTGGTGATCGCCGCCATCTGGTTTTCCAGCGCGCGCGACATGGCGCCCGTGCGCACCCGGTAATGGCCGGAAATGCGCTCCGTGCACTGCGGCACCAGCAGGACCTCGGCGCCCGCCTTCGCCATCGCGCGCGCCAGCAGTGGAAACTCGCTGTCGTAGCAGATGGTGATGCCGATGCGTCCGAGGCCGGTGTCGAACACGCGGATCTCCTCGCCCGCCGCCATGCCCCAGTCGTGCTCGAACGGCGTCAGGATCAGCTTGTGCTGCTCCCCGACGCCGCCGTGCGGGGTTATGAGCTGCGCCGCGTTGACGTAACGGCCGTCGGGGCGCTCGAGCGGTCCGCTGCCGACGAGGATGTGGACACCGTGCTCACGGGCGAGTTCGGCGTGCAGGGCAACGCGTTCGCCCGCAAGCTCGGCGGTGCGCGATAGCGTCGCCGACAGATCGCTGTAGACGTCCTGTCCGAGCGCATGCGCCTGCTCGATGGCGGCGTATTCGGGGAACACGAGAAGCTCGGCACCGGTCGCTGCGCCCTCCGCGACCCAGCGGGCGATCTTGTCCTGCCAGTCGACGAGTGTCAGCGGCGCGTCAATGGGGTACTGCGCCGTCGCGACCTTCAGCGTCTCACGTGCCGTCATTCGAGCTCCCTGATCCAGAACTGGAGATGCTTCACGGTCTCGCCCTTCTGGTCGATGTCTTTCCAGGCATAGCGAGCCTCGAGCTCCGTCTGCCGGTATCCACGCTTTTTCCAGAAGCCGTCGAGCGGCCGGTAGTCGGCGGGTTTCAGCGGATGGAACTCGGAGCGCAGCACGCGGCAAAACGTGGTGATCTTGAAGCCGCCGAGCTTGCGCGCGTGCGCCTCGCGGCCGTCGAAGAAGGCGTGGCCGGCGCCGCTGCCGCGATACTCGGGCAGCAGCACGCTTTCGCCGCAGTAGAACACTTCGCCGATGTCGTATCCGGCCTCGCTGAACGGCGCCTGGAACTCGGCGTCGGCCTCCTTCATGGGAGAACCGGTCGAGGCGCCGACGATCCGATCGCCGTCACGGGCGACGATGCAGACCGCGCCCGGCGCTGCGGCGAATGTTGCGAGGTACTGCTCCTCGTAGGGGAGCGAGCCGTCATAGAGGTAGGGCCATTCCCGGAACACGGCCATGCGCAGGCGCGCGAGATCGGGCAGCACGGCCTTCAGCGCGTCCCCGGTGAGCGATTGCGTCGCGAGCGTCATGGGCTCCTCCCGTCGGCGGCGTTCGATACCTGAATATCGGTCGGGTGGGCGGGATCGGCAACCTCCAGGCCCGCGCCATGCGGGTGTCGCGTCCTCGGTATCGCGCCCTCGTTTCTCGTCTCGGCTTCCCTCTTAGGGGTGGTCCGCGACCGGGGGCAGTGACGACCGGAACACTACCCCTTGGCCTTCCCCGCCTTGTTCTTGGCGCCGCAGATGACCACGGTCGGCTTGAAGCTGCGCGCCTCGTCTTCGCTCATGCTGGCGTAGGCGCAGATGATGAGCTTGTCGCCGACGCACGCCTTGCGCGCCGCCGCGCCGTTGAGGCCGATCACGCCCGAGCCCCGCTCGCCCTCGATGACATAGGTCGCGAAGCGCTCGCCGTTGTCGATGTTGTAGATCTCGACGCGCTCGTTGATGAGCAGGCCCGACGCCTCGATCAGCTTGGAATCGATCGAGATAGAGCCTTCGTAATGAAGGTCGCACTCGGTCACGGTGGCGCGGTGCAGTTTGCACTTGAGCATGGTCAGCATCATGGCCGGGCTCCCTCCCATGGCGGCGGAGG
>CALMPK010000405.1 GCA_937873575.1 uncultured Hyphomicrobiaceae bacterium
CCCTGGCCTTCCGCGCCCCGCGGGGGCAACCGCCGCTCCGCTTCGAGCGTCGCGTCCTCGATCTCGACAAGCTCGGCGGCGAGCTGCTGACCGAGCGTGGTGGTGTCGGTGAGCTGGCGCGCGTCGGGTGCGCGGGCCGAAATCTCCCGCGCCTGCGATTCGAGTGCGGCGAGCTGGCGTTCGGTCCGTTCCCGATGGCTGCGCCGTTCGGCGACACCGGTCTCGAGACTGCGGCGGCCGGCGCGCGCTTCGGCGGCGCGGAGCTGCACGTCGGCGAGTGCGGCCTCGGCGGCCGTTAGCAGTTCCGTCGATCGCTCATGCGCGTCGCGTGCCTCGGCCTCCGCATCGTCGGAGATGGCGTCGAGACTTTCGAGTTCGCCAGCTTCGTCGGCGAGACGCGCCAGCAGCTCGCGGGCCTCGGCGGCGAGTGCGTCCTCGCGCGCGAGATCGGCCTTGAGCTGGGCGGCGCGCGCCTCGAGCTCGCGCTGGCGCTCCACGGCCCGCGCCACCTCGCGCTCGAACGCCTCGGCCTCGATTTTCAGGCGGTGGAGTGCTGCGGCGCGCCGTGCCTCGGCGTCGCGCAAGGGTGCCATCGCTTCGGCACGCCGCGTCTCCTCGACGATTGCACCGGCTTCCCCGCTCATCAGCTCCGCGAGACGGGCGAGCGATGCCTCGAGACCTGCTTCCTCGGTCTCGACGGCGCGCTGGGCGTCGCTCCAGGCGAGATGCAGCAGCAGCGCCTCGCTGCGGCGGATCTCGTCGGAAATCTCCTTGTAGCGTCGCGCCTGCCGCGCCTGCCGCTTCAGGCTCTCCATCTGCGACGTCACCTGACCGAGCACGTCGGCGACGCGGGCGAGGTTGGTTTCGGCGGCCTTCAGGCGCAGCTCGGCCTCGTGGCGGCGGCTGTGCAACCCGGCAATACCGGCGGCGTCCTCGAGGATGCGGCGGCGTTGCTCGGGCTTGGCGTTGACGATCTCGGAAATCTGCCCCTGGCGAACGAGTGCCGGAGAGCGCGCACCGGTGGCGGCGTCCTCGAACAGCAGCTTGATGTCGCGGGCGCGGGCCTCGCGGGCGTTGATGCGATAGCTCGAGCCCGCTTCGCGCTCGATGCGCCGCGTGATCTCGATCTGGTCGCGGTCGTTGAATTCGCCCGGCGCCTGACGCTCGGTGTTGTCGAGGAACAGCGTCACCTCGGCGAAGTGGCGGGCGGGGCGGTGCGTGGTACCGGAGAAGATGACGTCGTCCATTGCCGCCGCGCGCATGGACTTGTGCGAGGTCTCGCCCATGACCCAGCGCAGCGCTTCGAGCAGATTGGATTTGCCACAGCCGTTCGGGCCGACGACCCCGGTGAGGCCCGGCTCGATCAGAAGCTCGGTCGGCTCCACGAAAGACTTGAAGCCGAGCAATCTGAGACGGCTGATTTTCATAGCCGGTGGTCGGCTCCTCCACGTTGCCGGCGTCGAGACAGCTCGAGCCGCGTGGGCCGCGGAGCCGGACCTTGCCGGCTCACCGCGCCGCGCTGGCCGTCGCGCCTTTGGCGGCGAGCGCCGTCTCGATCATCGTCGAGAGTTCAGGCGCCGTCAGCACACGCTTCACCAGCTTGCCATCGACGAAGAAATTCGGCGTGCCGATGATGCCGAGCGTGCGGCCACGATCCTTGACCCACTTCAAGCCGTCGATCATGCCCTGATTCTTGAGGCACAGATCGAACTCCTCCCGCTTCATCCCCACCTGTTGTGCGACCTTGAAGATGGCGTCCGGGCGCACTTCCTGTGACACCCAGGTGGCCTGCTGGTCGAGGAATTTTCCGTAGAGATCCAGGTATTTGGCAGGCGGAGCGCAGCGCAGCGCGATGGTCGCGGTGCCGGACGTGCGGCCGATCGGGAACTCGCGCAGGATGAAGCGCACCTTGCCGGTATCGACATAGCGCTTCTTGATCTCGGGGAAGACCTCCTGGAGGAACTTGCGGCAGTAGGGGCAGGTCAGCGACATGTATTTGATGATGACGACCGGCGCATCGGCCTTGCCCCACGCCATCTCCGGCAGCGGCCCCGTCTGCATCACCTCGGCGACGGACGGGTTGGCGATGACCTCACGCGGCCCGGTCGTCGCATCGTTGGTTTCCGCCTGCGAAGCGCCGCCGTAAGCCGATCCGGCTGCGGGTACCACCGGCTCGATGCTGGCGCTGGTGAGGCTCGTCAGCTGCTCACCCGAGCAACCGCCGAGCGCCAACGCGGCAAGCAGCGCGGCGGCGAGCGGTGCGGCCCTCATCGAACGCGATTTCCCCACCGGCATCATCTCCCGTCCCAGCGTCACTTCAGCAGCGGCTCGATCATGGCGTCGAACGCGGCCAGCGTCGGCGCGCCCTGAAGCTTCTTGCCGTTGACGAAGAACGACGGCGTCGCGGAGATGCCGAACTGGTCGGAGGCGCGTGCGCGCTGGGCGTTGATCTGGTCGAGAAGCTTCTGATCTGTCAGGCACTTCTCGAAGCTCTCCTGGGTGAAGCCCGCCTGCTTGGCTACCTCGAACAGCTTCGGTACGGGATTGCCCTGGACATAGGCCCAATCGGCCTGCGTGGCGAACAGCGTCTCGATCAACGGGTAAGTCTTGTCCGGTCCGGCGCAGCGGGCGAGCATCGCCGCGGCGGCGGCGAGATTGTCGAGCGGGAACTCGCGCATGATGAAACGCACCGTGCCCGGCTCGATGTATTTCTTCTTGAGGGTGGGATAGACGTCCTTGTGGAACGCCGCGCAGTGGCCGCAGGTCATCGAGGCGTATTCGACGATGGTGACCTTGGCCTCAGCCGGGCCCATGGCCGTGTCCGGCAAACCCTCGATCGGCTTCATCAGGTCCTCGACCGGAACCTCCGTCGGACCGGTGCGGCGCTGGGCGGTAGCGATACCCGCAGGCAGCAAGGCGCCGACGGCCAGGGCCGAGACGCCGGTGAGCACCGTGCGGCGCGAAAGCAGGCGGCTGGTGACGGCGCTGGGGACGGTCAGATTCACGGGCAGGCTCCTTCGAGTACGATCGGCTTGGCGCCTTCTTGGCCACGGCAGCGGACGAAAGCCCGCGATTTAGCATGGGCGCGCCAGCGGGAATAAGGCAAAAGCGCGGTGAACGCCATCTGAACCGGTGGGTTCGGCGAGTTCACTTTGGGGTGATGCAACCGTGTCCTGGCTGCTCCGGTCCATGCGCGTCGGACGGTTGGCCGGGGCGGCCACATCAGCCCTTGGCGATGCTCGCCGCGAGCCGCTCCAGGGCTGCTCGGAGTGCGTCGTCGTCGATGCCGGACAGGTTGGCCGAAGTAGAGGGTGTGGCGCGCGACGGCGTAGTTCGCGGTGATGAGGCCCGTGCGGCGGACGCTCTTGCGGTTTCGGCCGCATCGCCGAACTCCTCGTCGCTGCCCGCCTGGATCAAGCGCAGCTCGCAGACGGCGCGATAGCCGAAGTAGGCGTTGATGCGTTCGAGGATCTGCGCCTTGCGGTATTGGACGTCGAGTGCGGCAGCGGGATCGACGCGCAGTGTCAGCGTGGCGCCAGGGCGGCCGCTCTCGGTTTCGGCCGTGTCGGCGAACTTCTCCACCGCGCGCGGCCACTTCAGGCGTTCCGGACGGGTCAGCCGGGCAAGGTCGGCGCCGACGATGCGCGCCCAGTCCGTGATTAGGCTGGCGGCGGCAAACCCGTGATTCTCGAACGCTTTGCGCGTGATCGCCGGCACCAGGCTCGCGACGGCCCGCGGACCGGCGCCGCCCGTCGACCGCGCACCCGCCCCACGATTGGGGGCGCCGGGGGCGGCGAAGGCATGGCCTGATGTGTTGTCTGGCGTGGTTTTCACGGGGATAAGAGACGACCGGTTGAACAGCTCTGCAGCGCAACCTCTACCATCGCAGGGGTGATTCGGTCGAACGGGCGGGCCTCGCCCGGCGTGGCCGGCCGCAGGATTGCTGTGGGTGAGCTTGGAGGCTCGGGTGCCTGACGTGGTACAAAAGCAGCTACCTCTGCGTCCCGCCGGACCCGATACGGTGGCGGCGCTGCTCGATTGGTATGACCGCGAGCATCGCGAGCTTCCCTGGCGCGCCAAGCCTGGGCGGCGCTCCGACCCGTACAAGGTCTGGCTCAGCGAGATCATGCTGCAGCAGACCACGGTGAAGGCCGTCATCCCCTATTTTCTGCGCTTCGTCGAGCGATGGCCGACCGTCGAGGCCCTCGCCGCCGCACCACGCGACGATGTACTCGCCGCCTGGGCCGGGCTCGGCTACTACGCCCGTGCCCGGAAGCTGCACGAGTGCGCCCAGGTTGTTGCAGGCGAGCGCGGCGGCAAGTTCCCGAAAAAGTCCGCCGACCTCGTGATGCTGCCGGGCATCGGTCCCTATACCGCGGCGGCGATCGCCTCGATCGCTTTCAAGGAGCCGGTGACGCCGGTCGACGGCAACGTCGAGCGCGTCACGGCGCGCCTGTTCGCCGTCCGCACGCCGCTGCCGAAGGCGAAGGCCGAGCTGCGCCGACTGGCCGCGACGCTGACGCCCGAGAAGCGTCCGGGGGATTTCGCGCAGGCGCTGATGGACCTCGGCGCGACGGTGTGCACGCCGAAAAGCCCCTCCTGCCTCGTCTGCCCGTTGCAGCCCGACTGCGCAGCGAGCGCCAAGGGCATCGAGGCGTCACTTCCGGCGAAGACGGCGAAGGCGGAGCGGCCGGTGCGTTTCGGACATGCCTTCCTGGCGCTGCGTGAGGATGGCCATGTCCTTCTGCGCCGACGGCCGGACAGCGGCCTGCTTGGCGGCATGCTGGAGATACCGTCCACGCCCTGGGCCGAAGGTTCGAGCCATCTGGTCGGCCCGCAGCGCGTCGCGCCCGTGCGCGGCGACTGGTGGCGCGTGCCGGGCGAGGTGGTCCACACGTTCACGCATTTCCGGCTGGAGATCGCCGTGCATCGCGCCATCGTGCCGGTCGACGCGGAGCTGACGTTCTGGGCGGAACCCGACCGTTGCCAGTGGGTGCATCGGCGCGATCTCGATCGCGTGGCTTTGCCGAGCGTGATGCGCAAGGTCATCCAGCACGCGCTGAGGGAAGGGTAGCCCCCGCTCGGTTTCGCGACGTCGCCGGGCCGCGATTTACGCGCTCAGATAACCGATTTCGCCGGCGCTCTTGCTGCTGTGCCGCTCGAGCCATTCGAGCACCTCGCTCGGATGCAGCGGGAAATGGAAGCGCCCATTGCGCTCGGTTTCGAGCGCGCGCAGCTCCTCGACGATCGGCTCCGCGGTCTTGTGCAGCATCACGATGGTCGCGATGGTCCGGCGCGGCATGTGCGACGGCACCTCGGGGATCGAGTCCGCCACCATGCTCTTGATGCCCGGCGACAGGTAGGTCGAGAAACGGCCGAGCAGAGCGATCAGGTGGATCGCAAGCGTCTCCTTGAATTTGTAGCTGCGCGTATCCATCCACTCGAGCAGCTTGTCCATCACCATGTCCTGCAAGCGCAGGTCCGATGTCACGCGGTAGTCCTGCCATTCCGCGACGACGTCGAAGTCAGGCTCGAGCTCCATGTCGCCTGGCGCGAAGGTCGAGTTCGCGAGCACGCCGATGCGATCGAAGAAATCGACGTTCTTCATGTCGAGCCGCGTCTCGAAGGTCGAAAGCTTCACCTCGCCTTCGCTCGCCTTCTCGTAGGCGAAGCGGATGAGCTTCGAGCAGAACATCTGCTTGTAGCTCTCCATCTTCATGGTGAAGTCGTAGCGGATCGGCTTGCCGTAGTGCGACAGTGAATGGCGCACATGCTCATGCGCGATATAGCCGGCGTTGTGCGCCAGTACGGGATCGCGATGGCGGAACAGGATGGCGCGCCCGAGTCCGTGCTGAAGCGCGTCCTTCAACGGCACGATGACGCCGCCCTTCTCGATCAGCACCTCGGTCATCCAGTGCTTGCCGGCCGGATCGACATAGACGATGCCCACATGACTGTACTGCGAGTCGACGTCGCCGATGCGGGCGATGGCGGCGCTGTTGTGTGCGCGGCCGCGCACGAGGATCACGTCGCCCGACTTGAATGCGAGATCGCTGCCGACGTCGAAACGCGGGTTGATGAGCGTGTTGTTGCTGCGGCCGGTGAAGGCCATTTGCGTGTGCCCGGTCGATGGCAGCCGGCGAAAGTCCATCGCCATCTCGCCGAGCATGTCGCCGCCGTAGCGGGTGATGCGCAGCAGGTTGCGGATCGCCGCCTGCACCTCGTGGCCGACCAACCCCTTGCTGCGCCATTCGTCGACACGGTCTCTGAGCGCCATGCGCGTCTTGAACAGCGAGTCGATGAGAACCGGAGCATCCTCGGCGAGCTGGTGGGGATCGTAGCAGCCGAGATCGAGCGTGCGCAGCGTCGTGTAGACACCGCCGAGGTTGCGGGCGAGATCGGGCGCAGTTTCGACTGGGGCGAGCGACCAGGCTCTCGCCTTCTCGAGCTCGGCGTGCAGGTCGCGCGACGACAACTTCTCGGGCAAGACGCTGTTACTCCCTCTAGCGGCCGTGTGACACGCTGCTTGCGGCTCGGCACACAGCGCGTGCCGCGCATGCCGTGTCCCCCGCGCATCGCCGATAGCACTCTACCCCGACAAGTCGGGGTGCGACTCAAGCCCTCGATGAAAGCGCCAAGCCCTTCCACCGCAGGCGATCGCACCCTAGCAAGCCGGGGGAGCGGTCATCAATCGGTGCCTGGACCGTCGGCCGCCCGTGGCATGCCGCCCGCTGCAAACAGGCCACGGGCAGGCCACGGACACGTCGGGGGACCCGGCGCCGTCGCGACGGTCATTCCGCCGCGATCATCGCCGGCAGGGCCGCGAGGCCGAGGTGACGCTTCGCCTCCTCGCGCAAGTCGTCGATCGGACGCAACCTGTCGTCGGCCTTGTAGTGCCAGTAGGTCCAGCCGTTGCAGGCGCTCTTGCCCTGCAACTCGGCGCCCATCCGGTGGATCGAGCCCTGGCGTCCGGCGCAGGCCAGCGTGCCGTCCGCCTTGACCTCTGCCTTGACCTTGGCATTGGCATCGAACAGCGCCGAGCCGGGCGTGACGAGGCCGAGCTCTACGAGGGTACCGAAGGGGACGCGGGGTTCAGAGCGCTTGGACTTCAATGTTTCGAGTGCGGATTTGCCGAGCGGCTGTACCGCATCGATGCGCTCGCGCGCCGCCGCCGCGTAGACGGTATCGCGCTCGATGCCGACGAAGCTGCGGCCG
>CALMPK010000406.1 GCA_937873575.1 uncultured Hyphomicrobiaceae bacterium
GCCAGGGTGAGGCAGAAGCCCTGCCACGAGGTGCTCGACTCGCTCGGCATCCGCGACGAGCCGCTGCTCAAAGTGGCGATGGAGCTCGAGCGCATTGCCCTTCAGGACGAGTACTTCGTCGAGAAGAAGCTCTATCCCAACATCGACTTCTACTCGGGCATCACGCTCCGCGCGATGGGCTTCCCCGTGCAGCTCTTCACCGTGCTGTTCGCCATCGCCCGCACCGTCGGCTGGATCGCCCAGTGGCGCGAGATGATCGAGGATCCGGAGCAGCGCATTGGCCGTCCGCGCCAGCTCTACATCGGCGCGCCGCAGCGTGACTTCATTCCGATGACCTCGCGCACCTGATCGTTGCAGATATTGCCAAATGAAACGGCCCCGGAGCTTTCGCCCCGGGGCCGTTTCATGTTCCGCTGCTGAGGTCGCGTTCAACGCACGAAGGCGATAGCCGCGTGATAGAGCGCAGCGGCAATGCCGGCCGCCGCCGGCACGGTGATAACCCATGCCGCCACGATCGTCGTGAAGTGGGAGCGGCGTACCAGCTTGCGTCGGCGAAGCTCGTCCTGCTCCGTCTGGGTCAGGTGGCGGATGGCGTGGCGCGGCCTGTGTCTCTTGACGAACTTCTGCCGGCGCCTGCTGTGCGTGGTGTAATACTCGCGGAAGAACCCGACGCCGAAGATCGCGCCGACCGTGATGTGCGTCGAGCTGACCGGCAGCCCGAGCCACGACGCCACCAGCACCGTGACCGCCGCGGACAGCGCCACGCAGTAGGCACGCATCGGATTCATCTTGGTGATCTGCTCGCCGACGAGACGGATCAGTCGCGGCCCGTAGAGCAGGAGGCCGAAGCTGATGCCGAGCGCGCCGATCAGCATCACCCAGAACGGCAGCTCCACCTTGCGGCCGATCTCGCCCACCTCGGCGCTGTGAATGATCGCCGCCAGCGGCCCGACGGCATTGGCGACATCGTTGGCGCCGTGAGCGAACGAGAGCAACGCCGCCGAGAGGATGAGCGGCAGATGGAACAGTGTGCGCAGCGACTGGTTGCGGTTCTCGAGCCCCACCGACAGCTTCGTCACGTATGGCTTCGCCAGCGCGTAGGTGGCGACGTAGACGGCGGCGGCGATGGCACCGAGCGTCGCCGCGCCCGGCTTCCAGATGCGGCCGAGCCCTTTGAAGACGAGATAGCCCGCGAACGTCGCCGCCATCACCGCGATCAGCACAGGCACCCATCGCCGCGCCGCGGATATTTTGTCGTCCTGATAGATGATGTTGATCTTGATGAACGCCAGGATGGCGGCGGCGATGACACCGCCGAGAACCGGCGAGACGACCCAGCTCGCCGCGATCGCGCTGATCACACCCCAGTCGATCGGACCTGGACCAACCGCGGCAAGCGCCGCGCCGAGCACACCGCCGACGATGGCGTGCGTCGTCGAGACGGGCGCCCCGAGATACGTCGCGAGGTGAACCCACAGCGCCGACGACAACAGCGCCGACATCATCACCCAGATGAAAACGTCGCGATCCTTGACCGCCGCCGGATCGACCAGCCCCTTGGAAATCGTGTCGACGACGTCCCCGCCGGCGATCAACGCGCCCGCGCTTTCGAACAGCGCCGCCATGGCCAACGCACCGGTCATGGTGAGCGCTCGTGCGGCCACCGCCGGGCTGACGTTGTTGGCGACATCGTTGGCGCCGATGGTCAGCGCCATGTATCCACCGACCACGGCCGCGGCGATGATGATCCAGCCGCCGCCGGAGGGGCCGAGGTGGAACACCGCGATGCTGCCCGCGAACGCGAGGAACAGGACCGCGAGTCCCGGGTTGACGAGATCGCGCGTGACGATGCGTGTCGCCTGCTCAAGGCGTTCGATCTTACCGAGATCCTTGTCGAGCGACGACTTGCGCATGCGCCTCTCGGCAGCGCGCTCGATCTCGTCCTGCTCTCCCATGCCTTCGCTCCTCGCCCCGCGCCCCGAAGCGTTGATAGGCGAGATGGCAGACATGCGCAAACAGCATGGGTGTGGTGCGACAGGCGTCTGGGAAATACCCTGCCCGCGATCAGGTGTGCGGAGAGAAATCGCGCAGCAGCGCCGCGAGACCACGCTCGCGGACAAGGCGGGCCGCCTCCCCCGGCGGGCACCAGAGCTGCCGGCGCTGGCTCTTTTCCGGCCATTCGGCGGCCTGCGTGTCGACCAGCAGAGGGTAAACCTCGACGTGCGCGCGCACCCACGAGAGAAAGTGCAGGCGCTTGGTGTACTCGTAGCGGCCGATCGGCTCGACCCCCATATTGCCCGTGATTCCGGCTTCCTCCATGGCCTCGCGCGCCGCGAGTTCGCGCGGCGTGAGCTTCGGCTTGGCCCAACCCTTAGGGATGACCCAGCGGCCCGTGTCGCGGCTGGTGAGCAGCAGGACGAGCGGGCCCTCCGGCGTCTCCACGTAGGGCAAGGCGGCGTACTGCTGCAACGGAAGGCTCCGGAGTTCGTTGAAACGATTGCGAGACTTTACCCGGCCACGGCGTCGAGCGGGGCGAAATTCACGACGACGGGCCGCGGTTGAGCCCGCCCCGCACCGCACCATATGCATCGCAGCCCATCGAGGAGAAGCCATGGACCTCGCCGTCGGAACAGCGACGCAACGCCTGCCCCCCACCGCCCCGCGACGCGCGCTCCTGCTCGTCAACCGGAATGCGCGGCGCGGATCGGCTCCGATCGACGGCGTCATCGCCCGGCTCGCCCAGCGCGGGGTCGAGACCAGTATCGAGACGTTCGCAACGCCGGCCGAAGTCTCCGACGACATCGTGCGCCGACGCGAAGCCTTCGACTGCGTCATCGTCGCCGGTGGCGACGGCACGATCTCCTCGGCCGCGCGCGGTATCCGTGAAACCCGCCTGCCGATGGGCATCCTACCGATGGGCACCGCGAACGACCTCGCGCGCACGCTCGCAATCCCCGAGGATCTGGCGCGCGCCGCCGACATCATCGCCGCGGGGCGGACGCGCCGCATCGATGTCGGCAGCGTCAACGGGCATCTGTTCTTCAACGTCGCCAGCATCGGCCTCAGCGCCGACCTCGCGCACAACCTCTGCCGTGACACCAAGCGCCGGTGGGGCCGCCTCGGCTATGCCGTCGCGGCGATCGGTGCGCTGGCGTCGGCGCGGCCATTCTCGACGTGGATCACGAGCAAGGACGAGACGGTTCGCGTCAAGACGATGCAGATCGCCGTCGGCAACGGGCGCCACTATGGCGGCGGCAACGTCGTCCATCATGTCGCGCGCATCGACGACGGTCACCTCGATCTCTACAGCCTCGAAGTGCGCAGCGTCTGGAAGCTGGCGCTGATGGCGCCGTCGTTCCGCGCCGGAGGGCATGGCGCGTGGAAAGAGGTGCGGACCGCGCGCTGCGTCGCTTTCGATGTCGAAACGCGCCGGCCTCGCTCCGTCAATGCCGATGGCGAGATCGTGACGACGACGCCCGCCCGGTTCGAGGTGCATCCGGCCGCTGTCGAAGTCTA
>CALMPK010000407.1 GCA_937873575.1 uncultured Hyphomicrobiaceae bacterium
CCCCGAATGACGGAAACGAAATTGAGGCTCGCAGGCCGGAGCGACGAAGGCGAGCGGGCGGGCGCCCCGGCGAAGTCGGAGCACATCACGCTGCGGATTGGCGGCATGACCTGCGCTCACTGTCCGCCGGCCGTGGAGAAGGCATTGTTGGCCGTGCTTGGTGTGCGACATGCGCGCGTCAACCTGGCAACCGGGAACGCGCATGTCGGATTTGATCCGGCGGCAGCCAAGGTGGCCGACCTGGTGCAAGCCATCCGGCGTGCGGGATATGCCTGTGGAACGGCCAAGACGCGATTGCCGATCGCGAACATGCATTGCAGCTCATGCGTGCTGCGCATCGAGCTTGAGCTCAAGATGATGCCAGGTGTCGTCAAGGCGGAGGCGAGCACGCTCACCAACGCTGTCGACATCGAGTACCAGCCGGAGCGGACATCGATGGATGCCCTGAAGGCCGCGATCGGGCGCGCCGGCTATCGCGTCTCTGAGCCGAAGCACGCTGCCGATGCTGAGCCACTGAGCGCCGAGGAGGCCGCAAGCGCGGCCGAGTACGACCTGTTGATGCGCAAGTTCTGGTTCGCGGCGGCGATCTCGGTTCCGGTGATGCTTTTCAGCTATCCGGATCTCATTCCCGGTTTGCGGGACTGGATGCCGATGGGAAGCGGTACGCGGCGCGTGGTCTGGGCGCTGCTCGGCGTCATCAGCCTTCCCGTGCTCGTCTGGTCGGGCTCGCAGTTCTTCACCGGCATGTGGGATGCATTGAAGCATCGCGCCGCCAATATGCACACGCTGATCGCGATCGGCATCAGCGCGGCCTATCTCTATTCGATCGTTGCGGTGGCTTTTCCGCGGCTGTTTCCCGACATGCGGCTCGCCGAGGTGTTCTGGGATGTGACGACGGTCGTGGTCGCGCTCGTGGTGCTCGGCTTGGCGCTTGAGATCAAGGCCAAGGGCCGCACCTCAGAGGCGATCAAGAAGCTGATCGGTCTGCAGGCCAAGACCGCGCGCGTCTGGCGCGACGGTAAGGAGATCGAGATCCCGGTTGAGGAAGTACTCGTTGGCGATGTGCTGGTGGTCAAGCCCGGCGACAAGGTCGCGGTCGACGGGGAAATTCTGGAGGGGTCGAGCGCGATCGACGAATCGATGATCACGGGCGAGTCGCTTCCCGTGGAGAAGGGGGTTGGCAACGAGGTCATCGGCGGAACGCTCAACAAGACCGGCAGCTTCAAGTTCAATGCGACCAAGGTCGGCAAGGACACGGCGCTCGCCAGCATCATCCGCCTGGTCAAGGACGCGCAGGGCTCGAAGGCCCCCATCCAGCGTGTTGTGGATGCGGTTTCGGGCTACTTCGTGCCGGCTGTGATGATCCTCGCCATCGCCGCTTTCGTCATTTGGTATCTCGTCGGCCCCGAGCCGCGGCTTGTCTATGCGACCATCGTGCTGGTCACGACGCTCATCATCGCGTGCCCCTGCGCGCTCGGCCTGGCGACACCGACGTCGCTGACCGTCGGCATCGGCAAGGGGGCGGAAAACGGCATCTTGATCCGTTCCGGTGATGCGCTGCAAAGCGCCGAGAAGCTCAACGCTGTGATTCTCGACAAGACCGGGACGATCACGCGCGGCGAGCCTTCGCTGACGGACGTGGTCGCCAAGGGTAGCGACGAGGAGACCGTGCTACGGCTCGCGGCATCGCTTGAGCGCGGCTCCGAGCACCCTCTAGGTGAAGCGATCGTCAAGGGCGCCGAGGCGCGCAATCTCGCGCTCGTCGAGGCGAAGGACTTTGGGGCCATTCCGGGCCATGGCGTCGGCGGACGCATCGAAGATCGCGCTATCCTGCTTGGCAATGCCAAGCTGATGCGGGATCGCGGCATCGGCATCGACCATCTCACGAGCGATTGGGAGCGCCTGGCGGGCGAAGGCAAGACGCCGATGTACATCGCGTCCGACGGCAAGGCGCTCGGTCTCGTCGCGGTCGCCGATACGGTGAAGCCGGACTCCAAAGTGGCCATCGAGCAGTTGAAAGCGCTCGGGCTCGAAGTCGTGATGTTGACCGGCGACAACGAGCGCACCGCCAAGGCCATCGCGCGCCAGGTCGGCATCGACCGAGTGCTGGCCGACGTGCTTCCGCAGGACAAAGCGCACGAGGTGCAGAAACTGCAGCTCGAGGGCAGAAATATAGGCATGGTCGGCGATGGCATCAATGATGCGCCAGCCCTCGCACAGGCGGACGTCGGCTTTGCCATCGGTACCGGCACCGATGTCGCCATCGAGGCGAGCGACATTACGCTGATCAAGGGCAGCCTCACCGGTGTCGTAACGGCGATCGCGATCAGCAAGGCGACGATGCGCAACGTGCGCCAGAACCTCATCGGCGCGTTCGGCTACAACGTGCTCGGCATCCCTGTTGCGATGGGCGCACTCTACCCGTTCTTGGGTCTCCTGCTGTCACCGCTGATCGCGGCAGCTGCGATGGCCTTCAGCTCCGTCACCGTCGTCACCAACGCCAATCGGCTCCGCTATTTCGAGCCGGGGAGGAATGCGTCATGACTGCCGATCGCTGGTTGGTCCTCGTTCTCGGTCTCTCACTCGTCGCGTTCATCGTCTGGTTCTTCTGGCTCAAACGCACGGCCGGAGCGCGCGCGGCGGAGGTTTCCGGCGGCTATCAGGAAGCGATGATTCTGGTCAAGGGCGGCTACACGCCCGACACGATCATCGTCCGGCACGGCAAGCCCGTCCGGCTCAATTTCCGGCGCGAGGAAACCGCTTCGTGCTCGGACAAGGTCGTGTTCGCCGACTTCAACAAGAGCGCCGAGCTACCGACCGGCGAGACCGTCGCTGTCGAGTTCTTTCCCAAGGAGCCCGGCGAATACGCCTTCGCATGTCCCATGGGGATGTTTCGCGGCCGTCTCATCGTCGAATAGGGGAGGGCACCTCAATGACACACAACCACTCGCAACACACGCGCCATGACGGCTCCCAAGGCAGCTTCTGGACCTCGAGGGTGTTCCTCGTCTTTCTCGGGTTCACGGCCATCGCGATCGTTCTCCTGTGGGAGGAACACAAGGTCCACATTCTCGGCGTCATCCCGTACTTGTTCGTCCTCGCCTGCCCGCTGATGCACATCTTCATGCATGGCGGACACGGCGGGCATCATCACGGCGGCGGCACGACGAACCGCAAGACGGGCGAGCGTGAGGGAGGCAACCCATGACACAAGACACCCCAGCCTATGGCCTGTGGGGCCTCGTGCTGATCAACTCGGCGATCTTCATCATGTTCGCATTCACCTTCTTCAAGCCGCAGACCCCGCGGGACTGGCGCTCGTTCAGCGCCTTCAGCGCCTTCCTCGTCGCGCTGTTCGCTGAGATGTACGGCTTTCCGCTCACGATCTACTTCCTGTCGGGCTGGCTGCAGTCGCGCTATCCGAACGTCGATTGGTTCTCGCATGACGCAGGCCACCTGCTCGAGATGTTGCTTGGGTGGAAGGCGAACCCGCATTTTGGACCGTTTCACGTGCTGAGCAATGTGCTCATCATCATGGGCTTCCTGGTCATCTCGGCATCCTGGCGCGTGCTCTACGATGCGCAGCGCAAGGGCGCGCTGGCAACGACCGGGCCTTACTCCTACGTGCGCCACCCGCAGTATGTCGGCTTCATTGTCGTGATGTTCGGCTTCCTGCTGCAGTGGCCGACGTTGCTGACGCTGGCGATGTTCCCCGTGCTGACCTGGATGTATGTCCGCCTGGCACGAAGCGAGGAGCAGGATGCGATTGCGACGTTCGGCGCGGCCTATCGCGCCTATGCCAGGGACGTGCCCGGATTCATTCCGAGGCTCGGCCGGATCTCCGGCAGGGAGTCGAACGAGACGCCCAATGGCCGGTAGGGAGTATCATTCACTCGAGCGCAGCAAGCGCACAACCGAACCGCTGAGTGCGGTCAATCCAGAAGGGGAGCGACTGTCGTGACAATGCCAGGCTCACATGCACACCGGCCGGCATCGGGTGCCACCGCCCGCTCAATGATTGAGTTCGTCGGGGCACATGGCGCGCCCGTCGTGCTGTCCGTCCTGCTATGGTGGATGCTGTGGTGGGGGCACACGCCCAACGTACAGACTACGGACGAGGCCATGCGGCACGTGTTCTGGGTCGGGGTCATCGCCCTCGTCTATGTGGCCTTGCAGGCGCGATCCGTGCTGGCTCAGCCGCGCCGAGGCGTCGTGCATTCGATGATCGGCATTTTGGTGTCATTGTTGCCGTTGTTCGTTGTCGGCTTTGCGATGTTCGAATGGATGCGCGGGAGCCATCCGCTCAACGTGTTCCAAGTCATCGTCATGGCACAGGCCGCGCTCGCAACGCTCATCGATGTCGTCATTCTCAACTGGTTCGGCCTCCGGCTGAGCAAACTGACGGTCGATGCGGTGGAGAGACATCAGCGATAAGCTCACATCAGAGGAGCATTCGACCATGATTTCGATCGGCAAGACCATGTCGCGGCGCGCCACACTCGGCTTGATCGCTCTGGCTACCAATGCGGGCTTCCTTTCGCCTGCGCGATCCCAGAGGCGTTTGCTAGTCGTTGTCCACAAAGATCCGAACTGCGGCTGCTGCACGGCCTGGGCCAGGCATCTCGAGCGCGCGGGCTTTGGCGTGACCATGGTCGAGACGCCTGCGGTGGAGGCGGTGAAGCGGCGGCTCGGTGTCCCGGGCAACCTCGCCTCCTGCCATACGGCGGAACTGGAGGGCTATGTGCTCGAAGGGCACGTGCCGCTCCACGCCATCGAGAGACTGCTCGTGGAACGACCAGAGGCCAAGGGACTTGCCGTGCCGGGCATGCCAAGCGGCTCACCTGGCATGGAGGGTGGGACGTCGGAAGCCTACGAGGTCTTTCTGTTTGGCCCGGGCTGGCAGCACAGCTTCGGCCGCTACCGTGGAACGGAGCCAATATAAGCCGCGCCTCAGATACGGAGAGATCGGCGGTATTCCGGAGCCTTGGCGGTCATATCCGGGTATGCCTTGATGAGGACATTGCCGGCCCGTCGCCAGCCCCCTTGGGCCGCCATTACCCGACAACCGCGCCGGTGCGGTTTGTGTGGCGCTGCCCGCCACTTTCCATTCGACTTCGGCCGGGAAGCACGCATTGCTATGGGTGTGGTC
>CALMPK010000408.1 GCA_937873575.1 uncultured Hyphomicrobiaceae bacterium
CGCGCTGAAGCTCCGCACCGCGGCCAAGCACGATCTCCTCCGCTCGGCGCGGTTCTACGCCGGTCTTATAGTCCGACACGCGCACGCCGCGACGGTCGCCGGTGAGATCGAGCCGATCGATATTGCCTCGGATGCGCACCTGGGTACCGGGAATCGTAACAAGGGAATCGGGGCGCCAGGGTAGATCGTGTGCCATCGCACCATCGCCAGCTTGACTGAAAGCAAGCTCCGTCCAGCTTCGCGTACCGGGTTGGAACGTCTCGTCAAGCGTCAGTGCCTTGAGGGCGAGCTGAGCTGCGGCAGCGAGCGTGTGTTTCCAGAGCAACGCGGTCGGCGCCGATCGCTTGAGTGGCCAATGCGTGCGGACCGTCTCCGTCGAGGTCGCGAGCGCAGCTTCGATTTCCTCCCGGGACGCACGCGCATAGCCCGGCACAGGTTCGAGCGCATCAACCGTGCGCTTCAGCAACTCATGGACCAGCTCACCATAAGAGCGTGCGTCCAGCGTGAGGGGCTGATCGTCTTCTGGGACCGCGCGCCAGCCCAGCGCGTAGCGCCAGACGAAGGCGAGCGGATCGCGCAACATCAGCCGCAAGGAGGTGGCGGACTGGACATCACCGATTGCGCGGACGATTTGGGGATGGTCTGCGCGAACCTGGCCATCGTGGGCGGTGACGATCGGGCGCCGCCAGTTGCGCCAGCAGAGATTGGCTGCGGTGAGCGCCGGCGATGTCGCCGCTTCGTCCGGCCGTGCAAGAAGACGATCGGCCTCGCTGAATGCATGCTGCGGAATGCGCGCCCGCTTCAGGATCTGCAAAGATGCGCTCTGCGGGATCAGCGGGCTGGCGGACAACTGCCCACCTTGAGCGTTACGCCGGCT
Source organism: uncultured Hyphomicrobiaceae bacterium (assembly GCA_937873575.1). GTDB lineage: Bacteria > Pseudomonadota > Alphaproteobacteria > Rhizobiales > Hyphomicrobiaceae > JAEUMD01. The sequence continues at coordinate 878 of CALMPK010000408.1, forward strand.
TCGAGAGAGAAAGCAGCCGAGCGCCGCCCGACTGGTGATAACGGCAAAGGCGCGTCGGTCTTGCCCGGCGAGGGGATCAGGGTCAAGCACAGAGCGCGGCAGGATGTGGGCCGGTATCAGTGGGTCCTCGGCCGTGCGGCGCGGCCAAGAGCGCGATGTCATGCCGAGCAGGCGCACCCAGGGACGCGGCGCACCTGCAAGGTGGCTCGCCGGGCACCAGACAGCGCTCGCGCCTGGATCGCGTCCATCGGGCAGCCGCAAGTCCTCTAGTGAGAATTCGAGCCCTTCGGCCGGCGCGCGTCGAAGCGCCTCGGTCCAGAGCGCACGGGCCGCTGTGCCCAATAGCATCGCGCCGGCCTGCGCAGCCGCCTCGGGGCCACTCGCAAGCAGCCGCAGAATGGGCATCACGACCGGTCTTGGATCGCCTGCGTCGGCGCGGCGGCCGGTCGCCTCGTCAAGCGCGCGCTGCCACTGATCAATCTCGAACAGCGCCGCACCAGGCTGGAGGCCGAGCGACCAGTCCGCAGGCAAGTCGGCCAAGGCACGGCTTCGACCCGCGGCATGGCCGAACAGTCGCCGGAGGCGATCCTGGCCAAGCCCGTTGAGCAGGACGTCGGCAAGTGCGGCGCACGCTTGTCCCTCGCGCGATGCGAGGACCGGCACGCCGTGCGAGAAATGGAGTGGGAGATCCGCGTCCGCGACGAGAACCAGGAAGTGCTCGTCCCAGTCCTCGGTGGCCGTGGCACAGATCGCGATCTCATCGGGTCGCGCGCGGCCAGAGGCAATGAGTTCACGCATCCAACGTAGCGCTTCGACTGCTTCGGCGCGCGGGTTCGCGCAGGAAACTAAGGATATGTCCGCAGCCATCTCGCGGTCGCTGGTAATTAACTGGCCCGGAAACCAGTTCGCATCGGAGGTTCCAGGATTGCGCCAAGCGAGTGGGACCGTCTTCGCGAGCGTCGCAAGAAGCGGACGCCAGACCGATGCAATCTCACTGAGCTGATCGATATCGATTGACCCGAGCGCTGCAGCCGCATGGGCCGCGTGCGCAATTGCGGCATCGCGCAAGTCGCGCGGTGTCAGAACCCCTGCTGGGAGGTTGGCGCGAACGCGGCGCTCGACCTCCGCAAGCTCGGCAAGCCGAGCATTGTGGCTAGCGAGCCCCTCAAGATCGAGGTCGGCTTGCCAAACCTTTGCGAGCGTGCGGGCGATTGACCGTGTCGTGCCCGGAAGCTGACGGATACCTTCGAGCTCCGTCAAGCCGCCGGCGGCGAGTGCAGCGCGAATGGCTGGGTCGAGGTCCTGGGATCGCGCCGGTCGGTTAAAGCCTCCGGCGAGACGTGCAGCAAGCAGTGGAAGTGTGAAAATCTGCAGCCCAGAATCCGCTCGCTGTGCGGCAGCGATCCGCGCTGTACGGAATGCAAGCGGCCCTTCGACAACTATCGATCGTCGACTCATTTCCCCTCAGCCGCGACGCTATCATCGCCATGTTCGAAAGTTGCCGGCGTAATGCGAACCTGAGCCGCTCGCCCCTCCTCATGGAACCACAAATCTCTAATTCTCGCGTCATCGCTTGCAGGCAAAGGATTTGCGTCGCGCACGCGAAAGGTCGTGGGAAGGTTCACGGAGGTGCCGAAGACCAGCGCATGCTGCTTCGGAAGCGACGGGAGCCGCTTCAGGACCGCCTCGGAGATGAACGGGGTCATCTGCCGTATATGAGCAAGGTCGTCGGGATTCTGGATTCGATGGATGACGAAATTCGAGCACTGCGAAAGAATGGTCTTCGAGAGTTCACTGGGCCTCTGCGAAGCGGCGAGAATGAACAGCCCGTACTTTCGCCCTTCCTTGGCAATCCGCTCGTAAACTCTGCTGGCGTCTATGGCATAGCGGGATGGCTTCTCCGCGATGTATCGATGCGCTTCCTCAAGAAGCAGATGGATCGGAAACCGATTGCGTGGATCTGCTTGTCGGAGCAGCCGAAAGGCCATTCTAGCGAGCACTGACGCTACGAGCTCGACAACCTCATCCTCCACCGCATTCATGTCGATGATGACGATCTGGTTGCGTTTGACCCAACCCGCTCCGTCGCGTGCCAAACCGAGGAGCTGCTCAAGGAAGTTTTCGAGCGACGGCCCAGCTTGGCTTCCTTGAAGGTCGTAGCGCAGGAACGCATATTCAGGTCGCTCCTCGAGCGACTTAAAACGCGTCAGCATCTGCGAGCAGTAATCTCGGATCTGACGGTTACCGTGAGCCTCCTCGTATAGGATCGCCAGATCGAGCGCCTCTCCCAACGCGGAAAACTCAAAGGGAAGGTTGGCATATGCCGGGAATTTCAAACCTTCGATGATAAATCCGCCGCCATTGGCGTTTCCCAACAAATAGGTTGTTAAACCGGCAGGGTTGGCCATCTGGCCGAAGCCGATTTTGATGAATGGCGCGATCTTTTGATTGTTGATCTCCGGCGTGTTGAATCTTTGCAGCAGACCGACCATGCGATCGTGTTTTGACGGACTGCCTGTGTCGTCACGAAGAATTTGGCTCAGGCAGGTTGCCAGAATGTGGTTCTTGATCCCCTTCAGCTCCGCCGCGCTGCCCGCTGAGAACAATGTTGCCAGCCCGAGCGCCATGCGCAGTATCGGTAGTTGGGTGCGCTCGCTGGCCTGCAGAAGCAGCTCCCACTCTGACTGCTCCAGAAACCAATGGGGCAGACGAAAACGCTCCGTGCGTGCGGTGCCGTCCAGAATGACATGGTCCACGCCGATCTGCTTGCGCTTTGCGAGCGGCGACAGCGCCTTCGCATATTCTCCATTGACGTCGAATACGACGAACGTGGCACCGCGAGCATGGTGTTCTTCCGCCTTTTCGAACAAGGATTGGAGGACCGATGCGACCGTGCAGGACTTCCCGCTCCCTGTGTTTCCCAGGACGGCAGTGTGTCCGCCGAAGAAATCATCGATCCTGACCTTAACGTCGTAACCCTCGAATATGACGGACCGGCCGATCGTCAATGCGCGATAGCGGGTGGCATCAGGTGGCGTGGGTGGAACATTGTCGATCGGGGGTGTAGGCTCCGAAGGATGATCGGTTTCGAAGACTCGATCCAGTTCAGCGTCCAGCGCATACAGTGCGTCGCCGTAGAGTGACGGGAACACGGAGACGCCGAAGCGAAACCTTTCGCGCCGATCTTGAGGCAGCATCCCGACGGGAACGACATCGAGGTACTTCGCCGAAGAAGCCTTATCCAGCTCCCCTTCACTGCGACTAACATGACCAACGTCGCGCTCACGCAGGCCGACGACCTCGACAACCACGTCCTCGGTTTGCACCGCGACCATCAGGAACGATCCGAGCCTGGCGACATAGTGAACGTCGTCGAATCCGACGACGGTGAAGTTGTCGGTGCCCGCATGCATCTCGATCACGAAACGGTCGGCCGCGACCGAGACCACCTTGCCGATTGCGCGCTTCCGATCGTCACGACTCATCGTCATCCTCCCCCTTCTGGGGAGCCGCGGCCTCCTTCTTCGGGGCCATCGCCTCGATCACCTTCCGAACGGCGTCATCAATGCGCTCGCTCGGGCGTTGCGGCATGAACTCTTCGATAATGGTGTCGAAGTAATGGGCTTTGCGTCCGGCGCTGCGTCCGGCACCCCCAATGATCCAAATTCGTGGATCATTTAGCGCGCGAAGCTTCGCAATCTCCCCGTCCAAATCTGGATCTACAAAGATCACGAGCCGGAACGTGGGAATCGTCAGGGCCTGATAGATGATATTGTTGATGTGCTCGTCGCCGAAGGCATACCCCATCGTAAATAGCACGCTCTGTTCGCGAACAATGCGTGACTGGAATTCCCGAAACAGATCGGCATAGGGAGACCCAAGGCTCGAATTCTGCTTGGCAGGCGTCGGATAGATCATCACCTTGCCCGGTTCTTTGGAGACGGCCGTTTCTCGGATCGGGAAAAGTCCGTGATCGTCCTCTGTCCAACTAATGGACCCATGAATCTTACACAGATAGACAAAGCCATCGACCGCAGACCACTTGCGGCTGGTGACATCGAGCTGTTCAGCGAGGGCGTACCGAAACGTCGCTGGATTGAACCGCCGTTCGACAACGCCGGAGAAGCCGTTCGTGTATGGCAGGCCGAGCCTATCCATTGCGGTCTCGTTGAAGAGATCGTAGTTCGTGGTGAACACCCAAGGACGCGGAAGAGATCGGTCGCGCAGCACAAGCTTGCGATAGAAGGATTCATAAAGGCCAACGACGGTATGGTCGCCATTCGCGAAGGCGCCGTTCGTGCATTTGGCCCAAAGAAATGTTTGAACCTTCTTGATGATCGATTCGACAGTCTTGAGTCTTGTGGCGGCATCACTCAGCGAACTGCGCACTAAGACGAAGCGCAGGCTGAAAAGAAGCTCCATCAGCCGCTCTAGGTTGCGCGCATACTCCGCGGCACCGAGGTCGATTCCAAACTGCTTCAACAGAGCATCACGTTCGTCGGCTGTCGGGAACGATTGATCCCCTTCCTTCGGTGCCGCCGTGAATTCCTTCGCGAGGGGCGCCATCGTTGGGATGCCGACCTCCTTGTCATTAGCCCACGACGAAGAACAGCCAGCTCCCAGGAGGAACGCCACA
>CALMPK010000409.1 GCA_937873575.1 uncultured Hyphomicrobiaceae bacterium
CCTGCTTCTCATCGCACGAGGTTGTTGAAGGCAGGCACGGTGGCGACCGCCGGCCGATCGCATTGACCGCGGATGCCAAGCACGCTTCCGAAGTTGCTCCGGCGAAGCATGGCGGATGCTCGCCCGTGAGCACGCTCGAACTCACCGGGGCCGGGGGGCGCCTTTCCTGCGCTTGCCTGCTGGCTTCGGCGGCGTCGCCGGCTTCTTCGCATGCGCGCGCCGCGCGGCCGCCATCGCGGCACGCGCCCAATCCACCATCTCGTCGGGGTCGTCGTAGAGCCGCTCGGGCGCACGCCAGTAGCTCATCACCACGGCTTTGCCGCGCCCCGTGTAGGTGAATGGTGTCATGCCCTCGTCGCGGAAGCGTGGCCCATTTTCGGTATCGGCCTTGAGGTAGAGGATATCGCCGGCGATGAGCGCGAACATGATGCCATCGGCGTAGAGCCCGGCGCCTCCGAACATGCGCCGCACGGTCACCGGGCCGGCTCCGGCGAGAAGCTCCTGCAGATGTTGGAGGTGCTGTGTGCTCGCGGCCATCACCGCCTCCCGTGACGCGGGTCACTGAGCCTTGCGGTTCGTGTCCCTAAAACCATATCCAGACGATCGGATTAATCGCGCGGATCGGGCCATTGCCCGGCGCGTCGAAAGAAAGGAGCACACATATGCAGGCAAGCAGCCGCACCGCTGTTAAGGCATTCTACGACGCCAAGACAGGCTCTGTTCAGTACGTCGCATCGTGCCCGGCGACGCGCAAGGCCGTCATCATCGATCCCGTGTGGGATTTCGACGAGATGGCCGCCCGCACCTGTCCGGTCAACGCCGAGGAAATCGCCGCCTACGTCACGTCGGAGGGCCTCGAGGTGGTGCGCATTCTCGACACCCACCCCCACGCCGACCATTTCTCGGCGGCCCCGTATCTCAAGGACAAGCTCGGGGCACCGACCGCCATCGGCGAGCACGTCGTCGAGGTGCAGAAGCTCTGGAAGTCGATCTACAACCTGCCAGAGACCTTCGCGACCGACGGATCGCAGTGGGACCACCTGTTCAAGGATGGAGAAACCTTCGAAGTCGGTAAATTGCAGGGGCGGGTGATCTTCTCGCCTGGGCACACGCTCGCCTCCGTGACCTACGTGATTGGAGACGCCGCATTCGTCCACGACACGCTGATGATGCCGGATTCCGGCACCTCGCGCGCCGATTTTCCCGGTGGCAATGCGCGTGAGCTTTACGCCAGTATCCAGCGCATTCTCTCGCTCCCCGACGAGACACGAATATTCGTCGGTCACGATTACGGGCGCAACGGTCGCAAGCCGCAGTGGGAAAGCACCGTTCGCGAGCAACGCGACAGCAATATCCATTTGCGCGGCGGAACGACGGAGTCCGAGTTCGTGCGCCTGAGAGAGGCGCGAGACGCGGAGTTGCCGCTGCCGCATCTGATGCTGGCCGCGTTGCAGGTCAATATCCGCGGCGGCAGGTTGCCTGAAACGGAGGACAACGGAGTTTCGTATCTGCGAATTCCGTTGAACCGGTTTTCCGGCCCGTCGCAGGTCTGCGCGCCGCAATAGCGACCGGCTTCGCCTGCGCCAGCTTCGCCTGCGCCAAATGAAAACGGGAGCGGATCACCGCTCCCGTTCCCGTTTCCGGTTGCAACCGCCAATTGCCGGCAATCAGCGGGCGGCCCCGGCGAGCATCTCGACGTGCTCCCAGTTCACGAGATTGTCGAACCAGGCCTCGAGGTACTTCGGCCGCGCATTGCGGTAGTCGATGTAATAGCTGTGCTCCCAGACGTCGCAGCCGAGAATCGGCGATGCACCGTGCATCAGCGGGTTCTCGCCGTTCGGGGTCTTCATGACGGCAAGACGCCCGTCCTTGATCGCGAGCCACGCCCAGCCCGAGCCGAACTGGGTCTTGCCCGCCTCGATGAAGTCGTTGCGCATCTTGTCGAAGCCGCCGTATTCGGCGACGAGCTTCTCCAGCGCGCCGGGCAGCTTGTTGCCGCCGCCGCCCTTCTTCATCCACTGCCAGAAGTGGTTGTGATTGTAGTGCTGGCCGACGTTGTTGACGACCGGCATGTCTTTGGCCTCGAAGGCGGCGGCGCAGATACGTTCGAGGCTCAGCCCCTCGTATTTGCTGCCGGGACCGACCAGCTTGTTGCCGTTATCGACGTAGGCGAGATGATGCTTGTCGTGATGGAACTGCAGGGTTTCAGCCGACATGTAGGGCGCCAGTGCATCGTAGGCATAGGGCAGGTCGGGAAGGGTAAGGGTCATTGTTTGCTCCGCTGAGGTCGGGCGAGGGGCCCGGCATTCGGGATAGTCGGGGATGCGCGGCGACCGTAGCGGCTCGCCAGGGACGGGGCAATGGGGGCCGCGCCCCCGGACCTCAGGGCGGGGGGCGGAACCGGCCCCG
>CALMPK010000410.1 GCA_937873575.1 uncultured Hyphomicrobiaceae bacterium
CACGCGCTTTCCCATCAGACCCGCCATGGCCCCCCATCGTCATCGGCGTCGGGCGCCCCGCCATCCCCGCCCTGCGTCAGGTGCGCCGCCGCGCCGGGCCAGCGACGTTCTCTGTCGTCCTGCAGGACCCGCGAACCGGCGCCAACGTCGCCGACCTCATATGGGTGCCCGAGCACGATCGCCTCCGCGGCCGCAACGTGATGGCGACGTTGACACCGCCCAACCGATTCAGCGCGGGCGTTCTGGAGGCGGCCCGTGCCGCGCCGCAGTCCGACATCGCGGCGTTGCCACGCCCCCTGGTGATGCTGGCAATCGGCGGCGTTTCCAAGGTCTGGCGCTATACGGGTGACGACATCGCCCGGCTCGCGGCCGCCGTCTCTGGACTCGCCGCCCAGGGAGCTTCGTTCCTGGTCACGCCCTCGCGCAGGACACCCGCGGCCGTCGTCGATGCGGTGGCCTCGGCGCTCGCGCCGTTTCCCCATCTCATCTGGCGTGGCGAGGGCGACAACCCCTATCTGCGATACCTCGCCAATGCCGACGCCATCGTCGTCACCGCCGACAGCGTGTCGATGACCGGCGAGGCGGTAAGCACCGGACGCCCGGTCTACGTGTTCCGGCCATCGGGCGGCAGCGACAAATTCCGACGCTTCCACGATTCACTCGTCGCCGTGCGTGTGACGCGGCCGCTCGAGCCCGCGACCGTGCTCGACGTCGCCTGGAGCTATCCCCCGCTGCGTTCCGCCGAAACGATCGCGCGTGAGATCGAGCGGCGGTGGGCGAGCCGCGCACGCTTTCTCGGCCCCGCGATGCACGGTCACTGACATGACAAGCGTGGATGCAAACGCACCATTCGGCTCGGAGCAGGATACGTTCGCCGGGGAAGGGACTGGCTCACGGCTCGCTGGCGAGATCGCGGCGGGTGGAACGCTTCCGCGCGCGCCGGGCGTCAAGCGGCCCGGGTTGTGGCGGTCGGGCTGTCTCGTGGTCGCGAGCGTGGGTCTCTTTCTCCTGCGACCCATCGTACTCAACCCTTTCGGGCTGAGCTATCGGCTGCCGCTTTTTGCCGTGCTGCCGCCGATGCTCGCAACTTTCGTGACGATCCTTCTGCTCGACCGCGGATTCTCCTTACGCCGGGAGCTCGGCCGGGGCGTGCGGTTGCGAACCCTGCTCTCGATCCTCGCGACATTCGCGGTTGCCGGCGGCGCCATCGCCTACGCGGTGTCGGAGCTGATGCCGCGGCACTTCCTCAACATGATGATGGAACGGCGTGACGTTTGGGAGCGCATCATGTTGCTCTACCCGTTCCTGTCCGTCGTGCCCCAGGAGATCGCCTACCGCACGTTCTTCTTCCATCGCTACGGCCCGTTGTTCCGCGACAATCGCGTCGCGCTGATCGTCATCAACGGTCTGCTGTTCGGCTTCGGCCATGTCCTGTTCGCCAACTGGCTCGCGGTCGCCGGCACGTTCGTCACCGGCATGCTGTTCGCGTGGCGCTATCATGCAAGCCGCTCGTTCTGGGCGGTCTGGATCGAGCACACGCTGTGGGGGTGGCTCGTCTTCACGGTCGGGCTCGGCGGCTTCTTCTTCACCGGTGTCGCGAACCTGCGGTGAGTTGCGACAGGGTGAATGGAATTCGCTGCTCTAAGTCAATCCAGAGCGCGCCAATTCATCTCAGCGGCACAATACGCGATTGCGGCGAATCCGCCCGAGGGGCTTGCTCGCACCACAACACGCAAGCAGGAGAACCTGTCATGAGCATCAACGTTCGCAATGTCACGCCGCTGCAGGTCGTCGACGACATGGAGGCCGCCGCCGCGGCATTCGCGGCGCTCGGCTTCGTTCCCGTCTCGACCGGCATGAGCTGTCCGTGCACGAGCTGGCAGGCCGACAATGGTTCGTCGGTCGTCGTCACGGCGCGCGCGCTCATTGCCCAGGAGTTCGGCGAGGCGATCGCGGCGCAGGTCGCCAACCGCGCGCTCTCGTATGTGTTCGTCGAGTCGCTGCCGGATACGATGGAGGACCTCGGCGAAGGCGCGCGGACCCTGGCTCAGACCGTGACGAGCTACGGCACCGTCGAGGCGATCGTCGAGACGGCCGGCGGCATGATGATCATCGCCGAACGGCTTGAGGGCTGAACGCCCGCATCGGAGCTAGAGCATCATCCGACCGCCCATCGCTAACGCGATGCTGTGCGGTCGGATAGCGATGCTCTCGAATCCTCGCGCTAGAGCGCTTTCATCCGATCAGGGAACCGCTCTCGGTTCCGTCTGATCGGATAGCGCTCTGGGTGCAGGCGAGACGGCGCCTCATTCCGTCATGCCTGCGCCAGCCAGTCCTCGAGGATGTCGGTCAAGCCGTCGAGCGGACGATAGCCCGATGTAACGAGCGCATAGCCCGATTGCGGGTCGCCCGCGAAGACGGTCGGGAAGCCCGTGACGCCTGACGAGCGCGCAATCTCGAAGTCTCGCATCGTCGCGCGGCGCGCTTCCTCCGAAGCGAGCGCGGCGCTGAATTGGACGGCATCCATGCCGTGATCCGCGGCGAGGCCAGCGAGCGTCGCGGCGTCTGTCACGTCGCGGTTCTCGGCGTAGAACGCGCGCTGAATGCTGGTGAAGTAGGAGAGCGCGAGGCGCGGGTTGAGCAGGGCGGCGACGACGGCGGCCCGGTCGGCCGGCTCGGTGTCGTAGACGAAGCCGTCGCGCTCGAAGAACGCGAAGTCGAACGGTTGGCCGGTTCGCTCGGCGACATGTTCCCAATGCGTGCGGATCTCGCGCTTCATGGCGTCCGACATCGGCGACGTCGTGCCGGGTCGGAGCCCGCCGACGACGAGCGTGATCGGCAGGCGCTCGCCGAAATGCTCGGCGATGGCGGAGATCACGGGCGCGAAGCCCCAACACCACGAGCACATCGGGTCGGCGAAATAGACGAGGTGGCGGGCGGATTCTGTTTCTTGTGTCATGGGGTGAGCATCGCAGTTGCGAAGCGGCCTGGGAAGGGCTGGTCGCCCTTCGGCGCCAGCGGCCGGTGGACAGCCGGAACGGTCCGACTCCTGATTTCGCGCGTGATGGGCGGCAGCGCGGGCTTTGCTATGCCGTGTCGATCGTGGCGACGACACCGTCCCACAGAGAAAGGCGCGCTTCGAGCGCCAGGGCCGCAGCGTCCGCCGCCTCGCGCCACTTCGCGCTGTCCGTTCCACAGAGCTCGGAGAGCATCGCCTGCGCCATCGGGCCGTGATCGTGTTCGTCGAGATGGATGTGGCGTTCGAGATAGAGCTGCATGGTGTCGAGCTTTGCGCCCTCGCGAGCAAGGCCGCCGAGAAGTGCGCGGAACATGTCGGGGATCGGCTCCTCACGGCCATACGTGAATGCCGCTGCGATCACGTGCGGTTTGCCGCTGGCGACGAAGTCGAACGTCGTGCGCACGAACTCCCGCGCCGCGGGCGGCACGTCCTTGCGGGAAAGGGCCGCCGGCAGGCTCGCCATGCCGTCGATCGCGGCGACGAGCCCCTCGATGGGTGCCGTATCGGCGCCGACCTCACGCATGGCGACGAGATACAACTCGTAATGGCTCGCGGGCCGGCCGTCGGCCTCGTCGCTCTCCTCCTCCAGTACGATCGAATTGATGAAGCGGCGGGTCAGCGGCGATCCGGCAGGCTTCCAAGGAACCGTGACGCAGGTGAGGTCGCGCTGGAGGGCCTTCAGCAGGGACATGAAATCCCAGACGGCGAAGGCGTGGTGTTGCATGAAGATGCGCACGTCTTCGACCGATTTGAGCGAGGCGTAAACGGGATGCGTCGTGAGCCGGGCCTTGAGAGGGGCGATGCGGGCCTCGATGGGGTTCACGGCCGGGCCAGGGCCGGTCTCCTCCTGGGGAATTTTGCTTGCCTTGGCGCTCTTCGGCTTCGATCGATCGGCTTTCGTTGCGGCCATGTGTCGGCATCCCCTTCGGCACGAGTTCCAGGTGCGCCCGCGATAGGAGCGCAAAATCTGATCCCCGTAGTTGGGTATTCCGAAATCGGCGCGCAAGCCACTGCGCCTGCGGCGCAATCTCGCGGCGGGTCGGACCTTGGCCCTCAACTCCGGCCACGATCTTCCATCATGTCGAGCTGCTTCTGTTGGAATTCGAGCCGCCGCCGCCATTGCTTGCTGGTCAGATGGTCGATCTTCTCGTGCAGGTGCCGGATCTCGAACTCGCCGTGAGGTTGACCTGATGGTCGTTGATGGGGTGGAGACGGCCCTTCGCCTCCTGCCGCTGCTGGCTCATCATGATGATCGGCGCCTGGATCGCTGCGAGGCAGGAGAGTACGAGGTTCAGAAGGATGAACGGATAGGGGGCGAAGGCTCCGCTACCTTCCGCGAGATTGAGCAGCCGAGGACGGCGGCGAACAGAAGGATGGGCGAACAGAAGGATGACCGTCCAGCTTCCGTCGAAGCTCGCCATGCGATCCGACGGGCGCTCGCCGAAGGTCCACTGGCTCGCGAACTGACACGGCACCTTGGCGTCGAGCGATGGCCGGACGGTCTCCAGGGTCATCAGATCGCGTGGCCGGAACGAGCTCCGGAGACGTCGGATCGCGCGTGGCCGCCGTGATGTTCCGCATTCTGCGGCCTTGTCACATTGGCCTCCGGTCTCGAAAGAAGGGTGCGGCCGGCGGCGGGGCGGGGGCGGGCGCAAAGCCACAACCCGGTCGAGGTCCGGCGGCGTTGTGCGGGCTGGCGCAATCGACTACATAGCGGATCGCTTTTTAGAGAACGCTTGATCCCGAGAGAGGCGCCCCCCATGGCCGCGGCCCACCAGTACGTCTACCACATGAGTAAGCTGTCGAAGACCTATCCCGGCGGCAAGCAGGTGCTGAAGGACATCTCGCTCTCCTTCCTCCCGGGCGCGAAGATCGGCGTCGTCGGCCTGAACGGCGCCGGTAAATCGACGCTGCTGAAGATCATGGCGGGCCAGATGACGGACTTCGTCGGCGAAGCGTGGGCGGCCGACGGAATCAAGGTCGGCTATCTGCCGCAGGAGCCGGAGCTCGACCCGGACAAGGACGTGCTCGCCAACGCGATGGAGGGTGTCGCCGAGAAGAAGGCCATCCTCGACCGCTACAACGAAATCGCGGCCAACTACTCCGAAGAAACGGCCGACGAGATGACCGAGCTGCAGGACGTCATCGACGCGCAGAATCTATGGGACCTCGACACGCAGGTGGAGCAGGCGCTCGATGCGTTGCGCTGCCCGCCGGGCGAGGCCGACGTGTCCAAACTCTCGGGCGGCGAGAAGCGTCGCGTCGCGCTGACGCGGCTGCTGCTGTCGAAGCCCGACATCCTGCTGCTCGACGAGCCGACCAACCACCTCGATGCGGAATCGGTCGCCTGGCTCGAGCGCTATCTCAAGGACTACGAGGGTTGCGTGATCCTCGTCACGCACGACCGCTACTTCCTCGACAACATCACCGAATGGACGCTGGAGCTCGATCGCGGCGCCGGCGTGCCCTACCACGGCAACTATTCCGGCTGGCTCGAGCAGAAGGCGAAGCGCCTCGAGGTCGAGAAGGGGCAGGAGGAAGCCAAGCAGCGCGCCTTGAAGCGCGAGCTCGAGTGGATCAGGTCGTCGCCCAAAGCGCGCCAGGCGAAGAGCAAGGCCCGTATCACGGCCTACGAGAAGCTCGCCGAGGAGGCGGGCCGCGAGGATGTCGGGCGCGCCACGATCCATATCGCCGAAGGCCCGCGCCTCGGCGAAATGGTGATCGAGGCCGAGGGCCTGAAGAAAGGCTTCGGCGACCAGCTCCTCATCGACGGCCTTTCGTTCAAGCTGCCGCGTGGCGGCATCGTCGGCGTCATCGGACCGAACGGCGCGGGTAAGACGACGCTGTTCCGCATGCTCACCGGAAAGGAGAAGCCCGACGCCGGCAGCCTCAAGATCGGCGACACGGTGAAGCTCTCCTACGTCGATCAGAGCCGCGACCATCTCGACGACAACAAGACCGTCTGGCAGGAGATTTCCGGCGGCCTCGACCAGATCAGCCTCGGTGGCAAGAAAGAGGTGCCGAGCCGCGCCTATTGCGGCTGGTTCAACTTCAAGGGCGCTGACCAGCAGAAGAAGGTCGGCATGCTTTCCGGCGGCGAGCGCAACCGCGTGCATCTCGCCAAGCTGCTCAAGGAGGGTGGCAACCTGCTGCTGCTCGACGAGCCGACCAACGACCTCGACACCGAGACGCTCGGCGCGCTCGAAAACGCGATCGAGATCTTCCCTGGCTCGGTCGTCGTCATCAGCCACGATCGCTTCTTCCTCGACCGCCTCGCGACCCACATCCTCGCTTTCGAGGGCGACAGCCACGTCGAATGGTTCGAGGGCAACTTCGAAAGCTACGAGGAAGACAAGAAGCGCCGCCTCGGCGACGCCGCCGTCGAGCCTCACCGCATCAAGTTCCGCAAGTTCGAGCGCTAGGGTGCGATCGGTCGAGTTGGAAGCGCCGGGCGCTTCCATCGAGATCGTGAATCGCGCCCTCAACTCATGTTTCAGAGTGCTATTGACGACTCTGATGAAGCGCGAATGCGATTCAATCAAAGTCGATAGCGCTCGATTCGTCAGATTCTAGAGCATCTTTATCCGACCATTGATCGCCAACGCGATTCGGTCTGGTCGGATGATGCTCTAGGCCCAGGTCGCAGGATCGAGGGCGTCGACGGTGTGGTCGCGGCACGCATGCGCCAGCGAGGCGAAGCTCGGCTCGGCCGATGTTGGCCCGGTCCATGTCCACGTTACGGCCGGGCGCGACGCCGCTTCGCGCAACAGCCTGTGTGCTTGCGCCACGTCCACCTCGTCGAAGCGGATCGACGCGCCGGGGCGGCATTGCGCCAGCAGCGGCAGGTCGACCGCGATCACCATCGCGATGCGCGGATAGCCACCGATCGTCTGGCAATCCGCCATAAGCACCAGCGGCTGGCCATCGGGTGGCACCTGGATCGCGCCGGAGAGCGTGCCGGTCGAGATCATCTCGGTCGTCCGCCCGCGCTCGAGTGGTGCGCCGGAGAGACGGTAGGCCATGCGGTCCGACTGCTCGCCGAGCCGGTAGGATCGACCGAGCAAGGAGGCGTGAGCGATGTCCGTGAACAGCGGGTGCTCGGGCCCGCGAACGACGCGCAGTACGGCGGCCGAGCTGTCGATCGCGACCGGCGCGGCTCGCAGCAAGGGGCCAGGGGCGCGATCTTCAGGCCTCAGTTGCAGCATGTCGCCCGGCTTCAGGCCACGTCCCTCGACGCCCCCTATTCCCCCGCGCGCATAGAGCGATCGGCTGGCCAGCACGGGCGCGACGTCGAAGCCGCCGGCGGCGGCCAGCATGGTGAAGACACCTTGGTCGGCGCGCGCCACGGTGACGGTCTCGCCGTCCTCGAGCGTGAAGGCGGCATGGTGCGGGACGAAGCAACCGCCGATGCGGATCGCGGCCGGCGCTCCCGTGACCGCCAGACGGGCCGGGCCACCACGGGCGCGGAGCTCGATCTCGGTCCAGGCCATCTCGATGGCCGCTTCACCCGCCGCATTGCCGACGAGAGCGTTGGCGAGCGATAGCGCGCGCGGGTCCATCGCGCCCGAGCGTGGGATGCCGAGACGCGCAAGACCCGGACGGCCCGCGTCCTGTAGCGCGGCGAGCGGCCCGCAGCGAACCACCTCGAGCGCCGTCACGTGATGATCTCCGCCACGAGGTCGCCGTGCTCGGCTGCCGCCGCCAAGCGGGCGAAGCGCGTGCTGTCGATCGCGACGAAACGGATCTCGTCGCCGATGTCGAGAAACGTCACCGGTTGGCGGGACGGTGCGAACGTGCGCACTGGCGTTCGCCCGATCTGGTGCCACCCGCTCGGCCCCGCCACGGAGCCGATCGCGGTCTGCGCGCCGCCGATGCCGATGCCGCCTTCCGGCACGCGCGTTCGTGGGGTCGCGCGGCGCGGCACAGCCAGGTGATCGGGAAGCCCCGCCAGGTAGGCGAAGCCGGGCAAGAAGCCGAACATGGCGACGGTGTAGCGGGCGGATGCGTGAAGCTCGATAACGTCGTCCGAACTCAACCCGCATCGCGCCGCGACCTCCGCGAGATCGGGACCATGGGAACCGCCGTAGCAGACGGGTACGCGCCAGGTTCGCCGCCGCGGGTCCGCGCCCGCCTGCTCCCCGAGCAGCGTGCGCAGAGTGGCCGTCAATTCCTCGGGTGTCGTGGCGAGCGGGTCGTAGCAGACGAGCAGACTGGCGTAGGCGACGATACATTCGACGACGCCCGCGACCTCGTTCCGGGTGATCGCCGCATCGAGCGCCAACACGCGGGCATGCCGGGCGGGATCGAATGCACGGGGAGGTGCAGCGGCTGGGAGCCCTATCGTCGGGAGGAAATCGACCAGCAGGGCCCTGTCGCCGGCGTGAATGATCTTCGGGAAGTCGTCCGCGCCAACATTTCCGGTTATCAGAAGTTGTCGTGTGGCGCTTTGATCGATGTGCCATTTGTAATGTATCGTATTCATATATCATCTACATGAGTTACTTAGACTTTCCAATTGTATAAAATATTTTGTTCTGATTGAACTGCGGAAATCGACGAGTTGTTCGACGATTTGACGGGCAATTAACCGTTCGGCTTGGCGGGGGCACGCGCCACGGCTGTTCGCAGTGGGGGGAGTGCGTATGCGTAAGGACCTTGCGATGGCCGCGGTGGCGCTCCGGGGGGCGATGCCGGCCGGGGTGACACCGGGGGATGCGGCGGCGATCCTGCAGTCGTTCAATACCTGGGCCTACAAGCGAGAGCAGCCGTCGGACCGCGCGATGTTGCTCGAGGTCATCGAACGCTGCCACGTGGGCGGCCAGCCGATCCGCTTCGTGCTGTACTGGGGCAAGGGGCCACGGTCCGTGGTGGCCCCCCCGGACCACGCCTGCCTCGCCTATCTCGATGGCATGGGGCAGAGGATCGCGCGCGCCTCTGCACCGGGAGCGCGCTTCACGATCTGCCTCACCGATACCCACGCCCGCCTCAACGGCCACGGCGAGGAAGCGATCGACAGTTACTTCGCGGGGGTCGACCTTGCGGCGCGCGCGCGCGGCATGCGCACGGTGCGTCTGAGCCGAGTGGTGGCGGCCTACGAGGCGGGAGCGGCGCTGGGCGGTGCTTCGGAGGCCGAGGTCTCTGCGGCGATGCTGGGCAGCCTCGAGCGCTGCGCGGCGAAGTGGTATCGCGGTGGCGGCGCGGCCGAGGACGGTGCGCGGCGCTACCTGGCGATGAACATGATCGAGCGACGGGCGGTCGAGGCCGTCTTCCCCGATACGATCTTCGTCACATTCAACGGCCGCGCCTATCGCGATCTCTTCCCTCGATCCATGCCGATCTTCTACATGTACTCGCTGAAGCGCGGGACGAGCGTGAAGCCGTGGTTCCTCGACGCCGATGGCCGGCCATTCGCTGGCGTCGGGGATCTCGCAGTCTAGCCCGAGCGCGCCGGAGGCGGGCCAGCATCGCATGGGCGACATCGATCTCGGGCATCTTGCAGTCATCGCGGCGGGACTGACGCTCGCCGGCATCGTCAAGGGGGCGACGGGCCTCGGCTATGCGTCGAGCGCCTTGCCGTTCCTGGTGTTCGCCGTCGGTCTGCGACATGCCATGGCGATCGTGCTGCTGCCGGCGATGGCCACCAACATCGCGGTGGCGCTTTTCAACGGCTTCCTCGGCGAGACGTGGCGGACGTTCTCGCGGATGTATTTCGCCATGCTGCCGGGCATTTTGCTCGGCATCTGGCTGTTGCTCGCAAGCGAGCCGCGTCACGCCGTGCTCGTGCTCGGCGTCACCATCGTCGCCTACAGTCTGTTCGCGCTCACCCGTCCCCATCTGTCGCTCACGGCCGCGGCGGCGCGATCGATGCAAGCGCCGGTCGGGTTCGCCAACGGCGTGCTGACGGGCCTGACCGGTTCGCAGGTGATGCCGCTGGTGCCCTATGTGATGGCGCTCGACATGGACCCCGCGCGATCCGTGCAGGCGATCAACCTCGGTGTTCTGCTCTCATCCGCCGCGCTGGCCGCGGCGCTCGTCGCGAGTGGAGCGGTCGGGCAGGACTTGCTGCTCGCATCGGCCGCGGCCGTAGCTCCCGCCGTCGCCGGGGTCGAGATCGGACGACGCTTGCGCGGCCTGATCCCCGCCGAGCATTTCCGCGTCATCGTGCTGCTCGTCCTGCTGGCCTCCGGCATCGGCATGCTCGCACGATGAGAGCGTCATGCCGCGGCGGTCTCCTTTGCGACCTCGCGCTCGGTCCGCAGCCTCTTGAGCGCCGCCGCGCCGTGCGTTGACTGGCGCTCCGCCATCCAGTTCAGGATCACGTCGATCGGCTTCGGCGGGCTGAAGAGATAGCCCTGTGCCTCGTTGCAGCCGACCGTCTCCAGCGTCGCCAGTTGCGCTTCTGTCTCGACGCCCTCGGCGATCGTCGTCATGTTGAGGCTCGTGGCGAGCGTCGCGATCGCCTTGATGATGGCGCGCGAGTTCTCGATCTGGCCGATGGCGCGGACGAACGACTGGTCGATCTTGATGCAGTCGATCGGATAGGACTGCAGGTAGCTGAGCGACGAGTAGCCGGTGCCGAAGTCATCCATCGAGATCATCACGCCGGCCTTGCGCAGCGCGTCGAGCTGGTCGAGCGTCGCGGTGTCCTTCTTCATCAGCAGCGATTCCGTGATCTCGATTTCGAGCTGGTCGGCAGGCAGGCCACTCTCTGCCAGGGCCGCGCGCACCGTCGCGGCGACGTCGGAATCGCGGAACTCGATCGCCGAAACGTTGACAGCGATCTTGTAGCCGGGTGCCTTGGCTGCGATCTCGCGGCAGGCTTGCCGGATCACCCAGGTGCCGATGTCGACGATGAGGCCGGTCTGCTCGGCGACGGGAATGAACGACAGCGGCGGAATGAGGCCCTTCTCCGGGTGGCGCCAGCGCACCAGCGCTTCGAAGCCGGTGACGTTGAGCGTGGCGACGTCGAGGATCGGCTGGTAATGCAGTTCGAGATGTCCCTTGGCGAGCGCCTCGCGCAGCCCCGTTTCGATAGAGCGCCGTTCGCGCGCTTCCTCGTGCATGCGTTCTTCGAACGGGCGAACCGTGCTGCCGCCGGCGTTCTTCGCGGCGTAGAGCGCGAGGTCGCCGCAACGCATCAACTGGTCCTCGTCGGTGTAGCTCTCGTTGGCGTTGACGACGCCGATGCTGGCGCCGCTCTGCAGGCGAACACCCTCGATGTCGTAGGGCCGCGATAGTTCGCGGCAGAGCTCCGTGCCGAGCATGGACGGCGCCGCATCGGCCGGGCGCACCTCGATGAGAGCGAACTCGTCGCCGCTGAGCCGGGCGACGAAATCGTCGCGTCCGGCGGTGCGCCGCAGCCGCTGGCCGACGGCAACGAGCAGTGCGTCGCCGATCGGGTGGCCGTGGTGATCGTTGATCTGT
>CALMPK010000411.1 GCA_937873575.1 uncultured Hyphomicrobiaceae bacterium
CGGCAAGTACACGGGCATGAAGGACGCCTACAAATCGCTGATCGAGGCGCTCGTGCATGGCGGCATCGCCAACCGGGTGCGCGTCAACCTCGAATGGATCGAGGCGGAGGTATTCGAGCACGAGGATCCGGCCCCGTATCTGGAAGGCGTCGACGGCATTCTGGTGCCGGGCGGCTTCGGCGAGCGCGGCGCGGAAGGCAAGATCCTCGCCGCCAAGTTCGCGCGCGAGCGGCGCGTGCCCTACTTCGGCATCTGCTTCGGCATGCAGATGGCGTGCATTGAAGCTGCGCGCAATCTGGCGGGTGTCGCGGGTGCATCCTCGACGGAATTCGGTCCCTCGACCGAGCCGGTGGTCGGCCTGATGACGGAATGGATGCGCGGCAACGAACTGGAGCAGCGGCGTTCGGGTGGCGACCTCGGCGGCACGATGCGGCTCGGCGCGTACGAGGCGCGGCTCGCCGATGGCAGCCGCATCGCGCAAATGTATGGCGCGGCGCCCATCTCCCGGCGCCACCGCCACCGCTACGAGGTCAACACCGGCTATCGCGAGCGGCTGGAGAGCGCGGGCCTGCGCTTCGCCGGCACGTCACCGGACGGGCTGTTGCCGGAGACGGTCGAATATCCCGACCATCCCTGGTTCATCGGCGTGCAGTATCACCCCGAGCTGAAATCCCGCCCCTTCGACCCGCATCCCCTGTTCCGAAGCTTCATCGCTGCGGCGGTGGAGCAGAGCAGGTTGGTGTGAGGGAGGTTATTTCTTGCCAGAGCGTCGGTCAGGCGGAACGACGACCTGACCATCGAGCCAGATCTGCGGATCTTCTGAGCGTCGTGGCACCGCGGAGTCGTTGGTCCCGCCACTACGCCGATGTGCAGGTCCGATAATTTCTTCAAGCTTTAACTTGACCCAGTCACCGACGTACTTTTTTGCGCCCTCGACAACTCCTGGAAAAATCACGCTGATGAAGAGGAAACTGCACGAGGCCGCAACACACAGCCAAAACCGCTTGTGAGAGCGTTGAATCCAGTTGCCCAAGAGTCTTGGGGCCTTGTGTTTTATCTCCTGCGTTGGACCTTTGGTCGCCAGTGCTTCGTTGCAGCGAGATTCGGTCGAAGCGCGATTGCGGACCTTATTCTTCTTCCTTGTCGAACAGTCGACAATCGGGTTTCCGAACAAGTCGAGATCATGAGTTAGAGTGTGGTTCACCGTGTGCCGCCTCTGCGCCGATATGCTGCGTTTTTCCAGGCTAAGTGATTTGCCCTCCAACGAGAAGAAGCCGAAAACTGGTGTGCAACAAGTTTCTGTGGATGCGGTATCTGCAAATTCAAGTTCAATCTTGCAGAATCAGATCGTTTGAGAGGCAACTCGGCACTGTTCGCAATATGAAGCATGACAGATTTTGGGGGTTCGTTATGTTGTTGCTCTTGTCATCCTCGGGCTTGTCCCGAGGACCCAGGGTGCTGCACGGGAAGGCCGGGGGCTGTTGCGGCGCTGACATTTCAAGGCGCACAGACCTTCACTTGTTGGGCGCTGGATGGTCGGGACGAGCCCGACCATGACATCCTTGATATTGGATGCGGCGGCATGAGCGCGACTTTCGCGGTGTCGCGCAATGGGTCCTCAGCATGAATTCGAGGATGAAACGTCGCGGTCCGTTGCGCGTGGCTCCGTGAAATCCGCACCCCCAAAACCAACATGGCGGCCCCGGGGGTGGGAGCCGCCATGTGTGTGTTGGGGGGAAGGTTGGGGTTGGGGAGCAGGCTTGCGGCCTTACTTCTTCGGGCGCTCGCCCTTGACGACGATGGGCGGCATCTCGATCGGCTTCTGAGGCGTGGTTCCGGCCATCGCTGCGGGGACGATGACGTTGGCGGCGAACGTGGCGGCGAGGGCGAAAGCGATGGTCTTGTACATCGTGGGGCTCCGAGCTTAGTCGTATGTTCTTTCAAGTCCCGGGCGGCACCTCGCCGCCTCGTGATGAAGGTTGGTCGCGGCGGGTGAGCGGCGGGTTCAAAGCGGTTCGCGAATTTTTTCAGCGTCCGACCCGCGCGGGATTTTCCGGGCCATTCCGGCTGCTTCGCGGCGCTGGCCGGTCCATCACTCGCCGGTCCATGACACGCTCGGCATTACGTGACACGGTCCGGCGGCCGCGGCGCGCCCGCTCCCCCCCCCCAACGCCTCAACCTGCATCAGGACCACCCGCATGCGAGCTTTCCGGATCTATCTCGCCGGCCCGGAGGTGTTCCTGCCCGAGTTCGGCAAACCGGTGTTCGAGGCGAAGAAGGCGGCGTGCCGCGCGGCGGGTTTCAACGGTGTCTCTCCGATGGACGGCGATCTCGACCTCGCCGGGCTCGCACCCTTCGCGCAGGGCATCGCCATCTATCGCGGCAACCTCGCCCATATGGCCGGGTGCGACGCCGTCATCGCCAACATGACCCCGTTCCGCGGCGTTAGCATGGATGCCGGCACCGCGTTCGAGATGGGCTACATGGCGGCGAGCGGCAAACCCGTGCTCGGCTACACGCACGTGGCGACGCCGTTCGCCGAGCGCTCAGAACGCTATTACGCGGGCGCCGGCGCGAGGGCGTGCGAAAGCTACAGCGCGGGCACTTCCATCGAGCGCTTCGACATGGCCGACAACCTGATGATGGTCGGCGCGGTGGAACTCGCGGGCTTCCGCGTCCGCCGCGTTACGGTTCCAGCGGGCGAGGAGTTGTCGTCGCTCGCGGGGTTCGAGAGCTGTCTCGCCGACCTTGCGGCAGCGCGCACGCGATAGCGGGTGATCCGCGATGCACGCTGAAGCGCTCGCTACGTCGATACGATCATCGCACTCCCGCAACACGCCGCACGTCGCGGCCGCGTGATGGTCTCCCCGTACCCGGCCACGCCACCTCCATCACGAACTTGCGGCGGATCGCGCGGGCGAAATCGTCATACCCCTGCGCCGTGACGATGAACGCGCCCGGCCCCGCCATCACGTGGCGCTCGTACCATTCGGGAAGCGTGCGCGCGTCGTTCTCGGTGGGCAGCGGAAAATCGAGCTTGGTCGAGCCCGGCGCATGGTTCCACGGCCCGATCTCGCGATCGGTGCCGTCTTCGAGGATCGGCAGCCCGTTGATGGTCGCGCCGAGCGCCAGGACCTTCTCGCGGCTTTCTCGGAGGTAGGTGAGCGAGGTGCAGTTGTCGGGCCCGTCGCCCGAAACGTCCACGACCACGCGATCGGCCTTCACCGGCATCTGCGGAAGCGTGAACTCGGCAAGATAGCGCATCATCCGCGCGACGCAGGTGTACTCCCCGCTCGCGGTCGGCAGCGAACGCAGCATCCGCGCCACCGCCGCGCCGTCCGAACGGCTGGCGATGAACGTCCACGGCAGCAGCACGCGCGCACGGTCCGCCCAGCCGACGATGGTGAACACGATCGAGCGGCGCGGCCCGCTCGTCACGACCCGTATCACCTCCTCGTCCTCGAGCGCCTGCGCGATGCCCTCGAGTTGCAGGCGATAGCGTTCCTCATCGACCGATTGCGAGATGTCGACCGCCATCACGAGCGCCGTATCGACATCGTCGTCGGCGGTTGCCGGTGCCGCATGACCAAGGACCACCACCAGCGCCGCGAGCGCCGCCACTCTGGCAAGCGCCATCGCCGTTCCGGGGCGCCGTCGAGCCATGCCTGTTGCCTCCTTCTGCTGACAGATGCCGGACCCGAGGCTAATCCGAGACCGCGCGCCGCTTCAATTCGAGCGAACATGGCCTTTCGGTCGGCGCCGGTCACCGAACCGCGGCTCTGGCGCCGGGCGACCGCCGGCGGCTATAGTCCCGCGCGCCGCTCCAACACCTCAGATCAGAACAGGCGAGCTTCCACCTCAATGCCCGATCCGAACACATCCGCGCCGCGCCTCTCCCATCTGAACGACAAGGGCGAGGCGAACATGGTCGACGTTTCCGCCAAGGACGTCACGCACCGCGTCGCGCGCGCCGAAGGATTCGTCGCGATGGCGGTGGAAACGCTCGACCTGATCGAGACCGGCACCGCCAAGAAGGGCGACGTGCTCGCCACCGCGCGCATTGCCGGCATCATGGCTGCCAAGCGCACGTCGGACCTCATTCCGCTGTGCCATCCGCTGCCCATCACGAAAGCGACCGTGGACTTCGTGACGAGCCGCTCGCCGGTCGGATTGCATGTCACCGCCGAGGTCAAGGTCGCGGGGCAGACCGGCGTCGAGATGGAAGCGCTGACGGCGGTCTCCGTCGCCTGCCTCACCATCTACGACATGCTGAAAGCCGTCGACAAAGGCATGACCTTCACCGGCATCCGCCTCGTCGAGAAATCCGGCGGACGCTCCGGCCACTGGCGCGCGGACGAGGCGCGCTCCTGATGGCCCTGCTCTCGGTCGAAGCGGCCCTTGCCCGCATTCTAGCGGGCGTTGAGGCTGTGGGTCCGGAAACGGTGGAGCTCTTCGATGCCGCTGGCCGCGTACTGGCCGAAGACCTTCCCGCGCGGTTGACCCAGCCTCCTTTCGACGCTTCCGCCATGGATGGATACGCGGTGCGCGCCGCGGACGTCGCGACGCTGCCGTCGAGCCTCACCGTGATCGGCGAGTCGGCGGCCGGGCATGCGTTCGAGGGGGCGATCGGCGCGGGCGAGGCGGTCCGCATCTTCACCGGCGCTCCCGTTCCCGCAGGTGCCGACGCCATCGTCATTCAGGAAAACGTGGAGGGAAGAGAGGGCAGCACCGGGCGCCCCGCCAGCGGAACGGTGATCCGCGTCGTCGACGGCAGGCCGGACCCCGATCACCTGCGCCGTCGCGGTGGTGATTTCTCGGTGGGCGACGTTCGCCTCGCGGCCGGACGCCGTCTCACCGCGCGCGACGTCACGCTGGCCGCCGCGATGGGCTACGCGCGCCTGCCCGTCCACCGGCGGCCGACGATCGCCATTCTCGCAACCGGCGACGAGCTGGTGCCACCCGGCGAGACACCGCGGCCCGATCAGATCGTCTCCTCTAACCCGTATGGTCTCGCCGCCATGGTGCGCGCGGCGGGCGGCGAGCCGCGTCTCCTCGGCATCGCGCGCGATACGCGCGAGAGCCTGGATGAGCACATCGCACGGGCCGCCGATGCCGACATCCTGCTCACCATCGGCGGGGCGTCGGTCGGTGCGCACGATCTCGTCGTGCCGGCGCTCGCTGATGCCGGGATGACCCTCGATTTCTGGAAGATCGCGATGCGCCCCGGCAAGCCGCTGATCTTCGGCCGGCGCGGCGTACAGCGCGTCGTTGGCCTGCCAGGCAATCCGGTTTCCTCGCTCATCTGCACGCGGGTGTTCGTCGTCCCGCTCATCGGGTTGCTGTCCGGTGCCGGCATCACCGCGGCGGCGCCCCAGCCGGCACTCCTCGCCGCCCCGATCGGGGCCAACGGTCCGCGCTCGCACTACATGCGCGCCACCACCGTTTCACGCGACGGCGGCACGCGGCGCGTCGCTCCCGCCCCGTCGCAGGACAGCTCGCTGATGACCCCCCTCGCCGCAGCCGACTGTCTCATCGTCCGCCCGCCCGGTGCCGCTCCCCTCCCCGCCGGAGAAGCCGTCGAAGTGCTCGATCTCGACTTCTGAGCAGACCGTAACCGGAAAGCCACGGCGCCCATCTTGCAGAACGCCACGAGAACGGTTAGTGTACATTAATGGTTTGCACGGCAACGTGCCCCGTCGTACCGAAGAGGCTCGGTCACGGGACGGTGCCACATCGCAGGCCAGCGATGCCCGCCGGCTATCGCCCGGCTGTGGCACGACCGCACCGGGGCACGCCCCCGGGCGGAGCGGATTTATTCGGCCTGCGGCGCTGGCCAGAGACACGGAGGGTCGCCGATGCTCACCCAGAAGCAGAAAGAGTTGCTGCTATTCATCCATGAGAAGATGCAAGCGGCAGGCGTTCCCCCGTCGTTCGACGAAATGAAGGATGCGTTGGACCTCAAGTCGAAATCCGGCATCCATCGTCTCATCACAGCGTTGGTCGAGCGCGGCTTCATCCGCCGCCTGCCCCATCGCGCCCGCGCCATCGAGGTCATCAAGCTGCCGGAGGGCACCGACGCGCCGGCGAAGCGCCCCGGCTTCCAGCCGAGCGTGATCGAAGGCAGCCGCAAACAGCCGGAGCTGATGCCGCCGCCGTCCGTCGCCATCGACAGCCGCACGGTATCCGTTCCCGTGATGGGCCGCATCGCCGCCGGCACGCCCATCAGCGCGCTGCAGAACCATACCCACGACATCGCCTGTCCGCCGGACCTGCTGACCAACGGTGAGCACTTCGCCCTCGAGGTGCGCGGCGATTCGATGATCGAGGCCGGAATTCACGACGGCGATCTGGTCATCGTCCGCCGCTGCGATACGGCCGAAAACGGCGACATCGTCGTCGCCCTCGTCGAGAAGGAAGAGGCGACGTTGAAGCGCCTGCGCAAGAAGGGCACGACGATCGCTCTCGAGGCCGCCAACCCCGAGTTCAAGACCCGCATCTTCGGCCCCGATCAGGTCGACATCCAAGGCCGTCTGGTGGGGCTCATCCGCCGGTATTGATCCGGGTTCGCGCGATGCGCGGGAGCCTGCGTGGGGCGGCGTGTTCAGGCACCACGGGATGCGGCCCTACGGCGCGGGCGGGCTCGTCGTGCGGGCAGGCTCATGGCGCGGGCCCGTCCTCCTCGTCCTCGGGGCGCGGCGACTCGAGTGTACCGGCGAGGTCCGGCGCCGCGAACGACGGCAGACGCGAGACGCCGTCGGTCTCGTCCCTGGAATGGCGCCACCGCGCACGTGGGGCAGAGGTTGCGCGGCCTTCACCGCCGCTGACGTCCGGCGGGACTGTCGCATTGAGCTCACCGTCATGTTGCTCGCCCGCTGCGCCAACCTCGGCTGTCGACGGGGCCGCACGCGCCTGCTCACCTCCTGCAGCCCGCGGAGCACTCGCTCCGCGATTCCAATGGTGCACGTCGCGATAGGGCGGCGACCACGGCCGCACGCCGCGCGCGGCGGCCGTCGTCTCGATGCGTAACCGCTGCGGGCCGTCGATGTAGACCGCGCTGGTGCCTCCACGACGAACCGCGCCAGGGTCGACGACCTCTGCGGCGCCTGCGCATCCGGCGGGCCTCGGAACCGCGAGCACCAGCAGGTCGGCCGCGCGGCAATCCTCGGCGATCGCGGCGGCATGGCGTGGCACCGCGACGAGAGCCCCTCTGATCCGCGCAAGACATCCGGCGCTGTCACACGAGATGGCGTTGACTGCGCCTGACGATCCGCCGGGGCTCCCGCGTCCACGATCGGGCAACGTCGCGTCGTTCATTGCCCGGCCACGGCCCTCACCCGCGTCGTGGGATGCCGCCCACGGCCTGGCAGCCATTGCATGGGGGGCGACGGAGGCCGTCGCATAGGCCGGCAGCACCTTGCCGGCCTCGGATGCGCGCGCATCGCCATCGTGCTCGAGCCATCTCTCGATCTCGAATTCCGCGCGGCCCGAGCGTCCGAGAAATGCCAGGTTGCCGTCGCCGCCGCGAACCGCGACGAGGTTACCCGCACGTCCGACGAGAACATCGGGTCGAGGCGGCATCGCCACCACCGCCAGCACAACGCCGGCGCCGGCCACAGCTACACCGAGCAAGCGCCAGCGCGCATGCCAGAGCGTCAGCCACAGGCCACCTGCGAGCATCGCGGCGAACGACGCGGTCGACATCGCCGGTAGGTGTAAAACGGCGCCCGGCAGCGCGCCGACCCAGCGCGCCACGACGCTCATCGCATCGATCCCCGCCCCCATGACGTAGAGCGGGCCCGCCTCGAGGCCGAGTGGCATCACGATCAGCGTCGCGAGTGCCGCCGGCATGACGATGAAGTTGGTGATCGGCACCGCCAGCAGATTGGCGATCACCGCGTACTGCTGGCTCTTGTGAAAATGAAAGGCGGCAAACGGCGCCACGGCGATGCTCGCAACCAGCGTGGTCATCACGATGCCGCCGAAGAACAGTCCAACCCGCAGCACGGGGCCGACGTCGCCGCGCCCCGGGCCTTCCGACAGTCTGTCGCGCACTGCCTCGTAGGCGGCGACGAGTGCCACCACCGCCGCGAACGACATCTGGAAGCCCGCATCGAGCAGGCTTTCGGGGAACACCACCAGTATGAGCAGGGCCGAAATCGCGACGTTGCGCATCGCCAGCGCGGGCCGGTCGAGCACGATGGCGAAGAACATGACGGCGATCATGACGAAAGACCGTACGGTCGCGAACGAGCCACCCGAGATCGCCAGATACGCGAGGCTCGCAAGCCCCGCCGCGACCGCCGCCCACTTCTTGCTCGGGTAGACCAGCGCCACCGCCGGCACCAGCGCCAGCAGCAGCCGCACGAACCAGAACACCGCGCCGCCCATGATCGCCATGTGCAGGCCCGAGATGGAGAGGATGTGGAACAGCCCGGAGTTGCGGTAGGCGTCGTTGGTGGCATCCGATATGGCGCCGCGCTCGCCCGAAAGCAGGGCGGCGGCTATGGCGCCGGTTTCGCCCGGCAGCGCCGCCTCGATCCTCCGCGTGATGGCTTGCCGCAACCGCTCCACCGACGACCAGATGCGCAGCGAAAGGGGCGGCGGCGCGGGCAGCACGATGCGCCGTGGCGCCTCCGTCGCGTATCCGACGCCGCCGATCCCCTGGAAAAAAGCGTAGCGGCCGAAGTCGTAGCCTCCCGGCAGCGCGGGCGCGGCGGGTGGCGACAAGCTGGCCCTGACACTCAGCGCATCGCCCGGCCCGAGGCCCTCGACACGAGACGTCGTGCGGATGCGCACCCGCAGTGGCGTCGCATCGGGCGGGAGCGCGCCGAGCCGTGTGACGCGCAGTGTAACCCGTTCGCCGCGCCCCGTTCGCGGCTCCACCCGCTCGACGAATCCCTCGACGTCGACACGATCGAGACGCGCCTCGAGGACAGGCGCCGCGACAAGCGCGGTCCGCACCGTCACCAGCGCGAAGCCCACGCCGGCGAGCGTCAATACGCCCGTCGCCAGCGTCACGAGGGTCGCGTGACCAAGGGCCAGACGCGCCGCGATCGCGGCGACGGGCGCAAGAAGAGCGACCCAGAGCGGGGGCTCGACCGGCAGGGCGAAATAGACCGCGATGCCGACGCCGATAAAGACCGGAACCCAGTAGAACCAGCGCGCCCGCTCATCCTCGATCGCAAGGGCGGCGCGCGCGGCGAGCGACATTGGCGGCGGGGCGAGACCCCCCCCCCCAAAGCGTTCTTCCCCCCCCCCCCCCCGCCGGGCAGCGCAACCATGCCGGCAGGGCGCCCGCCGCCGTCTCCCGCCATCGAGCTTCGGCCCTTACCCCCATCCGCGCCACGTGCTAAAGCGCGCGCAGCGGCCACGCCCGTGGCTCCCGCCGAGGATCATGACACGACCGATGACCGAGAAACAGACAACGCCCGCCGCCCGCAGCTCAGCTCCCATCGTCCGCTTCGCACCCTCGCCGACCGGATACCTGCACATCGGCGGCGCGCGCACGGCCCTGTTCAACTGGCTCTACGCCAAGGCCCGTGGCGGCACGTTTCTGCTGCGCATCGAGGATACCGACCGCGAGCGCAACAACGAGGCGGCGGTGGCCGCCATTCTCGACGGGCTGCGCTGGCTCGAACTCGACTGGAGCGGCGAGCCGGTCTCGCAGTTTGCCCGCGCCGCGCGCCATCGCGAGGCCGCCGAGCAGTTGCTCGCCAGCGGCAACGCCTATCGCTGCTACCTCACGGCGGCCGAGCTCGACGCCATGCGCGCCGCCGCCGAGGCCGAGAAGCGCACGCTGTCGATCCGCTCGCCCTGGCGCGACAAGAGCCCTGACGACGCGCCCGCGGACCTGCCCTACACCATCCGCCTCAAGGCACCGCGCGAAGGCGAGACGGTCGTCGAGGACCACGTGCAGGGTCGCGTCGTCATTCCCAACAAGGATCTCGACGACCTCATCCTGCTGCGCTCCGATGGCAACCCCACCTACAATCTCGCCGTCGTCGTCGACGACCACGACATGGGCATCACGCATGTGGTGCGCGGCGTGGACCATCTGACGAACGCGGCCCGCCAGACGCAGATCTACCAGGGCCTCGGCTGGTCGGTGCCGGAGTTCGCGCATGTCCCGCTGATCCATGGGCCCGACGGCGCCAAGCTGTCCAAGCGACACGGCGCACTCGGCGTCGAAGCGTACCGGGCCATGGGCTACCTCCCGGTGGCGCTGCGCAACTACCTCGTGCGCCTCGGCTGGAGCCACGGCGATGATGAGATAATGTCGACCGAGCAGCTCGTTTCCTGGTTCGATCTCGATGGCATCGGCCGCAGCCCCGCGCGCTTCGACTTCGCCAAGCTCGAGGCGCTCAACGCCCACTACATCCGCCAGACGGACGATCACGAGCTGTTCGAACGCGCGGTCGCCATCCTGCCGGAGATCGAGGGCGGGTTCGATATCGCGCGCCGCCTCGCGTCGGGCGCCGGGCCACAGTTCCGCGCCGCGATCCCGAGCCTCAAGGAGCGCTCGAAGACGCTGGTCGACCTGATCCAGGGAGCAGCCTACGTTTTCGCGGCACGCCCGCTCGCGCTCGACGAGAAAGCGGCGAAGCTGCTCGACGCCCCGGCGAAGGACATGATCGGCAAGCTCGTCGCCGCGCTGGAGAAGGCGCCCGAGTGGTCGGCCACGTCGCTCGAGGCCATCGTGCGTGAGTTCTCGGAAGCCAACGGGCTGAAGCTCGGTAAGGTGGCGCAGCCGCTGCGCGCGGCGTTGACCGGATCGACCGTGTCACCGCCGGTGTTCGACGTGATGGCGGTGCTCGGAGAATCGGAGAGCCTCGCACGCCTTCGCGATCACGCCGCGTGAAGGCTCAGGCCCTGCGTTGCGTCAGCAATTTTCGCCGCGCGGACGGGCCATGATGCGCGGCGAGCCGAGTTTCTGACCGCGGTCATGCTGCATCTGCGCTGTCAAGTTAGGCGTTCGACGGGGATCCGATCTGTAAACCCGGTCACCTGCGGCCATCAACACGCTGTAACTGCGTTGTTTTCCCTTCGCGTCCGCCGGCTCGCATCATCCAATGGTTATCTTGCCGCATGGCGAGATGTGGAGTACCAGATGAAGCTGTGAGCGCCAAAGGTTTCACCAGCAAATGTGCATGCTCAAAATTTGAGCAAATGCCATCCCCGCCAGTTCCTGCGTGAGACCCGGCAGCCGCCTCTCGAGATCAGAGCCGTAGCCTGAGACTGTAAGGGACCCCTCAATGACCGCTGAAAGCAGCTCGACCGGTAAAAACGCCCGGCTCAGCATCGCATCCAAGACATCCGAAATGCCGGTGCGCTCCGGCACGCTCGGTCCCGACGTCGTCGACATCGGACGGCTGTATCGCGATACCGGGTGCTTCACCTACGATCCGGG
>CALMPK010000412.1 GCA_937873575.1 uncultured Hyphomicrobiaceae bacterium
TACGAGGCTGACCAGCGTGCCGAGGCTGCCGGAGCGCGAAATGACGCCGACGCGGCCCTTGCTGAAGACGCGGTCGTTGAAGGCCGGCATGATGCCGACGAAGCATTCCCCGACCGTGACGAGGCCGGCGGTGTTCGGCCCGACGATGCGCGTACCGTTGGCGCGCGCCGCGACGTGGATCTCCATCACGTCGTGCGCGGGGATGTGCTCGGTGAGGCAGACGAGCAGGCGGGCACCCGCTTCGCAAGCGTCGATCGCGGCAGCTTTCGCCAGCATCGGCGGGGTGAACAGGCACGACACCTCCAACGGCGCCGTCTTCGCCGCGTCGCGGGCGCTGGCGAATACGGGCACGCCGAGATGCTCGGTGCCCGCCTTCGACGGGTTGACGCCGCCGACCACCTTCGAGCCGTAGTCCTGCATCGCCTTCGTCCAGAAGGTGCCCTGCTTGCCGGTGATACCCTGGATGAGGATGCGATCGTTCCTGCGCGGGATCATGTTCGCACCTCGTGGTTTGCCGCCGCGGCGACGGCCGCCTTCACCGCGTCGTCCATCAGGTCATAGGGTTCGATGCCGAGCCGCTCGCGCACGAGTGCCACAGCCTGGTCCTCGCCCGTCCCGTGAATCGTGAAGAAGATCGGCACGTCGGGTGAGAGCTCCTGCCAGGCGTTGATGACGCCTTCGGCCATGACGTCAGTTCGCGCGAACGCGCCGCAGAAGTTGACGAGAATGCTTTTGACGTTCGGGTTGGCGAGCACGATCGAGAGCGCCGTCTTCGCCTTGGTGTAGGCCTCGCCGCCGATCTCGAGGAAGTTCGCCGGCCGGCCGCCGAAATGCGCGACGACATCCATCGTCGTCATCGTGAGGCCGGCACCATTGGCGAGAATGCCGACGGAGCCGTCGAGCTCGATGTATTTGAGCCCGGCGGCGGCGGCTTCCGCCTCGAGCCGCGTATATTTCTCGGGCGCGGCCGTCGCTGCGATCTCCGCCTGCCGCGGCACGGCGCCATCATCGATGGTCAGCTTGCAGTCGAGCGCGATGACGCGGTTGTCGCTGGTGACGACCAGCGGATTGATCTCGATGAGCTCGGCGTCGAGGTCGCGATAGGCGCGGTAGAGGTCGAGCAGAACGCGCACCAGCTCGTCGGCGACGGCGTCGAGGCCGAGCCCTTCGATCGCGCCGCGTGCCTGCTCTTCCGTCAACCCCGTTGCGATCGCAATATTGACCCGGCGCATCGCGTGCGGGTCCTTTTCCGCGACCTCCTCGACGTCCATTCCACCCATCGCCGAGAAAAGCAGCATGGGCCCCTTCGACGCGCTGTCGTTGAGGATCGAGGCGTAGAGTTCACGCGCGATCGAGGTCTGCGCTTCGACAAGCACGCGATGAACAGGCCAGCCGCCGATCTCCATGCCGAGGATCGCGCCGGCAGGCGCGCGGGCTTCCGCCGGTGTCGCCGCGAGCTTGATGCCGCCCGCCTTGCCGCGCTTGCCGGTCGGGACCTGCGCCTTCACCACGCATTTGCCGATCTCCCGCGCCGCGGCCTCGGCTTCGTCGGGGGTGGTCGCAAGCCGGCTCGCGGGCACGGTGATGCCATGGCGCGCCAGCAGCGGTTTTGCTGCATGCTCCTCGAAGTTCATATCGGCTCCACTGCTCCGCAGCGCGTAAGGGGACTGAGCGCGCGAGAAGCTGTCTCGCGTGCGGGGGCGGGCTGGTGCGGCTACTTGCCGAACTTCGCCCAGTAGGCGCCAAACAGCTCTTCCTCTGGCGGCCTGTCTTCCGGGATCGTCGCCACGAGGTGCGTGATGTTGACGAACAGCCGCCAGTTGAGATTGTCGGAGAAGGAATTGCCCTGCCAGCTCCCGCAACCCATGGTCAGCGTGAACGGCAGGGCGTTGTCGAAACCGCCGCCGTTGCCGAAGGTGTGCGCCTGGTTGAGAAGCACGCGGACCACATCGCTGTCGCGCGCGAGCTCGCGGGCGTGATCCATATCCTTGGTGTGGATGCCGCACGAGTGACCGCGCCCCTGGTAATCCAGGATCTGTTTCACCAGCCGCTTGGCGTCGGCGAAATCGCGCGCGCGATAGACGGTGAGCACCAGCGAGAGTTTCTCGCCCGAGAGCGGGTAGGCTTTGCCGATGCCGGTTTCCTCCGCCATGACGAAGGTGCAGCCGGCCGCGTCCTGCCCGAGTTCGAACACCTCGATCAGGGCTTCTGGGGCTTGCGCGATGACGCGGCGGTTGAGCTGTCCGTCGACCCACAGACGGTCGATGATGCGCTGGCGCTCGGCGCCGGTCGCCATGTAGCCGCCAACGCGCTTCAATGCCGCGATCGCGTCGTCGTAGACCGCATCGACGATGACGATCGAATTTTCCGATGAGCACGAGGTCGCGTAGTCGAACGTCTTCGACGCCATGATCTTGCGCGCGGCGTCGTCGAGGTCGGCGGACGCATCGATGATGACAGGCGCGTTGCCGAGTCCGACGCCGAGTGCGGGCTTGCCCGAGGAGTAGGCCTGTTTGACGTTCTTCTGGCTGCCCGTGCAGACGACGAGATCGGATTGGCTCATCAACTCGTTGGTGGTCTCGCGCGTGACGGGCGCGGGCAGGATCTGCACGAGGTCGGCCGGAAGACCGATGCGCTCGAGTTCGGCGCGCATGCCGTCGACCGCCGGTTTCGAGGCGGCCCATGCGGACGGCGGGGGCGCGATCACGACGGCATTGCCTCCCTTGAGCGCCATCATCGCCTTGTTGACGGGCGTCGCCGACGGGTTCGTCGAGGGCGTGATGGCGGCGACGACGCCGACCGGCTTCGCCCACTTGACGATCCCCTTCTCGGGAAGCTCTTCGATGACCCCGGTCGATTTCACGCGCAGCAGGTCGCGCAGGGTGCCGAACGTCTTGCGCTGGTTCTTGATGATCTTGCTATCGACGTTGCCGATGCCGGTGACTTCGACGGCGACTTCGGCCAGCGCCTTGGCGTTCTCGGGCTTGTAGATCGACCATGCCAGCGCGGTCACGGCTTCGTCGATCCGTGCCTGTCCGCCCTTTGCGATCTCCTCGCCGTAGGTGGCCATGGCGACGCGCGCGCGCGCCACGATCATGGCGACGACGGCGTGAGGCGGCATCGGTGCCTGCAGGCGTTCGGTCAGGCGATGGGCGGACTCGGCCATGTTGGCTTGCATCTTTCGCGTTAAAAACGAGACGTGGTGTCTCATTTATAGTGGGGTGACCGGAGGCCGCTGTCAACCGCGGTTTGATCGTGCGCCACGCAACTTCTCGCGCAGCATGGCGGCGAGCGGGAGCGTGAGCGTCAGACCCGTCACGGCCATGATCGTGCCGGAGATCGGTCGGGTGAAGAAAATCGTCCAGTCGTTGCCGAAGCTGATCATCGCGTTCATGAAGCTCTCCTCCGCGATCGGGCCGAGGATCACGCCGAGCACGAGCGGGGCGATCGGGAAGTTGAATCGCTCGAAGGCGTAGCCGATGAATCCGAAGCCGATCATCAGCCACAGGTCCGTGATGTTGCCGCGGATCGACATGGCGCCGACGAAGCACAGGATCATCACGAAGGCCGAGACGACGG
Organism: uncultured Hyphomicrobiaceae bacterium; assembly: GCA_937873575.1. Classification (GTDB taxonomy): domain Bacteria; phylum Pseudomonadota; class Alphaproteobacteria; order Rhizobiales; family Hyphomicrobiaceae; genus JAEUMD01. The sequence continues at coordinate 3,580 of CALMPK010000412.1, forward strand.
CCTCGGGAAAATCGAGAATCTTGACCAGCGGGCGGATCGCGAAATAGCCGATGACGCACATCACCAGCACGCCGAGCAGGAGTGAGGCGAAGATGGTGTAGATCATTCCGGCGGAGGTAATGAGCACCTGCGGGCCGGGCTGGATGCCGTGCAGCGTGAAGGCGCCGAGGATGACGGCGGTGGCGCCGCTGCCGGGAAGGCCGAGCGCGAGCAGGGGGATGAGCGCGCCGCCGACCGATGCTGTCGCCGCGCTCTGCGGTGCGACGATACCCTCGGCGATGCCCTGGCCCATTTCCGCCTTGCGCCGGCCGAACTGCGACTCGACGCCATAGCTGACGAACGAGGCGATGGTGGCGCCGGCGCCCGGTACGATGCCGATGATGTTGCCGAGCAGGGACGAGCGCAGGAACATGCCCTTGATCTCGGAAATTTCCTTGAGGGTCGGGAGCTCCGTGCTGGCGTCGGAGATCTTCTGAATAGGCTTTCCGGCGAAGCCCATCTCCAGGCGGCTCAACACCTCGCCGACGCCATAGGCGCCGACCATGACAACGAGAAACTCGATGCCGTCGGCGAGCAGCGGTAGGCCGAGCGTGAAACGGTAGCTGCCGTAGATCGCGTCGGTGCCGACCGAGGCGACCAGAAGTCCGAGCGCGAGGCTGATGAACGCCTTGGCGAGGCCACCGCGGCCGAGCGCGATGACGCTGGCGAGGCCGAACACGACGATGGCGAAGTACTCGGGTGTCGAGAACCGCAGCGCGAAGTCGGCGACGGGCTTCGTCAGCAGCACCATGATGAACCACGACAGAACGCCGCCGCCGAGCGCCGCCACGAGGGTCCAACCGAGTGCCTTCGACGGCTTGCCCGCGCGCGCCATGGCATAGCCGTCCCACAGCAGCGGTACGTGGATCGGTTCACCCGGTATGCGGAACAGGATGGAGGTGAACGCGCCGCCGTATGTGCCGGAGACGTACATCGCCGTCAGCAGCACGATGGAGCCGGTGACGTCCATCTTGTAGGTGAAGGGCAGCACCAGGATGACGCCCATCACGAGGGTGAGGCCGGGCAGAACGCCGACCAGCAATCCGACCAGGATGCCAATGACGATCATGGCGATGTTGGCCGGCTCGAAACAGCTGATGAAGCCCGAGCCGAGTTGGGCAACGATATCGAGCATAGGTGCCCGTGACCTTTCGGAGTTGTGCGATCAGCCGTTCACCAGAGCGACAGCAGGTGGACGACGAACTGTGTCACCTGGTCGAAGGGTGGCGTGCCACGCGGCAGCGACACGTAGACGAGCTTCAGGAAGATGACCGCGAACAGAAGCGTTCCGATCAGCGATCCGAGCCAGATCACCGTGTGGTTGCGGTAGCGGCCGAGGTACATGAAGGCGACGAGATAGATGAACGTCGCGAGCAGAAACCCGAGCGTGTTGACGAAGACGGCGAAGCCGAGCGTCAGCAGTATGCCGCCCGCCAGCAGGTGCGGAAGCCGGAAACCCGGGTCCTCGTGCACGGCGGCGCCCTCGATCACCTCGCCGAGGCCGGCGACGGCGTCTTCCTCCTTCCGCGAGAGAAGGATGCGGGCGATCTCGAGCAGCGAGGCAACCGCCATGATGACGATGGCGACGCGCGGCCAGACTGTCGGCGGCAACTGTCCCGGCTGCGCCGAATAGGTGATGTTGTTGGTCAAGCCCCACAACACCGCGGTGCAGCCGAGAACGACGACATAGGGCGTCGTTGCCTTGAGCTTTGCGAGCGTGCTCACTTCTTCCCCGCCAGGGCGTTCATCTCGGCGAGCTGGGCGGCGAGGTAGTCGCCGGCCTTCGTGGCGTCGATGAAGCTGTTCGGATCGGCGTATTGATCCTTGAGGAAGGTCTTGAACTCGTCAGTCGCGGCTATCTTCGTCAGAACCGCCGACAGCTTGGCGACGCGGTCCGGCGGCGTGCCGGCGCGCACCACGATGGAGCGGAACTGGGGAAGCGAGACATTGTAGCCGAGCTCCGTCGACGTCGGCACGTCGGGGAAATCAGGGTGGCGCGTCTTGCCGAAGATCATCAGCGGACGCATTTGCTTGTTCTTGAGGAACTGGCCGACGTCACCCGCCTGCTCGTAAAGGGCATCGGCGTGACCGCCGAGGATCGACACGTAGCGCTCCGCCGGTTTGCCGAACGGCACCTGGACGACCTTGACGCCCTTGCTGTCGAGGCTCTTCAGCGAGAAGTCGTCGACGCTGCCGAAGCCGAGGGTCGCGACCTTGAGCGTGCCCGGCTTCTCCTTGGCTTCCTTCTCGAAGTCGGCCCAGCTCTTGAAGCGGCTTTCGGTCGGAACGAACAGGAACGAGGGGCCCTGGATCATCACCGCGACCGGAGTGATGTCGGTGAGCGACCAGCGTGGCGTATCGCCCGCGAGCAGCGCGTGACTGTCGGCGATGTAGATCGCAATCGAATGCCCGTCCGCCGGCGAGGCGATGAGCTTGGCCATGCCGGTCGCGCCCGTGCCGCCGGGTACGTTCACAACGGGCATGCCCTGGCCGAGGACTGGCTCGCCGAGCTTGCCGACGAGGCGGGCGAGCTGATCGGCGCCGCCGCCCGGCCCCCACGGCACGACGAATTCGATGGCGCGCGAGGGGTATGCCTCTTCGGCTGTGGCCGCGAGGGGGCCCGTCACGGCAAGGGCCGCGAAGGCGAGGGCCCGCGCAAATGCGCGGCGCGTGCTTGGCATGGTCACGTCGTCAATCCTCCCAGGTCATGCGACAGTCCGACTTGGCTGCCGCTTATCTCTTAGCGTTCCTTGCGGCTCTGGCGTCCGCTTCAACGAAACGTGTGTACTCGTACGGTTCGGCGCGAACGGCGATCCCCAGTGATCGCTGATGATCGATGTTTGATAAACGAGACACCGTGTCCTAGAGTTTATTGGCGGAGCGAGCTTGTCAAGCCACCTTGCGCATGGATGCTCGCGCCCTGCACATTGTTAGAGTCGGGTACGTTGCCGGTGCCAGAGTCATTGTCGGGGGGCGCCGCGCCCGCCCAGCCACCGGTTCGATACCGGGTTAGATTAGGGAATTCGCAGATGCCGAAGGCCAGACGCACGCCGAAGGTTCAAAAACCAGAGGCCGTCGCGCCCATCGATCTCAACCTCTCAGACTTGGAATCGGGGGACCGGCTGTCGGCGTTGGAGAAGGCGCTGCTCGTGCTCGAGGCCATCGTCAACCGTCCAACGCCGGTTGGTTTGCCCGATCTCACCGCCGAGCTCGGCCTTCCGCGCCAGACCATCCATCGCGTGCTTCAGCAACTCTCGGAGACGGGCCTGCTCGTGCGTGATCCCTCGCGTGACCGTTATGCCGTGGGCGCGCGTCTGAGCCGCCTCTCGCTTGCCGCGCTGCTCACGCGCAATCAGGGCGCGCCCGTGCGCAGCGTTCTCAAGGCGACCGTCGCTAAGGTTCAGGAAACGTGCAACATCGGCGTGCTGGACGGGCTCGAGTTCGTCTATCTCGATCGTATCGAGGCGGAATGGTCGCTGCGCGTGCATCTGACGGCGGGAAGCCGCGTTCCGGCCTATTGCACGTCGGGCGGCAAGGTGCTGCTGGCTTGGCTCGATCGCGACCTCAGGGAGGCGCTGATCCGCTCGTCGGCGCTGGAGCCCTTCACGGCCAAGACGATCGCGACACCGCCGGCGCTGAGTGCCGAACTCGACCGGATTAGAGATGTCGGCTACGCCATCAACGACGAGGAGTACACCATCGGCATCGTCGGCGCCGCCGTGCCGGTGCTCGATGCCGCCGGGCGGGCGCTCGGCGCCGTTGCGCTGCATGGGCCCTCGCCGCGATTGTCGCCCGAGCGGGCGCGGGCGCAGGTGCCCGCGCTACAAATGGCGGCACGCCAGCTCGCAGGTCTTTGGCGGTTCGGTTCGGCCCCCGCCGACGACATGTTGGCCGGGCTGCGCCGCGGGCGCCCGGCCGGAGGCTGAATACCTCGGGCAGCCAAGTTGCCGACATTGCGCCCGGCGCGCGTCTCATCTACTTCACGGCGATGCACGGCGCTGACGGCGCCGCACAACGGTTCGGACAATGCGTGAAATTCTCATCAGGGCCGGGCATGTCGCCATCCGCGCGCGTCTTCTCGAGACCGCGACGGCGGACCGGATCTGGGAGAAACTTCCGATCTACGCGAGGGCGCAGACCTGGGGCGACGAGGTCTATTTCGCAACCCCGGTTCACGCTCCCGTCGAGCCGGACGCGCGTGATGTCGTGAAGCCGGGCGAAATCGCCTACTGGCCCGACGGCGACGCGATCGCGATTGGCTTCGGCCCGACGCCGATCTCACGCAGTGGGGAGATCCGGCTCGCCAGTCCGTGCAACATCTGGGCGGCGGCACTCGACGACGTGACCGCATTGCGCGCGGTGAGGGTGGGCGACAGCATCGCCGTGATCGAGGCCGATAGCTGAGACCGACGCATCGACAGGGGGCGAGCAGCCTGTGACTTCATCCACCGAACCGGTAGGCCGCCGCCTTCCCATCTCCTGCTTTATCATCGCCAAGAACGAGGCGGACCGGTTGCCGCGCGCGATACGTTCGGTTCGCGAACTCGTCGACGAGATCGTGGTGATCGATTCCGGCAGCACCGACGGTACGCCCGAGATCGCCACCGGGCTCGGCGCGCGCGCACTCTTCAACGCATGGCCCGGTTTCGGCCAGCAGAAGCGGTTCGGCGAAGAGCAGTGCCGCAACCGCTGGCTGCTCAACATCGACGCCGACGAGGAGGTGAGCCCGCGGCTTGCTTCGGAGATACGCGAACTGTTCGCGCGCGGCGAGCCTGCCGAGGCGGCTTTCGGCATGTGGGCCAGCATCGTCTATCCGGGCGACACGCGGCCGCGGCCCTTCGCGCGCGATCACTTCGTCTACCGCCTCTACGATTTCCAGCGCGTGCGGTTCGCGGATTCGACGCTGTTCGACAGTGTCGAACTCAAGGGGGCGCCGACGCGCAAGCTTGCGGGGGCTCTCTTCCACCATACCGTGCGGTCGATGGACGATCTGATCGCCAAGAGCAACGCCCGCGCTGCTTACAATGCGGCGAATGCGAAGAAGAAGTCGCGCGCCTTGCTGGCGCTGCGCACGGTGACGGAGCTGCCGTACGCATTCTTCAGATATTATATCGCCCGTGCGCACGTCCTCGGCGGAATGAAAGGGTTCGAGTACGCCGTCATCATCTCGTTCTTCCGCTTTGTCCGGATCATGCGCATGCGGCAGGGGCGCACTGCCGATCCGGGTGCCGATCCGAACGCGATGAGCTGAGGTGCGATCGGTCGAGATGGTTGGGCGGTGGGCTCGCTGTCGCCGATCGCTCGATGAAGCAAATCCTTGCGGGCGGATGCCGTTCGAGGCGCACGGCGGAGCGTCACGTCGAGGAGCCGAGCCACAATGGCATCGGCCCCTCGGCAAATCGCCTCATCAATTCCACGCGCTCACGCCGCTGCTCAGCGCTCGCGCATGGCCCTGCGCATCTGATCGGCGAGCGGCTTCATCAGGTATTCGAGAGCGGTGCGCTCCGACGTCTTGATGAGCGCTTCGGCCTGCATGCCGGCCTGCAGTTTCAGATCGCCGAGGGCCGCAACGGACTTGGGATCGAGCGTGAGGCGCGCGCTGTAGAAGAGTGCACCTGTTTGCTGGTCCTTGGTGACGTCGGGCGAGACGCGCGTGACGGAGGCGTCGATGTGCGGCGTCGTGCGGCGGTTGAAGGCGTTGAGGCGGATCTCCGAGCTCTGCCCGACGTAGACGAGGTCGATGTCGTGCGGGTTGATGCGAACCTCGAGCTCGAGCACTTCTTCGGTCGGGACTATCAGCATGATCGGCTCGGCCGCCGTGATGACGCCGCCGACGGTATGCGCAGTCGACTGGTGCACCTGGCCGGAGACCGGCGCACGAATGTCGATGCGCTGCAGCATGTCCGAAGCCGCGGCCTTCTTCTCCTGCTGCTGGGCAAGCTCGCCCTGCACCTCGCGCAGCTCGCGCGTCGTCTCCGCCCTCAGCTCATCGTCGAGGCTCGCGAGCTGCATCTCGGTCTCGACGATGCGCCCCTCGGTCTGCGCGATCGACGCCTGGATCTGGCCTTGCTGGCCCGTGAGATTGACGGCCTCGCGCTCCATCGCGCTCAAGCGCGAGGTGGTGACGAGGCGGCTCTCGTCGAGTTTGCGCAGACCAGCGAGCTCCTTGTCGGTGATCTCGGCGAGCTTGCGCTTGGCCTCGAGGTCGAAGGAGAGGCTCTCCATCTCCTTTTTGAGCTGGAGGATGCGCTCACCGAGACGCTGCTTGCGCAGAACGTGCGATGTCTTGCGCGCCTCGTAGAGCGCGGTTTCCGTCGAGATGATCTCGGTGACGACGGGGTCGCGGGCGCGCTCGGTGAGGGACTTCGGGAACAGCAGCGGCGCATAGCCGGAGCGCTCGGCGTTGAGCCGCGCGCCGCGTCCCTGCAACTCGTCGATCTTCTTGGTGATGCCGTGCAGGTTGGCGAGGATCACCGTCTCGTCGAGCCGCACGACGACATCGCCGGCCTTGACGAAGTCGCCGTCGCGGGCGTGGATCTCGCCGACGACGCCGCCGGTCGGATGCTGCACCTTGCGCAGGTTCTGCGTGACGACGAGCTGCCCGGTCGACACCACGGCGCCCGAGATCGGGAGCTGCGTCGCCCAGATGCCCGCGAGAACCACGAACGTGGCGAAGATGGCGGCACCTTTGTAGGTGAGGTCGCGCAGTGCGCGGTCGAAGTCGATCGTGTGGTCGATGGCGTTGGTCGTGCTCATGGCGATCCTCGAGCGTTATCGGGGTACGACGGGCGCGCTCAGCCGTGGGCGGCGGCGGGCAGGGCCTTCTGGCCCGACGGCGGCTGAGCCGCGATCTCCGCGGGACGCGGAGCCGGCGGGCTCGTCGGTTTGACGAGCTTCGGCATGATCTGATCCTTGAGACCGAATTCCTCGAGATGTCCGTCGTTCATGACGGCGACATGGTCGACGGACGCGACCGTCGCGATCCGGTGCGTGATGACGACGACGATACCGCCGCGTCGGCGCACCGAAGCGATGGCGCCGTTGAGGGCGACGTCGCCTGCGCCATCGAGGTTCGAGTTCGGCTCGTCGAGGATCACCAGGAACGGATCACGGAACAGCGCGCGGGCGAGCGCGATGCGCTGGCGCTGTCCACCGGAGAGACGAACGCCGCCCTCGCCGATGCGCGTGTCGTAGCCGTTCGCGAGCCGCGCGATCACCTGATGCGCGCCGGCATTCATTGCAGCGGCGACGATCTCCTCCGAAGTCGCGTTCGGATCGAACCGCGAGATGTTCTCGGCGATGGTGCCCTCGAGCAGCTCGACGTCCTGCGGCAGATAACCGACATGACGGCCGAGCTCGTCCTCGGGGAAGTGCTCGATGGCGGCACCGTCGAGGCGCACGTTGCCGGCGACCGGTCGCCACGCGCCAACGAGCGAGCGTGCCAGAGACGATTTGCCCGCCGCGGAAGGACCGAAGATGGCCAGCGCCGAACCGGCCGGCAATTGGAAGCTGACGCCCTTGACGACCGGTGCATCCATGCCCGGATAGCCGATGACGAGGCCCTCGACGGTAAAGCTGCGCGTGGGGGCGGGGAGCGACGTGCGGCCACGGCCGAGGTCGCCGACCTCCAGGAATTTGGTCAGGCGCGCATGGCTCTCGCGCGCGCCGACGAAGTTCTTCCAGCTTCCGATCGCGATCTCGATCGGCGCGAGGGCGCGCGACATCATGATGGAGGCGGCGATGATCGAGCCTGCCGTGATCTCCTGGTGGATCGCGAGATAGCCGCCGAGACCGAGGATAGCGCTCTGGAGAACGAAGCGGAGCGACTTCGCCCAAGCGCCCGTGGAGGCCATGCTGCCACTGACGGAGACGTGACCGGCGAGAGCTCTTGCGTTCGCCTTCTCCCAACGCTGACGGAGCGTGCTGCGGAAGCCCATGGCGACGATCGCCTCGGCATTCCGGCGGCAGCCTTCGAGCAGGCTCAGACGATCCTGCGAGACCTCGAGCGACTGTTTGGAGTGGCGCTGAGACGCGCGCTCGGCAAAGACGGTGAGGGCGATGATCGACAGTCCACCGGCGAGCGCCAGGTTGCCGAGCCAGGGATGAAGGATGTAGCAGCCGGCGAGGAACACCGGCATGAACGGCATGTCGAGCATGGCCGTCGGACCGAGGCTCGACAGGAATGAGCGCACGCGCTCGACGTCGCGTACCGGCTGCGAGGCCTTTGCGCTGGAGAAGCCGTTGAGGGCGAGGCCGCTCACGGCATCGAAGATGGCGGGGCCGAGCATGCGCTCGTAGGATGCGCCGATGTTGATCAGCATGCGCATGCGCACGGAGTCGAGCAGGCCTTGTACGCCGTAAGCGAGCAGTGCGAGCGCGGAGAGCACCAGCAAGGTCGATACGCTGCGGCTCGCCAGCACGCGGTCGTAGACCTGCAGCATGTAGAGCGCGCCGGTCAGCATCAGGATGTTGATGAGGGCCGAGAAGAGGCCGATGCCGACGAACCAGCGCTGGATCGATTTGACGACTTCAGCGGGGGTCGGGTGACTTGAAGTGTCCGAGGATGCGACGGTCACTGGGGGCTCCCTGAGCACATTGGCACAGTTTCAGGAGTGCGTTCGCGGACCACTTCCGCTCCCTCGAGAACACTCAAGTGCCGTGCCAACCCCCACCAAGCCGGAAAAGGAAACACCGGCGCGGTAGGCCCGCGCCGGTGTCGAGATCGTTCAGGATCAGGCGACCATGTCTTCGCCGAAGTACTTGTTCCACAGGATCTCGGCCTTGCTGCCGCCGTAGGGATCGTTGTGGCCGTCGTTCGGGCAGGGGCAGGCGACCTTAACGGTCTCGAAATCGCCTTCCACGAGCTTCACGCCGCCCTTGGCTTCGCCGGTGACCTTGACGAAGTTGTCGATGTCGAGATCGCCCGTGCACTTCTTCGTATAGCAGGTGAAGAAGCCGACCTTGGTCTTCTCGGTGACGATCTTCTGCGCCGCCTTGATGTCGGCCGCGGTCACTTTGTAGGAGTACTTGTAGGTCCAGGTCTCGCCGACATCGAGCACGCCGTCCTTGTCGTCGTCGCCGTAGAGCTTCATCGACTTGGTGTCGATCTTCGAGTTCTCGAGGTAGTCCTCGACCTTGACGTTGTAGATGTCGACGTCGCCGGTGTTCTTGAGAACGATCTCGTAGTTGATGCAGTCGCCGGCGCTGTCGACGACCCACTGGCCGCACGATTCGTCGTAGTAGCCGCCCTTGACGGAGCAGACATTCTTGTCGACTTCCATGCTCGGGTTCGGCACCTTGTAGTTGCCAAAGTCATTGCCCTCGCTGTCGTGCCCGCCCGACTTGAGCACGGCGGCTTCCGAGGCGTCCGTCTGAACCCAGCCGTCCTTCAGGACCTCCTTGGTCGTGTAGGTACCTGGCTTCAGGCCGTTGAACTCGTAGTAGCCGTTCGAGTTCGTGACGGTCGTGATCGGCTGGCCGTCCTTGTCGAGCACCGGCTTGCCGTCAGCGTCGCAGAGCTGAATGGTCCAGCCCTCGAGACCCTTCTCGCTCTCGCCCCACTTGCCGTCCTTGTTGCAATCCTCGTACTTGTAGCCCGAGAGCTTGGCGTACTCCGTATTCACGAAGTCGACCTGTACGGTGCCGTCGGACTCGACCGTCACCGTCTTCTCGGTGACGTTGACGTTGTACCAGTTGTCCTGCATGACCTCCTTGACGGTGTACTGGCCCGGCTCGAGGTTCGTGAACTCGTAGTAGCCCGTGTCGACGGTCGTCGTGGTGGCGACCAGCTGGCCGTCCTTATAGAGCTCGACCGTCCACCCGGAGACGGGCTTCAAGTCGCCCTTGGTATCGCCGTTGCCGTCGCAATCCTCGTATTTGATGCCGACGATTTTGCCCGGCTTCTCCTCCTCGGGCTTGCAGGGTGGCGGATCGATCGTGCCGACCATCTTCGAACTTCCCTCGCCACCGTCTGTCGATTGGAGGCGAACTAGCCAGTCCGTGTTGGATAGAAGCGTGTCCGCGTCAATGTCACCTGCACCAGAGATGACGAAGCTCGCGCTCTGGACGACACCGTCGCCAGCGCCCTGGTCGCTGAACTTCACGAAGGCGTCATAGGGTGCATCTGTAGATCCGCCAGAAGTATTGAAGCCCGGATCTAGGTCATGTTGTCCGCCGCTTCCCACTTCGTTTGCTTTGATTCCGGAGGTAGGCGTAAAAGTACTGCCGGAATTTGTGATGTCATGAATGGTTAGGCCCGAAACAGCATCATCCTTAATGTCGAACGCAACGCCAATGATGTCCTCTGTACCGGAATTGGAGGACGGATCAAGTGAAAGCGTTACCTTGACGTCGTCTTTGCCGTCCCCGTCGATGTCACCACAATATTCAATTTTGACATTGATGATCTCCTCGGTAGAGTCATCGGTGCCCTTCGTCTTGATTTGAGTTTCGTAGACTTGACCACTTGTCGTCATTTTGCTCGTACTCCCTAAACGCCATTCACATTCACTGTTAAGATTGTTTCATGCTGTCATCCAGGTGGCTTCGCCGTCGAACGCTATTGGGGCTCATGTTGCGAAATCCCCGATGGAGTGCAAGTTTCCGCAAGTGACGACGAACCTATTTGCCAATCCTTGCATTGCCTCCTGCTTTCGTTAGGCGTTGCTATGCAACGTTGCTTTTGGCGGCCCATCTGCATCGCGAGGCAGCGGCTTTTCGGCCGGATTGCCCCAATTCGAGCGGCTCGCAAGGCCGGTGCCACGCAAGGCCTGCCGCATGTTCCGAATGGCTTCCCTCCATTCGTCTGGCGAGGCTGACGCGACTTGCTCCAGAAAGAAGATTCGGGTTCGCCAAAGAGCTGAAAAGTAGCTTTCCGGAGCGAGCAATTTTTGTCGAATCAGGGGGTTGGCGTCAGGTCCTGGCGAGGTCCAGTCGATCGAAACCCCGATCCGCGAAAAGTGTTATCACGAATTAAAAGTTGTAAACGAGGTGTTAGGCTCCAGGGTTAACTAAGCCCGAGATTAACTTTAATAATGGTTTTTCGCCGTTTCAAAACGAAACGGCGCCCCGTAGGGCGCCGCCGTCTCATTCTCGAATTCGGTCAAAAAGCTTACTTGAGAGGAATGTGCTCTTCCTCGCGCTGCAGCTTGAAGCTCACGCCGAGACGGGCGACGACGAAATCGTCTTCCCATTTGATGCGCGCGGTGCAGTATCCGCAGTAGGCGCCGAGCGAGTAGTTGTGCGTCTCCTCGCCGAGATCGACGTAGAGCACCTCGGCCTTGAGGCCCCAGCGACCGCGGTCGAGCTGAATGCCACCACCGAGCGTCCAGCCCCACCTGCGATCGTCGTCGGATGCGCTGAAGCCGGCCGCGTTCCAGTTGAGTTCGTGCTCGACCTTGGCATAGGCGAGACCGCCGGTGACGTAGACGAGGACGTTCTCGTGGGCGAGGCCGAGGCGCACGCGCGACGTGCCGTAGTAGTCGTACGACGATTCGAGAACCTGACCGGCGATGCCCAACGAGGAGCTGGCGTTGGTCCAGTTGATATCGCTCTCGAAGCCGAAGTAGAGGCGGTCGCACTGCCAGCCATAGCCGTAGTAGCCGCCCACCGACCAGCCGTCGCCATCGGTGCTGTAGCCACGATAGGGCGGGGTCTGGTCTTCGAGATCCAAGTCGCTGCGGACCCAGCCCGTCTGCAGGCCGACATAGGCACCGGCGAACGGTCCACCGCTGCAACGGCGCTCGGGCTCGGCGACGGGCGCATCTTTCACGCTGCCCTTGTAGCCGCCATCAGCCAAAGCGGGCGCGGTGAGAGAAAATGCTGTGGCCACGGCGGCCATCATCGATAGAGAAATACGGTTCATGCGTTGGTCCCCGACTTTATGAAGCGCAGAGCTTCGGCACGAGCCTCCGAAGATTTACGCTGCACAAAGGAGGACGCTCGCGGTCCTGAAAGTGTCTATTTCCCCATCAGCGATGATCTGATTCGGCTGACCCAGTCCATCGGCAGGTGGCCGGATGACACGGGTTTGTCGGCGAGTGATGATCCCGCGCTACGGTTCTTGCTGCAGGAGCCGACAGGAGCGGACGCGATGGTCCGCAATCGTGCGCCAAAGGTGCGCGTGCAACATCACGTCGGCACCGCACGAGGTGTGGACAACTCCAGTCATCAACAGGAATCGAGGTGCGGGCGTGATGTCCTCACACGCCAGGGCCGTTGCGCTTGCGCTCGCCGGTCTTGAGCGCGGCCTTGCCAAGCAGGTGGGCGCTGACCGGCGCGGTGATGAAAAGGAACAGCGAGATGGCGAGTTCCTTGAGGCTCACGCCGCCGCTCTCCACGCTCGAATGGACAAGCGATGCCACGACGATGGCGCCGACGCCGAGGGTGGTGGCTTTGGTCGGGCCGTGCAGTCGCGTGAAAAAGTCCGGCAGCCGAGCGAGGCCGATGGAGCCGACGAGGGCGAATGCCGCGCCGAGCAGGACCAGAAACGAAACGATGATTTCGCCGAGCATAGCGCGCCCTCACTCGATGATGTCGCCGCCGAGCAGGAATTTGCACAGCGCCACGGTGCCGACGAAGCCCATCATGGCGATCAGCAGGGCGGCCTCGAAGTTGTAGGAGGTCGTGCCGAGACCGATCAGCATGACGAGTGCGATGGTGTTGATGGAGAGCGTATCGAGCGCGAGAATGCGGTCGGGCGCGCTCGGCCCTTTGGCAAGACGCCAGAGATTGAGTGCCATCGCCATCGCGATCATCACGAGGGCGGCCGAAACGGCGATGCTCAGCATCCGAAAATCTCCTTCAGCGGCGCTTCGTAGCGGCTCTTGATGGTCGCGATCATCTCGTCCGCATCACCAACATCGAGGGCGTGGACGTGGAGCACGCGCTTCTCGCGATCGATGTCGATCGAGACCGTTCCCGGCGTCAACGAGACGATGGAGCCGAGGACCGTGGCGACGAACGGGTCGTCGATGTCGAGGGGCACATCGACGAAGGCGGGCGCGAGGCGGTCCATCGGCCCGAGCACGAGGCGAGCCACGTGCACGTTGGCGACGATGATGTCGGCGATCACGCGGGCCGTCAGCGCGAGTGCCGCGGCCGGGCGGGCAGGCTGCGGCCGCCCGGGCCAGAATACGTTCGTGATCCACGGAATGGCGACGCCGACGAGGGCGCCGAGCAGCAGGTTGCCGAGCGACGGGGACGGAGCAAGCACCATCCACAACACGGTGATGGCAGCGGAGACATAGGGTTGCGGCAGGAACCGCGCGACGTTCGTCATGGCCGGCGCCCCCGTTCGATGCGAGGCGCGGGCCCGATCACCGCCTCGACATAGCGCGCAGGCGCGGTGAGCTGCCCGGCCGCCGCGCGCGCATAGGTGGCGAAGGGTGAAGCCGCCACCGCCAGAAGCGGTGCGCCCGCCAGCATGAGCACCAGTGCCGTGCGGATGCCGATGGGGATCGAGGGGGCCGGTGCACGCTCGGCAGCATCGCTCTTCTCAGGTTCCCAGAAGATCACGCTGGCGGCCCGCGCGAGGACCAGTGCGACGACGAGGCCCGAGATGAGGAGCGCAGCCCACGTGGCGACGGCGGTCGGCGTATGTGCCAGGGACTGCATCACCATCAGTTTTGCGAGAAAGCCAGAGAGCGGTGGGGCCCCGCTGACGGCGACGGCGAGAACGAGATAGACCGCGCCGAGGCCCATGAACGTTGCGATCCGCGGCCCCGTCTCGAGCCGGTCGGCGAACGCGCCGCGCTGGCGGGCAATGAGATCACTCATGAGGAAGAGAGCGGCCGTCACGAGCGTCGAGTGCGTCATATAGTAGAGAGCCGCTGCAAGCGCGGGCGGGCTGCCATCGGCCACGGCGAGCAGCAGCGTGCCGCTCGAGATCATGACGAGGTTGGCGACGACGACCGCGAAGCGCCGTGCGGCGAGGGCGCCGAGCGATCCGAGCGCGATTGTTCCGATGGCGAGCCAGGGGAGCCAGGGTTGCAGCAGGCCGGCGGTGAACGGCGCGGTCGCGAGACCGATCGTCGACAGTCGCAGCAGCGCGTAGATGCCGACCTTCGTCATGATGACGAAGAGAACCGAAACCGGCAGCGTCGCCGCGGTGTAGACGCCCGGCAGCCAGAAGCCGAGCGGAAGGAGGGCGGCCTTCAGCACGAACACGGCGACCATCAGCGCGAGCGCCGTCCGCACGAGAGGCTGATCGGCTGCTGCAACCTTCGTCAGCACCAAGGACAGATCCGCCATGTTGAGTGTGCCGAGCGTGCCGTAGACGAGGCCGAGCGAGACCAGGAACAGCGCCGAGCCGGCAAGGTTCAAGATGACGTAGCCGAGGCCCGCGCGTGTTCGCGTGAGGCCGCCGCCGTGAACCAGCAGGGCGTAGGAGGCGAGCAGCAGGATCTCGAAGAAGACGAACAGGTTGAACAGGTCGCCCGTCAGGAACGCACCGTTGAGGCCGGCGAGCTCCAGTTGCAGGAAGGCGTGGAAGTGGCGTCCCTGCCGGTCCGCTCCCGACATCGCCGACGCGAGCACGGCGAGCCCGAGGATCGCCGTAACAGAGACCATTAGCGCGGAGAGGCGGTCGAGCATCAGCACGATGCCGAACGGCGCCGGCCAGGTTCCCAGCCGATAGACGCGGGTGGCGTCGTCGTTCGATGGCGTCAGCAGCCACGCCGCGCCGATCGAGAGGGCGGCGATGGAGGTGAGCGAGATCGCGCGCTTCGTCACCATGGACCGCCCGTGCGCGAGCAGCAGAACGGCGGCGGCGATGAAGGGCACCAGGATGGGCAGTATCGGCAGGTGGCTCATCGCGCGTCACCCGCGTCCACGTTGTCGGTGTCGCTTTCGCCCTTGGCCTTGAGCGCGAGCGCGACGAGATATGCGGTCATGCCGAAGCCGATGACGATGGCGGTCAGCACCAGCGCCTGCGGCAAGGGATCGGCCGGCGTGTCGGCTCCAGGAACGGCGAGGGGCGGTGATTTGGCGCCCAGCCTGCCGCCAAGGAAGATCAGCACGTTCACCGCGTAGGAGAGCAGCGTCAGGCCGAGGACGACCGAAAAGGTGGTGGGCCGCAGAAGCAGATAGAGTCCGGAGGCCGTGAGGACGCCGAGCGCGAGTGCGATGACGAGTTCCATGTCAGCGCTCCTCCCGGACCGGGCCCGGCGTCGCGTGGATCTCGCGGCGGCTCAACGTGCCGAGCTCCGACAGCGCCAGCAGCACGCTCGCTACGACAACCAGGAATACGCCGAGATCGAACGCCATGGCGGAGGCCAGCTCGAACTTGTCGATGATCGGCGGATGGACGTATCCGAACGTGCTCGTCAGGAAGGGATGACCGGTAAGCCAGCTCGCCAGTCCCGTCGCGGTGGCGATGGCCAGACCCGCGCCCAGCATGCGGACGTAATCGATGCGCAGGCGCGCCGCCGCGAAATCGATGCCGCTCGCGAGGTATTGCAGCATCAGGGCGACGGCGGCGATCAATCCGGCGATGAAGCCGCCACCCGGCAGATTGTGCCCCCTGAGGAAGATGTAGACCGAGACCGCGAGTGCGAGCGGCAACAGCAGACGCATCAACTGGGCGAGCATGATCGGATGACGATCGGCCTCGCTCGTCGCGCTGGCAGCGTGCGGGCGCAGACGCACTCCATCGAGGAGTGCATGCAACCCGAGGGCGGCCATGGCGAGCACAGCGATCTCGCCGAGCGTGTCGAAGCCGCGGAAGTCGACGAGTATGACGTTGACGACGTTGCGGCCGTCGCCGTCGGGGTAGGCCCGCTCGACCATGGTGTCCGATGCCGGCGTCGGCGGGGCCTGCCCGCCGGTCGGCAGGGCGAGG
>CALMPK010000413.1 GCA_937873575.1 uncultured Hyphomicrobiaceae bacterium
GGGGGAAAGCCGGCCCGGCGGGCCCGGTCCCTTTGCCTTGGCGGCCCACCCCCGCCGTATCGAACAGCAGGAAGCGGCGATCCTGCCAGACGAGCTCGGTTGAAATGGTATCGCGGGTGAGGCCCGGTTCCGGTCCCGTCAACATCCGCTCGTCCTGAAGCAGCGCATTGACGAGCGTCGACTTCCCGGCATTCGGCCGGCCGACGATCGCGACGCGAATCGGACGCCTGGCCGCCGCTTCCTCAGTCTCTGCCGCCACGGGCGCAACTTCGCTTTCGGCATCCTCATGGCCGCGGTTGCGGCCACCTTTGCGCGCGGCCACCGGCAATGACAGACCGAGCGCCTTCAGAACGTCGTCGACGAGATCACCGATGCCTTCACCATGCTCGGCCGAGATCGCGACCGGCTCGCCGAGGCCGAGCTTGAAGGCATCGTAGAAACCGGATTCGCCAGCGCGGCCCTCGGCCTTGTTGGCGACCAGAATGACCGGCTTGCCCGTGGTGCGCACGAAGCGGGCGAAGACCTCGTCCTGCGGCGTCACCCCGTCGCGGGCGTCGATGACGAACAGCGCCAGATCGGCGCTGCGCACGGCGAGCTCGCTCTGCTCGCGCATGCGCGCGGCGACCGAACCCGACGCCGCCTCCTCGAGGCCCGCCGTATCGACGAGCCGCAGAAGGTGCGGACCGAGCTTGAATTCGCCCTCGCGGCGGTCGCGCGTCAGCCCCGGCAGATCGGACACGAGGGCCGTGCGCTTGCCGGTGAGGCGATTGAAGAGCGTCGACTTGCCGACGTTGGGGCGGCCGACAATGGCGACGGTAGGCGGCGTGGACATGTTCCTCGTGGCCTGTGAGCGGGGCGACCGGCCGCCGGCTGGCGAAGGACGCGGTGCGGGGCATCGGCACGGATGCCGCGGAAGTGCGGTCGTTCTGGATGGCCCGGAAGGGGCGTGTCGGCGAGCTTATAGCGCCCTTCGACCGCCCGAGAACAGCCCCGGCGCGGCAGCGCCGTCGCGGCCTCGCGTCGCCGCCCCCGGCAGGTCGGCTTCGTTAATCGGTGACGGAGCGCCCGGACCTCAGTGCCGCTTGCGCAGCCGCAAGGCGCGCGATCGGCACGCGGAACGGCGAGCACGACACGTAGTCGAGGCCCGTATCGTAGAAGAAGGCGACCGACGCCGGGTCGCCGCCGTGCTCGCCGCAGATCCCGATCTTGAGGCCCGGCTTCACCCGTCGGCCGCGCTCGGTGCCGATGCGTACGAGCTCGCCGACGCCGTCCTGGTCGATCGAGACGAACGGGTCGGCCGGCAGGATGCCGCGATCATGATAGGTGGTGAGGATCGGCCCGATGTCGTCGCGGCTGAGCCCGAGGCAGGTCTGCGTCAGGTCGTTGGTGCCGAACGAGAAGAACCCGGCGCCATCCTCTCCGGCCGCTATTTCATCCGCCTTGAGCGCGCAACGCGGCAGCTCGACCATGGTGCCGAGCAGATAGCTGAGGGTCTTCCCCGTTTCCTTCTCGACGGCCGCCGCGGTGGCGCGGATCACGTCCGCCACGAGGTCGTATTCGCGCCGGTAGATGACGAGCGGAATCATGATCTCGGGCACCACGGCGTGGCCCGTCGCCGCCTCGGCCGCCAGCGCCGCCTCGAAGATGGCGCGCGCCTGCATCTCGGCGATCTCGGGATAGCGCACGGCGAGACGGCAGCCGCGGAATCCGAGCATGGGGTTCACCTCGAACAGCTCGGCGACGCGCCGCTTCACCCGCTCGACCGGAATGGCGAGCGCATCGGCGACGGCCTGCTGCTCACGCGCCTCGTGCGGCAGGAACTCGTGCAGCGGCGGGTCGAGCAGCCGGATCGTCACCGGCCGCCCCTCCATGATCTCGAAGAGCTGCACGAAGTCGCCGCGCTGCATTTCGAGAAGCTGCGCCAAAGCGGCGCGACGGCCCTTCTCGTCGTCAGCGAGGATCATCTCGCGCACCGCCAGGATGCGGCCCTCGTCGAAGAACATGTGCTCGGTGCGGCAGAGCCCTATGCCCTCGGCACCGAAGCTCTTCGCCTGCTCGGCATCGCGCGGCGTATCGGCGTTGGCGCGGACGCCGAGCGTACGATGCTTGTCCGCCCATCCCATCACCATCGCGAACGCGCCGGAGAGCTCGGGCTGGCGCATCTTCGTCGCCCCCTTCAGAACCTCGCCGGTGCCGCCGTCGATGGTGATGATGTCGCCCGCCGTGAAGACTTCCCGCCCGATGGTGAGCGTGCCGGCCTTGGCATCGATCTTCAGTGCTCCAGCTCCCGACACGCACGGCCGCCCCATGCCGCGGGCCACCACGGCCGCATGGCTCGTCATGCCGCCGCGCGCGGTCAGGATGCCGGCCGCGGCGTGCATGCCGTGAATATCCTCGGGACTCGTCTCGACGCGGACGAGGATGACGCTTCGACCACGCGACTTCGCTTCCTCGGCCGCGTCCGCGGTAAAGACGATCTCGCCGGCCGCCGCGCCGGGCGAAGCCGGCAGGCCGTTTGTCAGGACATGCTTCACGGCATCGGGCGCGATGGTCGGATGCAAGAGCTGATCGAGGGCCGAAGGATCGATCCGCATCACCGCTTCCTCGCGCGCAATGACACCTTCCTCCGCGAGATCGACGGCAATGCGCAGTGCCGCCTCGAGCGTGCGCTTGCCCGAACGCGTCTGCAACATCCAGAGCTGGCCTTCCTGGATGGTGAACTCGATGTCCTGCATGTCGCGATAGTGACGCTCAAGCTTGTCGAACACCCGCCGCAGGTCGGCGAACGATTGTGGCATCAGGCTTTCGAGCGACGGCAGCTCCTCGCCGGCCTCGGCGCGTGCTTCCTCGGTCAGCGGCTGCGGCGTGCGGATGCCCGCCACCACGTCCTCACCCTGTGCGCTGAGCAGGAACTCGCCGTAGATGCGGTTGGCGCCGGTCGAGGGATTGCGCGTGAACGCCACGCCGGTCGCCGAGGTCTCGCCCATGTTGCCGAACACCATCGACTGGACGTTGACGGCGGTGCCCCAGTCGTCGGGAATGTTGTGCAAGCGGCGGTAGGTCTTGGCGCGCGCATTCTGCCATGAACCGAACACGGCCGAGATGGCGCCCCAGAGCTGCTTGCGGGTGTCCTGCGGAAACGGCTCGCCAAGCTCGGTCTCGACCGCGCTCTTGTACTCGGCGACGATCTCCTTCCAGTGGTCGGCATTGAGATCGGTATCGAGTGAGAGACCGTTGAGGTTCTTGAAGCCCTCGAGAATATCCTCGAACACCGAATGGTCGACGCCGAGCACCACGTCGCCATACATCTGGATGAAGCGGCGATAGCTGTCCCAGGCGAAACGCTCGTCGTTGGCGTGTCGCGCGAGGCCGAGCACCGTCTGGTCGTTGAGGCCGAGGTTGAGGATCGTATCCATCATGCCCGGCATCGACGCCAAGGCGCCCGATCGCACCGAGACCAGCAGCGGGTTTTCCGGGTCGCCGAACAGCTTGCCGACCGCCTCGCCGACGCGCGCGAGCGCCGCCCCGACCTCGGCTTCCAGCTCCGCCGGCAGCTTGCGACCGTTATCGTAATAGGCGCGGCAGACCTCGGTGGTGATGGTGAAGCCGGGGGGCACCGGCAGGCCGAGGCTCGCCATCTCGGCGAGGATCGCGCCCCTGCCGCCGGGCCGCTCCGTGAGGCCGGCATTGCCGTCGGTCATATCGCGACCGAACAGATAGACCTGCGGCTTTGCAGCCATGACAACCTCCGAGCCTGATGAACGGCCGCGCGGCGACCACGACCGTCCCGCGTTTACCAGTCAACGCCGCCCCCTGGAAGCTTCGTGATGGCGCAGCTCGGGATCGCCGGCCCCGGCCGCCGGATCCCGCAAAGCGTTCCGGCAAAGCGTTCCGGCGCCTGCCGTACCATCCGGCCCGCCCCCCTGCGCCGACATTTGCGAGAACTTTGGCGAGCACCTTAACGCAGGGCTTAACGCGGGATTAGCTGGCGCCGCCTACGATGTGTGGCCGCTGTCCTCCCGCCCGGCTGGCGGGGTATCGCGGCGTTCCATACCGCCCAACTGCGACGGACATCACATGCAAGCCGCGCCTCGGCCCGAGGTCTCGATCCTCATCGTCTCCTACAACACGCGCGAATTGACGCTCGCCGCGATCCAGTCCGCCTGGGAGGAGACGCGCATCGAGAAAGAGATCATCGTCGTCGACAACGCCTCGACCGACGGGTCTGCCGCCGCGATCGCCGCGCACCCGGCGGGCGTGCGGCTGATCGCCCTCGACGAGAACGTCGGCTTCGGCCAGGCGAACAACGTCGCGGCCTCCAATGCGCGCGGCGCGTATCTCCTGCTGCTCAACCCGGACACGGTGGTGCTGCCGCGTTCCATCGACCTGCTGGTCGCGTTCGCGCGATCCGAGCCGGATGCCGGGATCTGGGGCGGGCGCACGCTGTTTGCCGACATGACCCTCAATCCCTCGTCCTGCTGGGGCCGCATGACGCTGTGGTCTCTCGCCTGCCGGGTCAGCGGCCTCACGGCGCTGTTCCCGGCCTCGCCGGTCTTCAACAGCGAAGCGATGGGTTGCTGGCGCCGCGACACCGAGCGCCACGTCGACATCGTATCGGGCTGCTTCCTGCTCATCACGGCCGAGCTTTGGAAGAGCCTGCGCGGCTTCGACCCGACCTTCTTCATGTACGGCGAGGAGGCCGATCTCTGCCTGCGCGCCCGCGCGCTCGGCGCCCGCCCCATGAGCACACCGGCGGCGGCGATCGTGCACTACGGCGGTGCCTCCGAAGCAACGCAGGCCGGCAAGGTCGTCAAGCTGCTCGCGGCGAAGATCTCGCTCGTCCGCCGCCACTTCCCGCGCTGGCAGCGGCCATTCGCGCGCCTTCTGCTCGTCCTGTGGCCGTTGACGCGCTGGATCGGCTCCGCCGTCGGAGCCCAGATCACCGGCAGCGCCACACTGGCGAAAAACGCCGCCGCGTGGCGCGAGGTCTGGCAGCGCCGGCGCGAGTGGAAACGCGGCTACCCCGACCGGCGTGGCGGCGGCTCGCGCGTAGCGCTGCGCGGACCAGGGTTGCAGCAGCAGGAAGTCCGGGCATGACCACAAAGCACCTGAACCCGGCCGACATTCGCGAGCGCATCGTGCGGCCGGACGTCGATCTCGATCCGCATCGCGCGCTTCGCTATACGATCGCGACGATGGTCAACGACATCGCCCATTACGAGGCGATGCGCGCCTCGCTGCGCGCTGGTGGTTTCTCCGGCGACTGCGAATTTCTCTACGTCGACAACACGCGCGGCGATCAGATCTGCGCCTATTCGGGGCTCAACGCACTGCTCGGAGAAGCCCAGGGCGAGTATGTGATCCTGTGCCACCAGGACATCCGTCTGCTCACCGAGCGCCGTCGCGATCTCGACCGCTGCCTCGCGGGCCTCGACACGGTCGATCCGACCTGGGCACTCGCCGGCAACGCCGGAGGCGTCTCTCCCGGGGTTCTCGCGCTGCGCATCACCGATCCTCACGGTGCCGACCGCCGCATCGGCGAGTTTCCCCAGCGCGTCTCGAGCCTCGACGAGAACTTCATCGTCGTGCGCCGCGCCGCCCGCATCGGCTTCTCGCGCGATCTGTCCGGATTCCACTTCTACGGTGCCGACATCTGCCTCAACGCCGACATCGCTGGTTGGAACGCCTACGTCATCGACTTCCATCTCGCGCACCTCTCGGCGGGAAAGAAGGACGACACCTTCACGACGATGGAGCGGGCCTTCCGCGCCAAGTGGTCGCGTGCGCTCCGGCCGCGCTGGTTGCAGACGACGTGCAGCCTGCTGCGGCTTTCCGGCGACCAGATCGGCGGGCTGGCCGGACGCCTCGTCGAGCGGCCGATGCGCTCCATCTCGCGCCGCCTGCCGCGTGCCCAGGGCTGGACCGCGCCCGGCGCGCGCAAGGACGCCGTGTAGGGCCATGAGCGAGCGCGCGACATCCTCGATCGCATCGCGCGTCGCGGGCCAGGGCGCGCTCCTGTTCGCTGGTTTCGCCAGCGCACAAGCGCTCTCCTTCGCGCGCAACGCGATCCTGGCGCACTGGCTCTCGAAAGGGGATTTCGGCATCGCCGCAGCCATCGTGATGATGCTGCAGATGATCGAAGTTCTGAGCGACGTCGGCACCGACCGGCTGATCGTGCAGGCCGCCGACGGCGACGAAGCGCGCTTCACCGCGACCGCTCACCTTACACTCGCCGTGCGCGGCATCGCGACCTTCGCACTGATCGCCATCGCCGCCGTTCCGATGGCGCGGTTTTTCGCCGTTCCCGATGCAGCGTGGGCCTTCGCCGCCGCCGGGTTCGCTCCTCTCGTGAAGGGCTTTCTCCATCTCGACGCACGCCGTGCCCAGCGCCGGCTCGACAA
This sequence comes from uncultured Hyphomicrobiaceae bacterium, assembly GCA_937873575.1. Taxonomy (GTDB): domain Bacteria; phylum Pseudomonadota; class Alphaproteobacteria; order Rhizobiales; family Hyphomicrobiaceae; genus JAEUMD01. The sequence continues at coordinate 6,402 of CALMPK010000413.1, forward strand.
TCGCCCGCAGATGCTGATCGAGGTGGTGCCGCAGGCGGTGGCATTGGCCCTCACGGTTCCCATGGTGCTTGCGTCCGTGGGCTACGCGGCGGTGGTCTGGCTCGCGCTGGCGCAAGCGCTCGTTGCCGTCGCGGTGTCGCATACACTCGCCGAACGCCCTTACCGCTTGGCGGCGGACAGGTCCTATCTCGCTCGCATCGCCACGTTCGGCTGGCCCATATGGGCGAGCGCATTCCCCCTCGTCGCCGTCTATCAGGGCGATCGCATCGTCATCGGCCACCTCGCGGGAATGGAGCAGCTCGCCGCCTATACCACCGCCTTCATGGCGACGATGGTGCCGGGTCTCGTCGTGGCGAAGGTCGCCAACGCGCTGATGCTGGCGCTGCTCGCCAGCGTCGCGGCGGACCGCGAGCAGTTCGCCGCACGGTTCCTGCTGATGCTCGAACTGACGGTGTTCGCCGCCGCGGCATTTCTCGCCACCTTCGCAATCGCCGGAGGCGGGCTCATCGCTTTTGCCTTCGGCTCGTCCTATGCGGATCTCGGAGCGCTCGTCACATGGCTTGCCGTGATGTGGTCGATGCGAATTGTCCAGGCGACGCTCGGAATGGCGCTGATGGCCAACGGCATCACACGGCCATTTCTCGTCGGCGGAACGATCCGCGCGCTCGGCGTGATCTTCGCGTTCACGGCGCTCTCGCTCGGCCACGGCCTCGAAGGTGCGGCGGCGGCCGGCGCCTTCGCCGAGCTGCTGTCGCTATGCTATTTCCTGCTGGCCGTGCAGCTCCTGCACCGCGGGCCAAATGCGCATGTACGCCTCGGAGCGACGGCACTGCAACGCACGGTGCTTCTCGCTCCCGCTATCGTCGCGGCCTTGCTCGTAAAATCCTACGCGCTGTCCCCGACGGCCGGTCTTGCCGTGGAACTTGCCGCCTCAATGCTGCTGGTGACTGTGATCGCCGCGGTGCTTGCCGTCGCCATGCCCGCAGTCAACCGCGCTATCTCGGTCGCATTCGCTTCCCGCGCCGCCGCGCGCAAAGTCCGCTACGCCGCTTGAGTACCATCGCATTTTGAAGAATGTGCGCTCGCGATCTCTTAGTGTCGCGAAGTGAACTTCGAATCTGATGCGTCGGGGCGCTGCACGTCACTATCCATCGCGCACTGGCGAGGCGAAAGCCCGAAGCGTCGGCACCGAACGACCCGCTGAGACATCCTCAGCGCAATCGCTATCGGCCGGTCATGCGAACAGGCGATGCAGGCCGTCGCTCTCGCAATCCCGCAAGCACGATGGGATACGGCTCGCGACGGCCCTCACGTAGATTGCGATCAGCCCTGGATCGCCGCCGCAGACTGCGGATCGAGCGAGGCGGCCGCTCCCGACATCGACCCGAGCGCCACGTCATAGGCGGCAAGCAGTCGCGCGGCCTCGTCGTCCCAGCGCAGCAGCGCCTTGGCCCGGTCGCGTCCTTCGGCGGCAAGCTCGGAGGCGAGCTTCGGATTGTCCATGATGCGCGCGATCTGGCGGGCGAGATCGGCGGGCGAGTTGTCGCGCGCATAGAGCGCCGCGTCACCGGCGATCTTGCGCCCTTCCATCAGGTCGAACTGAACGAACGGGATGCCGAGCGTCATGTACTCGAACGCCTTGTTCATCGAGATCTTGTCGTTGTAGGTGTTCTTCGGATCGGGGATGACGCCGATATCGAAACTCGACAACGCCTTGAGCAGCGGCTCACCCGACAGGAATCCTGTGAACGTCACGTGGTCGGCGACACCGCGCTCAACCGCGAGACGCTGCAGACGCGGCAGCTCCGTGCCGGATCCGACGATGACACAGCCGACATCGCGGCGCCCCTGGCCATTGACCAGTTCGGCCACGGCCTCGATCAGCAGGTCGACGCCATCCTGCGCGCCCATGATGCCGACGTAGCCGATCAGATGGCGGCGCCCTTCGCGCAATTCCGTGCTCGGCTCGACCCGGCGGAACCGCGATACGTCGGGGATCGAGCGAACGATAAACACGCGCTCCGGCGACATGCCGCCGCGGCGCACCGCGATTTCTTTGAACGTCTCGTTGGTGGCGATCGATACGTCGGCGGTGCGGAACGTCCAACGCTCGAGCTTCGTCAGCAGCTTGTGGAAGAAGCCGCGGCGGTTGAACTTCGCCTCGAAGAGCTCGGGGTTGATGTCGTGGTGATCGAACACGAACCGCTTGCCGAAAAGGTACTTCCAGAAGCCGGCGATGAGGAACATCAGGTCCGGCGGGTTGCACGCCTGGACGACATCGAAGCCGACCTTGGCCTGCACGCGGATCGAGAGCGTCAGCTCCCACGCCAGCGCCCAGCAGTACTCGAGCAGATAGCCGAATGCGCCGTCGGCCTCGAACGGCATCGGGTGGCGGAAGATGTGGATGCCCTCGAGCATCTCGTAGGACTGGGTGTAACGGCCACCGACCGGGCAGATCACCGAGACGGTGTAGCCGTTGTCGCGCAACGTGCGGGCTTCCTGCCAGACGCGCCGGTCGAGCGGCACAGTCAGATTCTCGACAATGATAAGTACCTTGCCTGCACGCCCCACGCCTACACCCCGCATCATGCAGCATTGCCATGGCGACGCAGCTTCATGCCGGCGCCCCAAACTGCTGCATCCTCCGCGAAAATAGTGAACGAAGGGTCGAACGCGACGCTCAGCGTCCGATGTCGCACTGTACCGCTTTGGCACACGCGCGCGCAGACGCGGACCATTGCCCCGAATGAAAACATGAGAGGGGCCGCAAAAACGGCGCTGCGCGGGCTTGCTCAATGGCCTCTTTCTTGCGAATGAATTTCGAGATCGACCGTTTTCATCAACGGATTTTTAACCGTTGCGTACTGGAGGGCGTACCCGTGTTCCGCATCCCACGCGCCAAGCCGTTCCCGCCGCAGATCGACCTTTCGACGCTGCGCGAAACGCTCGCCTACATGCACGACGACATGTGCCGGGTGCCGGGCCTGGAGAAGCTGCGCGATGCGCTCGGTGTCGCGATGGAGGAAGCCGCTGCCGCCGAGCGGCGTGCGCCGCCGCTGGTCGAGGGCGCCTTCGCTGCGCGCTTCCTGCCCCGCCGAGTCTGAGTTCCGGCGCCCACACGCCATCCCGCCGGGCGGGCGTCAGCGCGTCACGAACTGGAACGGGATGGTGAGGTCGATCCGCTCGCGTGTCATCGCGTCGGGAAACTTCGGGAACGGCGCCGCTTTGTCGATCGCCGAAAGCGCGGCGAGATCGAGCTCCTTGTAGCCCGAGCTGGTCTTCCCCGTCCGATCGAGAACCGCCCCTTCACGATCGATGCTGAAGCTCACGACCACCGTGCCCCGCTTGACGTTGCGCGGCCGCACCTTGAACCGCTCGACGTGCGTGCGCAGCGACCCGAGATACGCCATGTAGGCCGACGCGTCGCCGCCGGTCTGGCCCTTCGCCGCCGCCTGCTGCTCGATGACGGCGACTTGCTCCACCTGCTCCTCGCGCGCAACCTGGGCCGGCTGCGGTTTCTCGACCTCGGGCGGAGGCTCCGTCGCCGCGACGATCTCCTGCGCCGGGCCGAGCGGAGAGGTCACGACATCCTTGAGCTCGGGCGCCTGCTCGGTCACCGGAACCTCCGGCGGCGAGGGCTGCTCCGGCGGCACCTCGGCGGCCTTCACCTCTTGCAGCGCGGCCACCGCTTCGCTCGCCGCGATCGTCTCTGGATCGCGCGCCTCGATCGTCTCCAGCGCATCGCCGAGGCGTGACAGGCCCTCGATGGCGATACCTTGCTCGACGCGGAGCTGGTCGGTGCCCTCGCCGGCCTCGAGCGAGCGACCGCCCTTGAAGTCGACGAACGCCAGCGCGACCGCCCCGTGAAGGAGTGTCGAGAGAACGATCGCGGATGTGCGGAGCACGTTCATGCGGTGTCAGTTTCCAACCGGCGGAGCGGACGGCGCGACCGCGGCCCGTGCCGCCGCGGCGGCGGCCTGCGCGGGCGACGGCTTCGAAAGCAGCGATACGCGGGCGTAACCCGAATCGCCGACGCGGCCGAGCACCTCCATCACGTCGCCGTAGGCGCTCGCTTTGTCGGCCCGAACGTAGACGACCGTGTCGCCCTCTGCCCGGCGCACTTCGCGCAGACGATCGACGAGGGCCGCACGCGCCACTTGCTCGTCGCGGATATAGAGGTTGCCGTCACCGGCGAGCGTAACGACCATCGGCTTCTTGGTTTGCGCAAGCTTCGCCGCCGACGTGCTCGGCAGATCGACCGGCACGCCCTGGATGAGCAGCGGCGCCGCGACCATGAAGATGATGAGCAGCACGAGCATCACGTCGACGAACGGCGTGATGTTGATCTCCGCCATCGGCCGGTAACCGGCATCCTCGTGCTCATCGGGCATGTGCCCGCCGAGTTGCATGGCCATGGCGTCAGCCCCTTCCGGACGCTTCGACGTGAAGGCGTGCGAACTGAGCCGCGATGCGTGCAATGGCGGCGCCCGTGCGGTCGCTCGCGCGGCCGAGCGCGACGGCGATCTGGTTGTAGGCAATCACGGCGGGTATGGCCGCGGCGAGACCGATCGCGGTGGCAAAGAGCGCTTCCGCGATGCCGGGCGCGACCACGGCGAGGCTCGTATCCTTCGCCTGCGCGATCGCGGTGAAGGAGTGCATGATGCCCCAGACCGTGCCGAACAGGCCGCCGAACGGCGCCGCCGCACCAACCGCCGCCAGGAACGACAGCCCCTGCTCCGCGCGTTTCAGCTCGCCGCGCATCGCTCCGCGCATGGCCCGCTCGATGCGCGCACGCACGCTGTTGAGCGCTTCGCCGCGCTGGTCGCCGTCGCGCCGCTCGGTTTCCGCGGCGGCCAGGATGGACGACGCGTAGCCCGCGGGGCCTGCTGGCGCATCGTGACGGCCCGCCTCCGCCAGCTCTTCGAGGCTCGCGACCTGGCGGCGTAATCCGGCGATACGAACGATCTTCTCGATGATGATGGCCCAGCACGCGATCGACGCGACGGCGAGCATCACCATCACCGCCTGAACCACCGGGTCGGCGTGAAGGATCAACGACATCATCGACAGGTGGCTGGCACCTTCGGCAACGGTCTGAGCCACGGCTCGGCCCTTCCTTACTTCGAGAGTTCTACCTTGGTCCGCGTGGCGAGCTTGAGCCGCTCGAGGCAACGCGGTTCGTCGGTGCTGGCGCCGCCGGCACCCGATGTCTTGCAGTCCATCACGTCATTGATGAGCAGGCTGCCGATGTCGTCGCACTTCAGGCCGTCGAGATCGAACAGTTTGACGCTGCGCTTCTGCGCCCGAACCGGCGACAGGTCGAGCGCCACGCGCCGTCCGATCACGCCGTCGGTCTGGAACAGCACCAGATCGAGCTTGAGGGTCGAATAGGTGCGCTCACCGCCGTTGTCGATCACGATGTAAGCGCGGCAGCCATTCGCCAGCGGCTCGAGCTTGTTGAGCTCGACGCCGATCGCATCACTCTGCGGTGCAGCGGCGACCGGTGCAGGTGCCGTTTGGGCGAGGCCGGCCGAGGTGCCTGCTGCCATCAGGGCCGCGGCCATACAGATCGCCATGCTCGACTTGCCCGCGAGCCGGCGCGCGACACCGCTTGCGCCGCCCCTCGCATCACGTCCACGGCCAGGCGCGGCCGGGTTTTGCGAATACCTCACACACATCTCCCGAACTTTTTTTGCGTCCCACTCGACACCGACGAGCAATGGGCATGGACGTTTGCGCCATCACTGCTTTCATCTTCGTTGGCTCGACCGCGAACACGGGTTGCGGATGGAACCATCGAGCCTCGACGTGCCGCGGTTCCCATATCAGTAGCCACGGCAAAACCGCAACCGCACCTCAGCACGCGCCGTTCCGGGAATCGGTCAGCCTCCAGGCCCCAATCTGCGGCCCGTCTGCAACAACGCGGAACTGTTACACTGTAGCAACTCCAGAAAATGCGTCAATCGGGTTGACGCATCCGTGATGCTCCCGCATCGATAATAGGCAATCGCGTTTTCCCATTGGAGATCATCGCCTTATGGAATTGATCCCGAGTTTTTCGGGAAAAATTTCCCGATCTTCGGAAACGCGCGAATCAGTCATAACCGGACAGGCCAAAATCCTCGCGGGAATTCAGGCAACAATGAAAACAAAGACAACACGCGCCGGAGCTCTGATCATCGGACTTTGCGGTTCGGCGCTCATCCCCGCATCCGCCTTCGCTCAGCAGCCGCAGGGGGCGGCCGTGCCACCCGCTCCCGCGGTGACGACGCCACCCGCGGCGAACACATCCGCGACGCCAGCAGCTCCCGCCGCAACGTCGGCGCAACCGCCGGCCTCCACCGCTGCGCCAGCGGCACCGGCCACGACAGCGCAACCAGCCCCTGCCGCCGCGCCGCCCAGCCCCGGCGCCGTGCAGGAACTGCCGCCTGTCGTCATCCAGCAGCAGGAAGTCACCAAGCCGAAGCCCAAGCCGGCGGCGGCACGCGCCGCCCCGAAACCGAAGCCACAGCAGCAGGCGGCTCCGGCCGCCGGGCCAGCTCCGGCGACGGTCGAGCCGACCGGCCCCATCGCGCCCGCGCTGACCACGGATCAGCTCCGCACGCAGGGCGAGATCGTGCGCATTTCCCCGATTGGCGGTTCAGAGATCGCCGTTGGCAAGGTGCCGGGCTCGGTCAGCACCGTCTCGGGCGCGCAGATCACGAAGCCGGGCAGCACCGAGCCGCAGGACGTACTGCAGAAGCAGGTGCCTGGCATCGTTCTCAACGATGCCGCCGGTAGCGACATGCGCGCCCAGATCGACTACCGCGGCTTCGGCTCCGGCTCGCTCAACGGCTTTCCGCAGGGCCTCGCGGTCTACCAGAACGGCGTGCGCATCAACGAGGTGTTCGGCGACACCGTGAACTGGGACATCCTGCCGAAGCACGCCATTGCCGACATGACGGTGCTCTCCGGCAACCCGATCTTCGGCCTCAACGCCATCGGCGGCGCCATCTCTGTCGTCATGAAGGACGGCTTCCAGTTCCAGGGCGTCGAGATCGACACCATGTTCGGCTCGTTCGGGCGCAAGCAGGCCAGCGTTCAGATCGGTCAGCAGAGCGGACCGTTCGCGTTGTACTTCGCAGGCGAAGCGATCCAGGAGGACGGCTGGCGCGACTTCTCGCCGGCCGAGACCCGGCGCGCCTATCTCGACCTCGGCTTCAAGCGGTCCGGCGTCGAGGCGCACTTCAATCTGACCATGGCCGACAGCGAGGTCGGCGCCATCGCCGCCACGCCGGTCGAGCTACTCGCCATCGAGCGCAGCCGCACCTACACCTCGCCGCAAACGACGGATCTCGAAGTGTTCATGCCGTCGTTCAACGCCTCGGTGAAGGTGTCCGAAACGCTGACGCTGTCGGGCCTCGCCTACTACCGCCGCTTCAAGTCGCGCGTGATCGACGGCAACGTCGCCGACCTCGAGAAGTGCGAGGAGGTCATCAACGATCCCGATAATGCAGGCGCGGACGCTTCGGGCGTCACCGACCCCAATAACCTCTGCTCCGAGGAGCTCGAGAACAACCAGATCCAGCAGGTCGAGGATGCGTTCGGCAATCCGATCGGACCGGGGCGGCTCGGCCTCGCCGACTTCGACGACGCGACGCTCGGCGTGATCGACCACATCCGAACCGACTCCGAGAGCTTCGGCTTCGCGCTGCAGGGCGCCGACAAGCGCAAGCTCTTCGGCCATAACAACCACTTCATCATCGGCGCCAGCTACGACCAGGGCAACGTCAATTACCAGACCAAGTCGGAGCTGGGCGTCATCGGCAACCGCTTCGTCGTCACGGGCTCCGGCATCGTCCTCGCCGAACCCGACGACTTCGCGCCGCGCAACGTCGACGTCGATACCAAGTACCTCGGCCTCTACTTCCTCAATGCCTTCGACGTCACCGACCGCCTGACCATCACGGCAGGCGGCCGCTTCAACTACGCCAAGATCGATCTCGTCGACCTGACCGGCGACTTCGACGGCATCACCTCGCAGCACTCGTTCCAGCGCTTCAATCCGACCGTCGGCGCGACCTACGAGCTGGTGCCTGGCATCACGCTCTATGGCGGGTATTCGGAAGCCAACCGCGCGCCGACGCCGGCCGAACTCGCCTGCGCCAACCCCGACAACCCGTGTCCCATCGAGAGCTTCCTGACAGACGACCCGCCGCTCGAGCAGGTCGTGTCGAAGACTTACGAGCTCGGTCTGCGCGGCCAGATGAAGTCCGCCTCGGGCGATCAGCGGCTCAATTGGGGCCTCGGCCTCTTCCAGACCACCAACGAGGACGACATCCTGTTCGTCGCCTCGTCCACCACGGGCCGCGGCTTCTTCTTCAACGCCGGCGAGACGCTGCGCCGCGGCCTCGAAGCGAGCCTCAAGTATTCCTGGGGGCCTCTCTCGGCCTACGCCAGCTACAGCTACGTCAAGGCGACCTACGAGACGGCGAACGAATTCTCCTCGCCGGCGCATCCGCTCGGCGCTGATTGCGTCGCTGTGGACGAGGATACCTGCATCCAGGTTCGGCCCGGCGACAACATCCCTGGCATCCCCAACCACCGCTTCAAGACGGGCTTCGACTATTTCGTCACGCCGCAATGGAAGGTCGGCGCCGACCTCATCGCTACCTCCGGGCAGTACTTCTTCGGCGACGACGCGAACCTGCTGCCGAAGCTCGGCGGTTACACGCGGGTCGACATCTCGACGTCCTTCGACTTCAACAAGAACGTCCAGTTCTACGCCTATGCCAACAACATCTTCGACAGGAAGTATGGTCTCTTCGGAACCCTGTTCGATGCCGGCGAAGCGCCGGGAGACGTGGTTGCGCCGGGTTTCACCTTCACCGATTCCCGGTCGATCGTGCCCGCCACGCCGGTCGCGATCTATGGCGGCGTGAAGGTAACGTTCTGAGCCCGCGCTCAGCAGGATGCCGACACGACGAAGGCCGCCCGGAAGGGCGGCCTTCAGCTTTTCGGAACCGCATCAGAATTCGACTTCGAGGCTTGCTTTGAGCGTCGCATCCGGCGTGTTGCCGTTGAGACCGAACAGAAGCCCGGTGCCGAGTGTCACCGTGACATCGTCGTCCTTCTCGCCGCCACTTCCCGGCTTGGCGTCATCGTCGTCGAGGCCACCGGCCGGAAGCCGCCCGAGTCCCTGCGCCGGCCGGCCCTCGCCCTTGCGCCAAGTGTAATAGGCGATCGGCCCCATGCGGTGCTGATCGTGATCGCCGAACGCCAGGGCACCCTCGCCCGGCTCACCGGTGTGCCCCAGCCGATCGAACGTGCCGTAGGCTTCGAGTGCGAGCGCCCACTGCGGATCGAAGGTGTATTTGAGTTGCGTGGCGTAGGCGAGATCCCACTTGTCGTCACGCTCCAGGCCGTCGGCCGTCGTCTCGCCCGAGCCGAACTTGTGCACGAACATGACGTTGAGCAGCGCCGACCAAGGCCCGCTCTTGGTACCGATGATGGGGCCGAACAGGATCGAGTTCATTTCGCCACGTCCGAGCGGATGCTCGAACTCGGTGAGCAGGCCGAAACCGACGCCGCCTTCCGGAACGTGCCTCAGGATCACGACACCTTCGAGTGCCACCTCCGTCAGCTCGAGAGGTGCGTAGGCATCCGCGAGCGCAGGGGACGGCGGGTCCTCGAGGCGCTCTTTCTCGTATTCGATGCCGATACGAGTGCGGAACCAGCGCGTCAATGTCATCTCGATCTCGAGCGCATGGCGCTGTTTCGTCGCCGAGTTATCGTCGTAGACGAACGCGCCCGGAGCCTCCTCGGTGAAACGGCGGCGCGGACTGCCGAAGCTCCAAGCGTTCTGACTTTGGAACTCGATCTCGCCCGGCTCCGCCTCGAGATCCTTGAGCTCGAACTGGCCGATGGAAGGCTCCGCGACCACGGCCCCTGCAAGCGACGCCTGAAGCGCCGCCACGCAGACGGTCACGAGTGCGCGCCGGCGCATTCTTCCCCCTCCCGGTCCCATCTCGGGCATTCCCGATCCCGAGCGTCACCCAAACAGATTTGCCGATCACTCGTCCAGCGCTGTCGCGACTGCGACGTCGATTGCGAACACTGTTCGATCCGGCGCCCGCCGACCGAAAGTCGGCACCGACCGCGTCCGAGGACATTCGATCCGTACAAAGATTCGCGTTCGGACCAACCGGCAACGCGGCGAGCGTCGAAACTTTACTTAGTTAAATCATGCGCTTGCCGCGCACCCCCTTGGCACCTCGCCGATATCGATCAGCGCCGATCGGCACCTCCGATTAACTGCAAGTTATACCTTCGCCATTAAAGTCTTGCTTGTCGAACCCGCAAACGGGCTGTCCACGCGATGATCAATGACGCCTTCGGCAAGGGCAAAACCAAGTCACTGATGAGCGAATACTCGGCGCTGCTGGGTGACGCCGTTCTGCGCCAGCGCACCCGCACGGCCGAGCACACAGCGCGCCTCGAAACCGAACTCGCGAACCGGGTGAAGTCCGAGTTCATCGCCAACATGAGCCACGAGCTCAGGACCCCGCTCAACACGATCATCGGCTTTTCGAAGATCCTCTCCGAGCACGACCGGCGGCGCCTGCCGCAGGAAGAGATCGTCGAGTACGCGACACTCATCAACGACAGCGCCGGTCACCTGCTCTCCGTCATCAACGACATCCTGGACATTTCCAAGATCCAGAGCGGCAAGTTCAGTATCGACGCGCGCGAGACGAGCATCGACGAGATCCTGCGCCACTGCCGCACGTCCTTCCAGAAGCAGGCGTTCGACGCAGGTGTCCTGCTCGAACTTTCGGTCGCGGCGCCGCTCCCGCCGGTGCGCGGCGACAGCACGAAGCTTCGCCAGGCCATCTGCAATGTGATCTCCAACGCCATCAAATTCACGCCGAACGGCGGCCGGGTCCTCATCGAGGGCACCGCCACGACCGAGGGCGCCGTCGCCGTGACCGTTTCCGATAGCGGAGTTGGAATGTCCGACGAGGAGATCAACGTCGCTTTGACACCGTTCGGTCAGGTCGACGGCGGTCGCACGCGCTGGCGCGAAGGCACCGGCCTCGGCCTGCCGATCGCTCGCGCGCTTGTCGATCTGCACGGCGGGCGGATCGACATCCAGAGCCGAAAGAGCGAGGGCACGGTAGTGACCATCCTGCTGCCGTCTCGCCACGACGTTTCGGCCACCAAGTGCCGCGACATGATCTTTGGCGAACTCAATCCCTGAGACTGGCGCAAAAAACCCGACGACTTAAACGCTGACACGGCCGTTGTTGAAAGCTCCGGATATGCACCCGCACTCCTGGTCGCACCCCAACGACACCGACATCACGATCGGCCGCATCGTCTCCGTGACGGGCGCCAAAGCGATCCTGCTGCTCGATGGGAAAATCGATTCGAGCGGCCGCAAGCAGTTGCACCGGCCCGAGATGGGCACGCTGCTCGCCATCGACACGCACAACACCGTCGTCCTGGCGATCGTCTCCGCCTTGAGCGTACCCGTTCCGGCACAACGCGAGGGCGACTCGGAAATCTGGATCGCGGAACTCGGCCTCGTCGGTGAACTCTGGAAAGCGGCCGACGGAAAGGCGCAGACGTTCAATCGCGGCGTCACCATCTATCCCGCGCTCGGTGACCGCGTGCGCATCGCCAACAAGAGCGAGCTCACCATCGCGTTTTGCGGCGACATGCAGAAATCCGTGCGCGTCGGCTGTATCCGCCAGGACAGCTCCATTCCGGCGATGGTCCGCGTCGATGACCTGCTCGGCAAGCACTTCGCCATCCTCGGCACGACCGGCACCGGCAAGTCGTGCACCACGGCACTGATCCTCCGCGCGATCCTCGACAAGAATCCGGCGGCGCATATCGTTCTGCTCGATCCCCACAACGAGTACGCCACGGCGTTCCCCGAGTGGGCCGAGGTCATCAGCCCGCGCAACATGCACCTGCCGTTCTGGCTGCTTACGTTCGAGGAGATCGTCGAGGTCCTGATCGGCGACGCGGAGCGCAAGGCCGAGATCGAGATCCTCCAGGAACTGATCCCGATCGCCAAGTCGCGCTACTCGGGCGGCCGCGCCCAGCAGAACGGCAACCTCCGCCGCGGCGTCATCGATCACGGCCGCTACACGGTCGACACGCCTGTGCCCTACCGAATCTCGGACCTCACGGGCCTGATCGACGATCGGATGGGCAAGCTCGAGAACAAGCGCGATCTCTCGCCCTTCCGCGTTCTCAAGCAGCGCATCGACGCCATCTCGCAGGACAGCCGCTACGGTTTCATGTTCGGCTCGCTCACCGTCTACGACAGCATGACGCAGGTTCTGGGGCGCATCTTCCGCGTGCCCGTCAACCAGCGGCCGATCACCATCCTCGAACTCACCGGCATCCCGACCGAGATCGTCAACGTCGTCGTCTCGGTTCTCTGCCGCATGACATTCGACTTCGCTCTGTGGAGCGAGGGGCAGGTGCCTGTCACCATCGTCTGCGAGGAAGCCCACCGCTACGTCCCCGCGAACCCTTCGGCCGGCTTCGAACCGTGCAAGCGCTCGATCGCCAAGATCGCCAAGGAGGGCCGCAAGTACGGTGCATCGCTGTGCATCGTGACGCAGCGTCCGGCGGAGATCGATCCGACGATCCTGTCCCAGTGCAACACGGTTTTCGCCCTGCGCATGTCGAACGACCGCGACCAGTCGATCGTGCAATCGGCCATCTCCGACACCGGCTCGGGTCTGCTCGAGTTCCTTTCCGCACTCGGCCAGCGTGAGGCCATCGCATTTGGCGACGGCGTGACACTGCCCGTGCGTATCCGCTTCGACGAACTGCCGAAGTCGGCGATGCCGCGTTCGTCGAGCGCCAAGTTCACGGATCGCTGGCAGAAGTCGGTCGGCGACGAGGGCTTCCTCGAGCAGATCGTCGAGCGCTGGCGCTCGTCGGGAGCTTCGACCGACGAACAAGACCAGTCCATCGCCATGATGGCCGACGCCGTGCTCGGAAGCGAGGCGCGCCGCGAACATCGCGACGAGGACTTCGGCCACATGAGCCCGCCGAGCGCACCGCGCCATTACGAGCCGCGCCCCGTGAACGACGAACACAACGGGTCGTTCGCCGCGTCCGCCGCCGCAATGTCGGCACCCGCCCATGCACCCGCACCGCAGCGGCAGATGCACGAGCCTGCACCATTGCGGACGGGCTCCAGCGATACCTATGCACCGAGCGCCCGGCCCGGCGGCGAAACTCCGGCACTTGCCCCGGCGCGCACCGCTGCGACCAGCACCCCGGTCCGCCGAGAGCTCGCCACGCCGTCTTCACCCCGTCCCGCCGGCTCGATGCTCCGCCGCGACACGCCAACCCCGCCACCACCTCCGGCGGGCGACGGCGATCCCGCCGGAAGCCAGACCCTGCGCTCGCTGCGCGACCGCCTGATGCAGCGCCAGCGCTGACGCGATACCCGATGAGGGCGTCCGACGAACGCGCGCGCCCTCATCGCGAGCAACACTTTCGAAGGTGCGTCCGTCCTTTGCGCTGCGGATGCCCCTCCAACGCCCGACCTCCCTATTCCATTGGTGCCGATGGGGGAGGGAACACGACATAAACAATCCTGTGCCATAACTACGCGGTAGAGCGATATCGACCGGGATGGCACGTTGTATTTGCACCATCGTCGTCGATGGCGCCCTGAGCCGTGGGCTTCAGGTGCGAACGATCGCGAAGGAAGCGCGTGACGCCTCCATCGCCCGCATCGATCGCCCGATAGCCCGAAGGTTTCGGCCTCGCGCCGATCCTACCCGAGGCCGCGTGGCCGATCGCCACTCGGAGTAGCGTTAGATGGAGCCCGCGATGAGCGACCGCACTCAGGTCTACCCCGTCATCCTCTCGGGCGGTTCCGGAACGAGACTGTGGCCACTCTCCCGCGCGCTCTATCCCAAGCAGTTCATCAGCTTCTTCAACGGGCGCGGCACGAGCTTTCTCGGTTCGACGCTCAAGCGGCTCTCGGCCGCCAAGGGTTTCGCTTCCCCGATCCTGCTCGCCAACAACGACCACCGCTTCCTCGTGCGCGATGAGCTGGAGCGCGCGGACCTGAAGGCCAAGTCGATCATCCTCGAGCCGGTCGCCCGCAACACTGCGCCGGCCATCGCGGTTGCGGCCCTTGCGGCCGTCGCCGAAACACCCGATGCCATCATCGCCGTGATGCCGTCCGATCACGTCATCAAGGACGAGGCGCGCTTCCTCGACGCTGTGCGGCGGGCAACGGAGGTGGCGGCGACGGGCCGCCTCGTCCTGTTCGGCATCGTGCCGTCCGAGCCCAACACCGGCTACGGCTACATCCGCAAAGGCGGCGACGTCGGCGGCTTCGCCGGACGCGCCTTCACGGTCTCCGCCTTCACCGAAAAGCCAGACCGCGCGAAGGCCGAGCACTACATCGCCACGGGCGAATATTTCTGGAACAGCGGCATCTTCGTGCTGTCCGCCCGCACCTTGCTCGACGAGATGGCCCGGCTTGCGCCGGAAGTTCTCGCCGCCGCCCGCGCCGCCTATGCCAACCGCGCGGAAGATCTCGGTTTCGAACGCCTCGACCGTGCGTCCTTCGCCAAGGCGCCTGCGATCTCGATCGATTACGCCGTCATGGAGAAGACCGACAAGGCGGCGATGCTGCCGATCGATGTCGGCTGGAACGACGTCGGCTCGTGGTCGTCGCTCTGGGACATCGCTCCGCATGACGAGGCCGGCAATTACGCGCACGGCGCGACGGTGCTCGAGGACACCACCAACACCTACGTGCACTCGGAGAAATCCCTGGTCGCGACCATCGGCGTCGACAATCTCATCATCGTCGACACGCCTGACGCGCTGCTCGTTGCCGACCGCGGCCGCGCGCAGGACGTTTCAAAGGTCGTACAGCGGCTCAAGGGATTGAACCGGAAGGAGCAGGAGCAGCACCTGCGCAACTTCCGCCCGTGGGGCTTTTTCGAGACCCTGTCGCTCGGGCCCCGCTTCCAGGTCAAGCTGCTGCACGTGAAGCCCGGTGGCAAACTGTCGATGCAGATGCACCACCATCGCTCCGAGCACTGGATCGTCGTGCAGGGCACCGCGCTGGTGGAGATCGGCGGCACGCCGAAACTCGTGCGGGAAAACGAGAGCGTCTACATCTTCGCGACGCAGTGGCACCGGCTCGAGAACCCCGGCAAGGTTCCGCTCGAGATCATCGAAGTGCAGATCGGCACGTATCTCGGCGAGGACGACATCATCCGCACCGATGACATCTACCATCGCGCGGCGGAGGAAACGAAATAGCGGCGATCTGCCCGATCGCTTCGCTCGCCAGCCGGCGGCCAGTCAGTCCCGTGAACCAGCGTGGGGCCTGGGCGAGCGACGGCGCCCTCAGCCGCGTGGCTCGTTCGGCCGCAGCTCGACAATCCGAGGCTTGGAGCCTGTCTCGCCTGCCGTGTCCGCGGGCGAAGTGCTGCCCGTCGGCGCGCCGGCCGGAGCCCCTGCCACACCCGATGCGGCCTCGCCGCTACCCGATCGTGCGGCCTCCGCCTCGGCGGCGACGCTCTCGTCCGCTGCCAGGCGCTTCTGGAACCTGCGCCATCCGAACGGGATCATCGCGAGATAGAACAGCGTCGTCCCCGCCAGGGTCTCGTTGGGATAGGTCACGAGCATCGCCACGTAGAGCACCGCGACCATGAAGATCGGCAGCACCCATTCACGCGAGATGCGCTCGCCCATCAGCTTGCCCGAGAAGGTCGGGATGTTGGAGACCATCAGGAACGCGATCAGCAGCGTATAGGCGAGGATGATGTTCTTCATCCAGCGCGCGTCGCGCAGGTCAAGGCCGAGATGGGCGAGATAGATCGGCAGCAGAACGACGATCGCGGCGGCCGGCGTCGGCATGCCGGGGAAGTAGTTGGACTGCCATTTCGGCTTGTCCTCGTCGATCATCACGTTGAACCGGGCGAGGCGCAGCGCGGAGGCGAGCGCGAAGATCATCACCGCGATCCAGCCGATGCTCTTCGTGTCGCCGAGGCCCCACGTGAAGATCATTACGGCGGGCGCGACGCCGAAGTTGACGAAATCGGCGAGGCTGTCGAGTTCGGCACCGAAGCGCGACGACGCCTTGAGGAGGCGCGCCACGCGGCCATCGATGCCGTCCAGCAGGGCGGCGAAAACGATCGCCGCCAGCGCCAGCTCATAGCGCCCCTCGATCGACATGCGGATGGAGGTGAGGCCGGCGCAGAGCCCGAGCAGCGTGAAGAAGTTCGGCACCATCATCCGCACCGGGATGCGGCGGTGGCGGAACATCAGGCGGCCGCGGCGGCGGCGCTCTTCCTTCTCGAGTCTCGGAACCACGGGGTCCATCAGATGTCTCCGCCTTGGCATGGCCGGCCCCGACCGGCCGCCCGAAGCGCCGTTATACACCCGAACGGGGCGGGAGCGAGCCCCGCCGCCGCGTAGCGGTTACGACGCCAGGCTTGCGCATGACCGGTGCCGGCAAACCGGAGGGCCGCGTTCGTTCCTGACCGATTGCGCCGCGCGCAATCGATTCATTCGCAAAGCGCTCTCGCTTCAGCCTTTTCGCGCTTCGCGCTCGCTTCAGCCTTTTCGCGCTTCGCGCTCGGGCTCACTCGACTGGAAATCGGCGAACACCGTCTCGCCCGCCACCGCTCGCTGGCCAACCGCCACAAGCGCCGTGCGCCCCGGCGGCAGATAGACGTCGACGCGCGAGCCGAAGCGGATCAGCCCGAAACGCTGGCCCACGCCGACCGTGTCGCCCTCCTGCGAGAACGTCACGATGCGCCGCGCGATCAGGCCCGCGATCTGCACCACCGCCACCTCGTCGCCGGCCGGCGTTTGTATGACGAGCGAGCGGCGCTCGTTCTCCTCACTCGCCTTGTCGGCGGCGGCGTTGATGAACGCCCCCGGCACGTAGATCGACCGCAGGATGCGGCCCGCCATCGGCGCGCGGTTGATGTGGACGTCGAACACGGAGAGAAACGTCGAGATGCGGACGCGCTGCCCCTGGCCGAGCCCGAGCTCCATCGGCGGCTGCACCAGCTCCACATGCGAGATCTCGCCGTCTGCCGGCGCGATGACGAGCCCATCGCGCACGGGCGTCGCACGCGGCGGATCGCGGAAGAAATAAGCGATGTAGAGCGCAACCACCACCAGCACCCAGCCGAGCGGGGGCCACAGCAGGAAGAACAGCAGGGCAGCGAGCGCGGCAACCGCGATGAACTTGTGGCCGTCCGAGTGCACCGGCACCAGACTGCCGAGGATCGTTTCGATGAGACCGTGACCCTTAGACACGCGGATCACCTCCGGTTCGTTTGAAGTTGCATGAAATGGCTACACCGGCCGAAGCCGGTGCCCATGGGAATGGTGCGCGAGGCAGCTCAGCCGAGCGGCACCGCGACGAAGCGCAGATCGCCATTGGCGCCTTCGATGCGCAGCAGCACCGCCTTGCGCCCAGACTTCTTCACCTTATCGACGCTGCGCGCCACGTCTTCCGGCACAGTGACCTGATCCTGCGCCACCTCGACGATGACGTCGCCGGGCTTGATGCTCTTCTGTGCGGCCGGGCTCGTTCCCTCGACATCGGTGACGACGACGCCGACCACCTTCTTGTCCAGCTTGTGGAGCTTGCGCAGCTCGTCCGTCAACGGGGAAAGCGTCATCCCGAGCAGCTCTCGCGAAGGCGGCGGGCCGCTCTGCGGCGGCTGCACCGCCGGCTTCGGCACCTCGGGCGCGTCGTCCATCAACCGACCGATTTCCACCATCACGCGAACGGTCTTGCCATTGCGCAGGGCCTCGACCTCGACCCGCTTGCCGATCTGCGTCTGTGCGACGAGACGCGGCAGGCCGCGCATGTTCGCCACGGCCTTGCCGTCGAACTTGACGATGAGATCTCCGGCGAGAATGCCGCCCTTTGCCGCTGGACCTTCCGGCGTCACGGATGCGACCAGCGCCCCCATGTTCTCCGGTACGCCGAGCGTCTCGGCGATGTCCTCGCCGACCGTCTGCAGATTGACACCGAGCCAGCCGCGCCGCGTCTCGCCGTACTTGCGTAACTGATCGACGACGTTCTGCGCCGTGTCGGACGGAATAGAGAAACCGATGCCGATCGAGCCGCCG
Source organism: uncultured Hyphomicrobiaceae bacterium (assembly GCA_937873575.1). Taxonomy (GTDB): domain Bacteria; phylum Pseudomonadota; class Alphaproteobacteria; order Rhizobiales; family Hyphomicrobiaceae; genus JAEUMD01. Next base: position 24,543 of record CALMPK010000413.1, read on the forward strand.
GTCGGCGAAATGATGGCCGTGTTCACGCCGATGACTTCGCCATCCATGTTGAACAGCGGGCCGCCGGAGTTACCGCGATTGATCGCTGCATCGGTCTGCAGATAATCGTCGTAGGGACCCGAATTGATGTCGCGCTGCTTCGCCGAGATGATGCCGACGGTCAGCGTTCCGCCGAGCCCGAACGGGTTACCGATGGCCATCACCCAATCGCCCACCTGGAGACTTTCCGAGGAGCCGAACCGCACGTCGGGTATCGGCTTCGGCGGGTTGACCTTCAGCAGCGCGAGATCGCTCTTGGCGTCGCGGCCAAGTACTTTCTCGACCTTGAGCTTCGAGCCATCATGAAAGTTGACCACGATCTCGTCGGCATCGGCGATGACGTGATTGTTGGTGACGACGAGGCCTTCCTTGCCGTCGATGACGAAACCGGAGCCGAGGGAAGAGAACGTGCGCGGCGCGGGCGCGCCGTTGCGGCGATTGAAGAAGTCGTCGAACAGGTCCTCGAACGGCGAGCCTTTCGGAATGTCAGGCAGCGGCAGACCCTGCGGGCCTTTCGCGGTCTGCGTCGTCGAGATGTTGACGACGGCGGGGAACAGCGGCTCGGGCACCGGCGCGAGCGGCGGCGGTCCGCCGGAAGCGCCGGCGGGGCCCGCCCCGTCCAGGGTCGCCGCGGCGA
>CALMPK010000414.1 GCA_937873575.1 uncultured Hyphomicrobiaceae bacterium
GCAACGCCTGCTCGGCGTCGTGCAGAGCACGCTGCCGACGATCACAGACTTCGAGGCGTTGGCCAGCGCCACGTCGGATTCGGTGATGCCACCGACGCCCGAGTGAACGATGCGCGCCTCGACCTCGTCATTGCCGAGCTTCTTCAGCGCACCGGCGATGGCTTCGACCGAGCCCTGCACGTCGCCCTTGATGAGCAGCGTGAACTCGCGCTTGCCAGCCGCGTCCTTGAGCGTCTGCATCATCTGCTCGAGGGTGCGCGGCGTGCCGGCGGAGCCGAGCGTCTCGCGCCGCTTGCGGACGCGATAGTCGGTGATCTCGCGGGCGCGGGCCTCGCTCTCGACCACGGCGAACGGGTCGCCCGCCTCGGGAGCGGAGTCGAAGCCGAGCACCTCGACCGGCACGGACGGGCCGGCGCTCGCGACGTTGTCGCCCTGATCGCCGATGAGCGCGCGAACGCGGCCCCACGACGAGCCGGCGACGATGATGTCGCCGACCTTGAGCGTGCCACGCTGCACGAGCACCGTGCCGACCGGACCGCGGCCGCGCTCGAGCTTCGCCTCGATGACGATGCCTTCGGCGGAACGCTCCGAGTTGGCGGTGAGCGCGAGAATTTCGGCCTGCAGGTTGATCGCCTCGAGCAGTTTGTCGAGGTTGAGGCGCTTCAACGCCGAGACCTCGACCTCGAGCGTATCGCCCGACATGCTCTCGACCACGATCTCGTGTTGCAGCAGCTCGGTGCGGACGCGATTGGGATCGGCCTGCGGCTTGTCGATCTTGTTGATCGCGACGATGATCGGAACACCCGCCGCCTTGGCGTGGTTGATGGCTTCCACCGTCTGCGGCATGACGCCGTCGTCGGCCGCCACCACGAGCACCACGATGTCCGTCACCTTGGCTCCGCGGGCACGCATGGCGGTGAACGCCTCGTGGCCCGGCGTATCGATGAACGTGACCTTGTCGCCACCCGGCGTCAGCACCTGATAGGCGCCGATGTGCTGGGTGATGCCGCCGGCCTCGCCCGCCACAACGTTGGCCTTGCGGATCGCGTCGAGCAGCGAGGTCTTGCCGTGGTCGACGTGGCCCATGATGGTGACGACCGGCGCACGCGCGACGCGCGTCTCCTCGGCGTCCTCCTTGCCGATGAAGCCCTCCTCGACGTCGGCCTCCGACACCCGCTTCGGCGAGTGACCGAACTCCGAGACGATGAGCTCAGCCATGTCGGCGTCGATCACGTCGTTGATCTTGTGCATCGCGCCTTGTTTCATCAGGTACTTGATGACATCGACGGCACGCTCGGCCATGCGGTTCGCCAGCTCGGCGATGGTGATGACCTCGGGAATGACGACTTCGCGCGTGATCTTCTCCCTCGACTGGGCAATTCCCATGGCCTTCAGCTTCTCACGCTCGCGCTTGCGCTTGAGTGAGGCGAGAGAGCGCTCGCGCTGCTTCTCGTCGAAGGCGTTGTTGATGGTGAGCTTGATGCGCTCGCGGCGCTCGTCGGCGACCTTGGTCGCCGGACGGGCGACCTTGCCGCCGCCGCGCTTCACGCCACGTGCGTCATCGTCCTCCGTCGCCTCGACGGGCGCGCCCGTCGCCGGACGCGGAGCGCGCTTCGGCGGCTCGAGCGCCTCGCTCGCGGGCTCGGGCTTGGGCGGTGCGCGGCGCTGCGTCGCCGGCAGCATGATCTCTTTCGGCCTGCCGCCTTCGCGCGGCATGAGCGCCGGGTTGTAGCTCGACGTGCCACTCGGGCGGCCACCCGCTCCGCCCGGCCGGCGGCCGGCGTCGGAGCGCTGATAATCGGAGCGGCCAGCATCGGACCGGCCCTCGGTACGGCCAGCGTAACCGCCACCCTCGCGCTGCTCGCGCGGCGGGCCGGAACGTCCTGAAGGACCATCGTGGCGAGCGGGCGGACGACCCGGAGCACCCGACGACGGACGTGCCGACGGCTGATGAGCCGCGGCGGGCGCGGTCGGTGCGGGCGTCGCGGCCGGAGCGGGCGACGGTGCCGGAGCTGCGGCCTGCGACGGCGCCTCCGCGGTCGTCGCCACCGGAGCCGGGGCAGACGCTGCTACGGGCGCAGCGGCGGGCTCGGCGGCTGCGGGCGCCGGCGCGGCAGGAGCCTCGGCGACAGGCGCACTTTCCGCCTCGATCTTGGCCTGTGCGGCTTCCTCCTCGGCGCGGCTCTGCTCCTCCGCGTCGCGGACACGCGCGGCGGCGAGAGCGCGGGCGCGGCTCTCGAGCTCCTCGCTCGAAAGGTTACGGACCGCGGCAGGTGCCGACGGGGCGCCGGGACGGGATGGCGGGCGAGCTGGAGCGCGCTGCTGCGGCGCGGCGCTCGCGGGCTCGGCGGCCTCGTGTGCCTTATCGGCCTCGCCGGGCGTCGCCAGCTTGCGCGTCTTGCGCTTCTCGACGACGACGGATTTCGAGCGGCCATGGCTGAAATTCTGCCGCACGTGGCCGGACTCGACCGTCCGCGCGAGACTGAGCGGCTTCCTGCCGCCGGCTCCGCCGGTGCCGCCCCCGCGCGTCGTCTTGTCGTCCTTGGTTTCCGTCATTCTGTTTCCGTTTCAAGCGTCGAAATTGGCGGGATCTCATCGATTGCGGAACGCCCAAGGCCTGACCGGTAGCGCTGCAGGCGCCCAGCCTCGACCATAAAGCGTTCCGTCGCTCCGCCCTTGATGAGGGCAGCATGTACCACATTTGACCGACCGATGGCCAAGCTCATTTGCTCTATCTTCAAGAGCGTAATGATACGTTCTGCCGCATCCGGATGAGCGGAAACGACGAGGAATTTCCGGTCGAGCTTGTCGCGGCCGCCCTCTGCGGCATCGCTGCCATGCACCAGCGCGTAGACGCTGCCGGACGCGAGCTTTCGGTCGATTTTCTCGAATCCGGTCAGCACGAGACCGGCCTTGTTGGCGAGCGCGAGCGCGTCGCAGAGCCGCCGCTCCAGCAGCCGGTCCACCTGCTCGGGCAGATCCGCCGGCACCGCGACCGGTCCCTTCAGGCTTCGCGCGAACGCCTTGGCGCGAACCGCGAGGCCGATGCTCTCCCTGTCCGCGCCGACCCAGACGCCGCGCCCCGGCAGCCGCCGCGCCAGATCAGGCACGATACCGCCATCGGGACCCTCGACGAAACGGATCAGCTCGTCGGGAGAACGCGAGACGCGCGTTGCCGCACAAAGCCGGAGGCTACCCTCCAGCTCTGCCGCGACCGCTCGAGCGGTCGAACGATCTGCCGATCGTTGGCGTGCCACGCGCTGTGTCTCTCCTGGCCCATATCCGGGCCTTAAACCTGCTTCTCGCCGGCGCCATCCGGCACCGCGGCGTCGGCCCCTGCGGCCTCCGCCTCACCTTCAATGTTTTCGGCATCCGCTTCGGCGTCGGCCTGCGCCGCCGCCAGATCTTCCGCCGTGATCCAGCCGGCGACGACGCGGGCGGACATGATGATGTCCTCGGCGTCCTTGCGGCTGATCTCGAAGCCATCCAGAACGCCCTTGTGGCGCACCGGATCGGAACCCTTCTCCTTCGGCCGCTCGGTCCAGCCGACGAGATCGTCGGTGGCGCAGTCGGCGATGTCCTCGACCGTCTTCAACCCGCGCTCGCCGAACGCGACCATCATCGCCGTCGTCACGCCCTGGATGGAGGCGACCTCGTCGGCGACGCCGAGTTCACGGCGCCGGGCATCGCGCTCGACCTCGATCTTCTCGAGAGCCTCGCGGGCGCGGTTTTGAATTTCCTCGGCCGTGCCCTCGTCGAAGCCTTCGATCTGCGAAATCTCGTCGGGATCGACGTAGGCGACTTCCTCGACCGACGCGAAGCCCTCGGTGACGAGGAGCTGGGCGATGACCTCGTCGACGTCCAGCGCCTCCATGAACATCTGCGTGCGCTCGGCGAATTCCTTCTGGCGGCGCTCGCTTTCCTCCTGCTCGGTCAGGATGTCGATATCCCAGCCGGTGAGCTGCGAGGCGAGACGCACGTTCTGGCCGCGGCGGCCGATGGCCAGCGAAAGCTGGGTCTCGGGAACGACGACCTCGATGCGGTTGGAATCCTCGTCGAGAACGACCTTCGTCACCTCGGCGGGCGCCAGCGCGTTGACGATGAACTCGGCGGCATCCGGACGCCACTGGATGATGTCGATCTTCTCGTTCTGCAGCTCGTTGACGACCGCCTGAACGCGGGCGCCGCGCATGCCGACGCAGGCGCCGACCGGATCGATCGAGGAATCCTTCGAAATCACGGCGATTTTCGCGCGGCTGCCCGGGTCGCGGGCCACCGACTTGATCTCGACGACGCCGTCGTAGATCTCCGGCACTTCCTGCGCGAACAGGCGGGCCATGAACTCGGGCCGCGTGCGCGACAGGAAGATCTGCGGGCCGCGCTGCGTGCGCTCGACATTATAGATGAAGGCGCGGATGCGATCGCCGAAGCGCACGTTCTCGCGCGGGATCATCTCATCGCGGCGGATGATGCCTTCGGCCTTGCCGAGATCGACGATCACGTTGCCGTACTCGACGCGCTTGACGGTACCGTTGGAAATCTCGCCGACGCGGTCCTTGTATTCCGCGAACTGGCGGTCACGCTCGGCCTCGCGCACCTTCTGCACGATCACCTGCTTGGCGGTCTGCGCGGCGA
>CALMPK010000415.1 GCA_937873575.1 uncultured Hyphomicrobiaceae bacterium
GGCACCGGCCCCGGCAGCATCGGCGAGCCGCGGGGAATATCGACCTTGGCGTAGAGATACGCCTTGGCATCGCGTTTTGGCACAGTGCGGGCGAGGAGCTGCGGCTCGAAGCGATCGATTTTGAGGTCCAGGCTTTTCGGCTCGCCGGTGGTGGAGACGCTGGCGCGCCCCGAAACGAGATAGGTGGTCTGGAACGGCGCCACCTCGGCCTCTGCAAGGGCCCGCGTCCCCAACCGCATCTTCGCCGCGGCGGGGGCCGCCTCCAGCGCAACCGCTGCTTCGGGAGCCGGCGGAGGCGCGGCGCCATCCGCCATCTGTCGAATGGCGCGCGACGCCGGTGCCGCCATCGGCACCGGCCGCGGCTCGAAGAAATCGACGCTGATCGTGCCTAGTTGGGGAGCGGCGGTGCCCGCGGTCGGGCGGGCCGTAGCGAGCTGGATCGCGACGTCGTCCCAAGCTTCACCGGTCTGCTGGGTGATGGTGGCACGCCGAGTGAGCTCGAGGGCCGGGCCCTTCGTTTTCGAGCCTGTGGCGAGGCGCGCATCGTAGCTCGGCGACCAGGATGCGCTCGCGACCTGATAGCGGACGGTGAGGTCGGCCTCGAGCGGCTGCTCGGCCTTGACGGCGATCTTGACCTCGGTCCGCTCCTCCTGGCTAGGCGCCAGGCGCGCCAGCTCGTTACGCAGGTCGGTGAGGCGGCGGTCCAGCGTGCGCATCTCGACCTCGGCATCGATGCGCGCCTTGGCGATGTCGCGCAGGCTCGTCCCCATCAGCGCGAGAATCGAAGCCCAGTCGTCGCGGGCAGGCGCCGTGCCGGCCGGCAGCGGCGGGCGGTTCGGCAGGTTCGCGAGATTGCCGACGAGGCTCTTCTGCACATCGGCTGCCGCGACACGCGCTTCCGCGATACTGCGCTGATCCTCGAACGTCTCGATCTCGGCTTCGAGGCGTTTGCGCTCGGCTTCGGTCTTGGCACTCTCCTGCTCGGAGAGAAAGAGCCGCCGGCTATCGACCGCTCCGAGTTCGAGCGGCTGCGCCGACTTGCCGTCGACACGGATCGAGCTTGCGACCGCCTCGGCCGGCAGGTTGGCGAACACGACCGTGTGCTCGCCCTTGGCGATCGTCACACGTGCGGTGCGCACGATCTCGGCGCCGGACGGGAACACGGTCACCGCATCGATGCGGGACGCCGCGGCGACCGTTTCCGCGGCGGCCCCCGAGCCTCCGGCGAGAAGGACGACGGCGGCGGCGATCGGCGTGCGCATCGGGAAACTCCATTCTGCAGAGGAACTGAACTGAGTGTGGCGTGCCTGTTTCCGGCAAGGCTGCCTTGCGGGCAGGTGCTCCGAGGCCGCTTCGATTGGCCCGGGAAATTGCGGTTCGATTATCGGCGAATTGATGTCGGCCGTTCGGTGCGACGACGCCAGCCGAAGTCCCGGGCGATCTTCCGGCGGACCCCCGCCCCTCGTGCCGGCGCGACGACGCCCCATATAGTCGTGGGGCCCGGCAGGGAGCAACGGCCGCATCGCCGGCGGCCCGCTGGCATACGGCCTTCCACGGCGCGGCCACCCGGCGCGTCGTCGTTCGTTTGTTAACCGAGAGTATGAATCTGATCCGCAGGAGCATTCGGGCGATGGACCCGAAAAAACTGTGCTGGATAAACTGTTCACGGCTGCTGAGCACGCGGGGCCAACAGCTCTCAATACCAATGTTTGCTTGATTCCCGCCCCGCCAGACTATAGCGCCTTAGGCAATCGCTCAAATTCGCGCCATTGCGATGGCGGACCGTCCAGCGCCGCGGCGGCTTCGGATCCAACTGGAGCCGATCAGCTTGGGTTCCGTCCCGGATTTCGAACCGAGCGAAGCAGACCAGCATCGTCAACAACCGCAGAGTCGAAGACGAAAAAGATGCAGAAGCCGAACAAGCCGGAAACGTCCGATCTCTCCTCCTACAACATCCCCAATCCCGAGGAATTCACACGTAACGTGCTGAAGCTCTTCGAGGAAAGCGGCAAGGCGATGTCCAGCTACCTGGAGCGCGCCGATACCCAGATGAGCCCGTTCACCGCGGCGAGCGAGATGGCGGAGGCCGGCAAGATGATGGGCGAGATCGCCCAGCGGTGGGTCACCGAGCCCGCCAAGCTCGCCGAGGCGCAGGGATCGCTGATGCGCTCGTACGTCGAGCTTTGGAACAACACGCTGCGGCGCATGCTTGGCGAGGAAGTGAAGCCGGTCGCCGTGCCCGAATCGGGCGACAACCGCTTCAAGGATCCCGAGTGGTCGTCGAACCCCTACTTCGACTTCTGGAAGCAGGCCTACCTGCTGACGACCAACTGGGCCGAAGGCATTCTCGAGAAAACCGAGGGCATCGACGAGCGTACGAAGCAGAAGATCGACTTCTACTTCCGTCAGGTTTCGAGCGCGATGTCGCCGTCGAACTTCCCGATGACCAACCCCGAGGTGGTGCGCGAAACGCTGCAGACGAATGCGCGCAACCTCGTGCAGGGCATGGCGCACTTCGTCGAGGACATGGAGAAGTCGGGCGATCTCCTTAAGATCAGCCAGACCGACATCAACGCCTTCGAGGTCGGCCGTAACCTCGCCGTCACCCCCGGCAAGGTCGTCTTCCAGAACGACATCCTCCAGCTCATCCAGTACACGCCGACCACCGACAAGGTGCGCGAGGTGCCGCTGCTGGTGGTGCCGCCGTGGATCAACAAGTACTACATCCTCGACCTGACGCCGCCGAAGAGCTTCATCAAGTACGCGGTGGACCAGGGCTTCACCGTGTTCGTGGTGTCGTGGGTCAACCCCGACCGCAACCTCTCGCACAAGTCCTTCGAAGACTACATGAAGGAAGGTGTGCTGGCGGCGACGGATGCGGTACGCCGCGAGACGGGCGTTCCGAAGTGCAACGCGCTCGGCTACTGCGTCGGCGGCACGCTGCTCGCTTCCACGCTCGCCTATCTCGCCGCGCGCGGCGAGCAGCCGATCATCTCGGCGACGTTCCTGACGACGCAGGTCGATTTCACCAAGGCGGGCGACCTGCTGATCTTCATCGACGACACGCAGTTGAAGAGCCTCGAGGAGATGATGGCCGAACGCGGCTTCCTCGACGGATCGCGCATGGCCAACGTCTTCAACATGATGCGGCCGCGCGACCTCATCTGGCCGTATGTCGTCAACAACTACCTGCTCGGCAAGAAGCCGTTCCCGTTCGACCTGCTCTACTGGAACCAGGATTCGACGCGCATGCCGGCGGCGAACCACAACTTCTACCTGCGCGAGTTCTACCACGACAACCGCCTCGCCAAGGGCGAGATGAAGATCGCCAACACGCCGCTCGACCTCGGCAAGGTACGCATCCCGATCTATGAGCTCGCCACCAAGGAAGATCACATTGCCCCGGCGAAGTCGGTGTTCATCGGCTCCAAGCTGTTCGGCGGCCCGGTCGAGTTCGTGCTGGCAGGCTCCGGCCATATCGCCGGCGTCGTCAACCCGCCCGACAAGGTGAAGTACCAATACTGGACAGCGTCGAAGGCCGCCGCCGACTCGCTCGACGAGTGGGCCAAGATGGCGCGCGAGACGCCCGGCTCCTGGTGGCCCCACTGGTCGGCTTGGCTCGCGAAGCAGTCCGGCGCATGGACGCTGCCGCGCGATCCCGGCGAGAAGCTCGGCGTCATCGAGGCAGCGCCCGGCTCCTACGTGCGCCAGAAGAGCTGAGCTGGCGCGAGCCGCATCCGTTATCGAGCGGCCGTCGGGCTTGGCCCCGGCGGCCGCAGTCGTATCCGCTCTACTCGTCTTTTTTCGCCACGGGTCGGCGCGCCCAGCGCCGACTTCTCCCTGTCCCCGCGGGCTCACCCCAGGGTTCGCTTGCCAGCGGCGCCGAAGCCGCCTATATCCGCTTCGCCGGAGCCCAGCCGACGCCATCTCAGCGCTCGGCGCATGGCCTCCCGCGGTCCCTTCGTCTATCGGTTAGGACGCGAGATTTTCAATCTTGAAAGACGGGTTCGATTCCCGTAGGGAGCGCCATCACATTCAACGAC
>CALMPK010000416.1 GCA_937873575.1 uncultured Hyphomicrobiaceae bacterium
GGGGGGGGCCCCCCGGGCCACTCGGGGGAGAACCCGAGGTGGCGTCGGGGAGTGGTGCCCGGGGCGGGGGCCATGCCCGCCTGTCTCGTGGCGCCAGAACCGGCCACCGCCGCCGTCCGCCAGTGCGCCGCGCCCGTGACCGGAGACGTCGCAGAAGCATCGAGCGAGCGCGAGTCGCGCCGGCTCGCCCTCGCCAGTTGGCAGAGCAAGGTCGCCCCGCTCGGCGAAGGTTACAAGAGCTGGCGGCTGGCCACCGCGAAGCGGCTCTCCTGCTCGCGGACCAAGGCGGGAACCTTCAAGTGCGCGGCCTTCGCCGCCCCCTGCACCATCAAGCAGGCGCCGCACAAGAAGCCTGCGCTTCCCGCCGATCGTAAACCCGCCATCGAAGCCTGAGCTATGCACTGGACCGACGAGGCGATCGTGCTCTCGGTGCGGCCGCATGGCGAGACGGCAGCGGTGGCGGAGCTGTTCACGCGCGCGCACGGACGCCACCTCGGGCTGGTCCACGGCGGTCGGTCACGCAAGCAGCGCCCCGTTCTCCAGATCGGCAATCACGTCGACGCCGCTTGGAAGGGCCGTCTCGCCGACCAGCTCGGGCACGTCACACTGGAGCTCAGGACCAGCCACGCCGGGGCCGCCATGGAGAGCGCCGCCGCGCTCGCCGGGCTCACCTCGATGACCTCCCTGCTGCGCCTTTTGCCCGAGCGCGACCCGCACCCGAGCCTCTACGAGATCACGCTGTTCGTGCTCGGCTTCATGGACGACGACTCGGTCTGGCCGGCGCTGCTCGTCCGCTGGGAGCTGGCCTTGCTCGACGAGCTGGGGTTCGGCCTCGACCTCGCGGCGTGCGCGGCAACCGGAAGCAACGACGCGCTGATCTACGTTTCACCGAAGTCGGGCCGTGCGGTCTCGGCCTCCGCCGGCGAGCCCTACCGCGACAAATTGCTGGCACTACCCGCGTTCCTGCTCAAGGGCGCGCGCACCGGCGTGACCGGGACCGACATTCTCGCCGGCCTCAAACTGACGCGCTACTTCATCGAGGGGCGGGTGCTGGCACCGCGCGGGGCCACACTCCCGGATGCGCGCCTCCGGCTCGAAGACCTCATCGCCGGCACGTCCGCGCTCGCCTGAGCGTCGCGCCGGAAGCGGCGGCTACTTGATCTGGCGCTTCTTGTCGATGGTGACCGTCGGCTTGCCGTCCTTGCCCGGCTCGACCACGAACACCTGCCCCTTCGCCGTCTCGTACTTGAGCGCCAGGTTCACCGCCCGAGACCCGCTGCCCGCCCGTTCGAAGGCGACATCGGACGGCGCACACAGCGTATGCGTCGCTGCCATGTGCGGGGCGAGATCGTGCTGGCGCCCGGCCAGCGTGTAGACCACCACCGCCTTGGTCGAGTTGGCGATCTGGACGTCGAAAGCCAGCGCGCGGGGACGCGCGAAGAGCTGCACGGCGACGAACTTCGGGTGCTGGTCGGGCACGCGCGCGACGGCGACGCCCGTCTCGGTCACGGCCGGCGCCTCGATGTTGCGGCGGTGGCCGGGCGAGTTGATCCAGCCTTCCACGGTCGTGCGGGCGAGATCGGTGGCGGTAAATCCTCGAGAATCGACACTGCGCGCCAGATTTTCCGACACCTCGCAGTATTCGTAGCCGGAGGCGGAGACGCGGTCGGCGTGCGAGCGGCCGTCCGCGTCATGGGCGAACGTATTGGTGCGCGCCAGATATTCGGCGTAGGCCCGCGCGGCGGCGGCAAGCGCGGGCGACGGCGCCACCACGGGGAGCTTCTGCTCCTGGCGATAGGCGTTCGTCATCTGGACGATCGCCATCTCGACTTGCTGAACGTCGGGTAGTGCGGCCGCCATGCTCGGGTGATCCTGTTGGAAAATGAACTCTATCGCGGCGAATTGCGCCGGGAAATAGGCTGACCTACGCCGGCCACCCCGACCGCCACGATCGACGCCACGGCCAGGCCCGACCCACCAGCGGCGTCTTCGCCCCGCCGGGCGCGTCCCGGCCGGGCTCCGGTCTGCGCAGAGGCTGTGGGTTGCTCGGTCTAGCGGCCCCGCTGTGCCCCGCTGGCACTTGAGCCCCCACCTGAGCCGCGCTAATCCGGGCCCATGAGCGACAAACCGAATCTGCCCGCGGGCGGCCCCATCGAGCCCGTCAACCTGCGCCAGGCTCTCGAGGAGCGCTATCTGGCCTATGCCCTGTCGACGATCGTCGGCCGTGCGCTCCCAGACGTGCGCGACGGCCTGAAGCCCGTTCACCGGCGCATCCTCTATGCCATGCGCGAGCTGCGCCTCGACCCGACCTCCGCCTACAAGAAGTGCGCAAAGGTCGTCGGCGAAGTGATGGGCAACTACCACCCGCACGGCGATCAGGCGATCTACGATGCCCTCGTGCGCCTCGCACAGGATTTCTCCGTCCGCTACCCGATGGTCGACGGCCAGGGCAACTTCGGCAACATCGACGGCGATAGCGCGGCGGCGATGCGCTACACCGAAAGCCGCCTCACCGCCGTTGCCCAGGACATGCTCGACGGCATCGACGAGGCGACAGTCGATTTCCGCAAGACCTACGACGAGACGAACGAGGAGCCGGTGGTGCTGCCGGCCGCGTTCCCGAACCTGCTCGCCAATGGCTCCACCGGCATCGCCGTCGGCATGGCGACCAACATTCCCCCGCACAACGCCGACGAGCTGTGTGCGGCGCTGCTGCACCTCGTCAAGCACCCCAACGCCACGATCGAGAAGCTCGTCGACTTCATCCCCGGACCCGACTTCCCGACCGGCGGCATCATCGTCGATAGCCGCGAGCAGATCGTCGAGAACTACAAGACGGGCCGCGGCAGCTTCCGGCTGCGCGCCAAATGGGAGCGCGAGGACACCGGCCGTGGCGGCTATCAGATCGTCGTCACCGAGATCCCTTACCAGGTCGAGAAAGCGCGCCTGATCGCGAGCATCGCCGACCTGCTCGAGCAGAAAAAGCTGCCGCTCCTCGATGACGTGCGCGACGAAAGCGCGGAGGAAGTGCGGTTGGTGCTGGTGCCGAAAACGCGCGCCGTCGATCCGCTCCTGCTGATGGAAAGCCTATTCAAGCTCACCGACCTCGAGACCCGGTTCGGCCTGAACATGAACGTGCTCTCGGCCGGGCAGATCCCGAATGTGCTGAACCTGCGCGACGTTCTCCAGCAGTGGCTCGAGCACCGCGTCGAGGTGCTGGTGCGCCGCTCGCAGTACAGGGTCGGCAAAATCGAGCAGCGCCTCGAGGTGCTCGACGGCTACCTCGTCGCCTTCCTCAACATCGACGAGGTGATCCGCATCGTCCGCTTCGAGGACGATCCCAAGGCCAAGCTGATCGCCCGCTTCAAGCTGACCGAGGTGCAGGCGGACGCCATCCTCAACCTGCGGCTCAAGGCCCTGTCCAAGCTCGAGGAGGTGGAGATCCGCGCCGAGCACGACAGGCTCTCGGGCGAGCTGCGCGACTTGAAGGCCCTGCTCGCGTCCGACGACCTGCAATGGCAGCGCATCTCCGACGAGATCCGCGCGACGCGCGAGCGCTACTCGAAGAAGACCGCGCTCGGCCGCCGCCGGACCGACTTCGCCGATGCACCGACGATCGATGTCGATCTCGACGCCGCGCTGATCGAGAAGGAGCCGATCACCATCATCCTGTCGGAGAAGGGCTGGATCCGCGCGCTCAAGGGACACCAGGACGATCTCTCCAAACTCGATTTCAAGCAGGGTGACGGCCTGAAGCGTGCGCTCAAGGCGATGACGACCGACAAGATCATCGTCTACGCGACCAATGGAAAGTTCTACACGCTCGAGGCCAATGCGCTGCCGGGCGGGCGCGGGCACGGCGAGCCGGTGCGCCTGATGATCGACATCGAGCAGAACCACGATCTCGTCGAGGCGTTCGTCCATCAGCCGGGGCGCAAGCTTCTCGTCGCCTCGACCGCCGGCTACGGCTTCGTCGTGCCGGAGGACGACACCGTTGCCTCGACGCGCAAGGGCAAGCAGGTGTTGAACATCACCGAGCCGGACGAAGCGCGCGTGGTGGTGCCGGCGGCCGGCGACCACGTCGCGGTGCTCGGCGAGAACCGCAAGATGCTGGTGTTCCCGATCGCCGAGATCAACGAGATGACGCGAGGCAAGGGCGTCATCCTCCTGCGCATGAAGGACGGCGGGCTCGCCGATGCGAGGGTGTTCGCCAAGGCCGACGGCCTCACCTGGAGCGACAGCGCCGGGCGCACGTTCACGCTCGAATGGCGCGACCTCAAGGAGTGGGTGGGCCAGCGCGCGCAGGCCGGCCAGTCGGCGCCGCGCGGCTTCCCGAAGTCGAACCGCTTCGGCCCGGCCTTCGGCTGAGCCGGGCTCTCGGGCAGCGCTGGCGGACGTGTAAGAGGTGTGGCGCGGAGACGCTTGCGCCCGGCCGGCAATCCGGTCCACGTTTCGTCCAGCGGGGCATGCCGAGGGGCGGATAGCGGTTCGACGACGGCCCGATCCGCGGTGTCGCCAGGTAATTGACGGCTCCGGATCGGAGTACAGCAGGCCCATGACGGGAGGATTTTAAGGTGCGCCGGTTCGTCGTTGCGGCCTCGCTTGTCGGAACGCTCGCTGCCGCGGCGCCTGTCGCGCAGGCCTGCGAGCGCGTCGATTTCGAAGCCGTCGTCGACGATGCGGCGGCCGCCCTGCGCGACCTGAACCTGAAGAACCGCCCGATCTTCCAGGACAAGCTGCGCACGCTCAAGGATAAGCGCGCCTGGAGCCATGACGAGTTCATGAAGCAGGCTGCGCCGTTCGTCGCCGACGAGAAGATCGCAGAGTTCGACCAGGCCTCGACCGACCTGCTGACCGAGATTTCGACCATGGGGCAGGAGGGTGCCGATGCGGCGACACCCGATTGCAAGCTGCTCGCGGAATTGCGCGCCCGCATGAACAAGCTCGTCGAGACGCAGACCTCCAAGTGGTCCTACATGTTCGGCAAGCTCGACGCGGAACTGGTGAAATAGCGCAAAGCCGCAAGGGCGCATCGATGGAGGCGCGCAGCGCATCCCTCGCTATCGATCGCCCCCTGGCCCCGTCGCTATTTGAGATAGGCCATCATGCGGCCGGCGGTGACGACGCCGATCCACAGCAGCAGTGAGACTACGGCAAGCGCCCTGGCCAGTGGCGGCGCAGCGACGCCCTGATCCCACGTCTCGACATCCCTGAACGCGAAGCGCTGAAACACCGCCACGTTGATACCCGCCAGCGCGATCAGCACCATTTTGACCCGCAACGATGCATTCGCAGCGAACTCGGCGGCGTCGGAAGAAAACAGCAGCGCACCCGTGACGAGATTGATGGCGAAGCCGGTCCATACCCAGGGCAGGATGTGGCACGCCAACCGACGGACCGGAATTTCGGAGCTCCGCCCCAGCAGCCGAAGATCGAACAGGACGATGCCCCCGACCAGCAGCGCCAAGCCGAACATGTGCAGCGTCTCGAGCAGCGGGTAGGCCCACGCATTCTCGCGCACGAAGTTGGCGACAGGCGTCGCCGCTAGCACCTCCCAGAACGTCGTCGGCTCGGTCTCGGGCATGATGGCGGCTCCCGCGTCAGCGCGCCGTGTTGCGCATCTGGATGGTCTTGCCGCCGACGGTGATGCTCTTGAGACCGAGTTCGGCACCTCCATCGCGGCCGACCCAGCCCGACACCGAAACCTTGGCGCCGTCCTTCAGCAGCGCCTCCGTGAGGCCCTTGCCACGCGCGGCGAGAATGCCTTCCGTCTCCACCGTCCACGTGACCTGGTTGCCGGATTTTGCTGTCGCCGAGACTTGGAAGAAAATGTGCGGGTTGCTGTAACTGACGCTCGAGATCACGCCCGAAATCGTAATCAGCTTGGCGCCGTCGTATTTGGTGACGAACGTGTGGTGCGCGTGAACGGTGGCCACTGGCGCGAGCGCGCCGAGGGTGAGTGCAGCGGACGCGAGGCATCCGCGCAGAAACGAACTTTGGGCCATGGGAACCTGTGGAATGCTTGGAACTGGATGTCCCGGCTCCGGCCCGCGACCCGCGAGAAACGCCCGGAGACGTCTTACAGAAGCGAACTGTAGGCCATATCGCCGCCACACCGCCTAGTGCGCGAAAGCCGCACCCGACGTGCGATCGGCGAAGTGCGGTGGCGGCGGTGGGTTCGGCGAAGGATCAGCGTTTTGCCCGGCGCCGACGCCCGTCGGACGCGACCGGGGCGCTTCGCCCCGCAAGATCGCCGGCGGCGAGCGCGAACACCTCGCCCTCGCTCATCTCCGTATCGAGCCACTGGAACGGGAGAGCAGGATATTCGCTCTCCAGGATCTCGCGCCCCGTGCCGAACTCGACCACCAGCGTGCCGGCCGGAGCAAGATGCGAACCCGCCTCGGCCAGAATACGCCGCACCAGATCGAGCCCGTCGTCTCCGCCGAGATGCGCGAGAACGGGCTCGGCGAGATACTCGGGCGGGAAGGCCGCAACCTCCGCCGCGGCGACGTAGGGCGGATTTGTAATGACGAGGTCGTAGCGCTTTCCCGCGAGGCCGGAGAACAGGTCACCGGCACGGGCGGTGACACGCTCCGCGAGCCCGTAATCGGCGATGTTGGCGCGCGCAACGTCGAGGGCGTCCGGCGAGATGTCGACGGCATCGACGCGCGCCTGCGGAAACGCCAGTGCCGCCAGGATGGCGAGACAGCCGGAGCCGGTGCAGAGGTCGAGCACACTGCCGACCGACTCGGGATCCCCAGCGAAGGCCTCGGGGCTCTCCACCAGCAATTCGCCGATGAAGGAACGCGGAACGATGACGCGCTCGTCCACCCGGAACGGATGTCCCTTGATCCACGCCTTGCCGACCAGATAGGGCGCTGGCTTGCGCGTCGCGATGCGATCCTCGATGAGGTGCGCCAACCGCTCTCGCTCGGACCGGACGAGACGAGCTTCGAGCCAGGGTTCGAGTTGATCGATCGGAAGATCGAGCGCCGAGAGCAACAGAAACGCGGCCTCGTCCAGAGCGGTCGCGGTGCCGTGCCCATAGACGAGTTTGGCCACATTGAAACGGCTGACGGCGTAGCGGAGAAAATCGCGCAAGGTGACGAGATCGTCGACGGCGGCCGCCTGCGGCGAGACCTGCGGAAGGTGCGCGACGGCACCCCGCCCTTCACCTGGCGGCACGGTCGGCGCGGATTTCGTCACGGTGTGACAACCCGCTTCCACCCGTTGGGCGTCAATTGCTCCTGCGGCGTGTAACGGGTCTTGTAGGCCATCTTGCGCGCGCCGGTGATCCAATAGCCGAGATAGAGATACGGCAGCCCGAGCCGGCGCGCGTAGGCGATGTGCTCGAGGATCATGTAGGTGCCGAGGCTCGCCGATCGGCTCGACGTATCGTAGAAGCTGTAGACCATCGAGATGCCGTCGGTCAGGCGATCGCACAGCGCGATCCCCCGCAGCGGCCCGAGCGTATCGCCGCGTTCGGCGAGCGGAGCCTCGGGCGGCTCGCGATACTCTGAAAGGAACGTCTCGACGACGCTGTCCTCGACCATCATCGTGTAGTCGAGCACCGACATGTCGGCCATGCCGCCGTCGCCATGGCGCGCGTCGATATAGTCGCGGAACAGCGTGTACTGCTCGCTCGTCGCCTTGGCGGCGACGCGGCGCGCTTGCAGATGGCGCGTGCGCTCCATGACGCGCCGCATGGTGCGGTTCGGCTCGAACTCGTCGACCAGCACGCGCACCGACACGCAGGCGTTGCAGCCCTCGCAGTACGGCATGTAGGCGATGTTCTGGCTGCGCCGGAAGCCGCCCTTCAAGAGGTTGTCGATGACGCCGGGTGACTTGTCGGTGGTGAGGTGCGTGAAGAGCTTCCGCTCGAGCCGCCCCTGCAGATAGGGGCACGCCTGCGGCGCCGTCACGTAGAACTCGGGAAAGTGCTTCTGATGCTCGGACATCGGCCTTCAGCGAAGCGACCGGCCGACGGCGGCCGGCGGCCAGCATAAGTGACGCGCGCGCGGCCC
>CALMPK010000417.1 GCA_937873575.1 uncultured Hyphomicrobiaceae bacterium
TGGCATTCCATCAGCAGCCACATCGCAGCCGCTGGTCATGCTCGGCTGCGGAAGCGTGGGATCGAAAATCGCGATGCAACTGGGGCGAGCGGGTTTCGGCTCGATGACTTTCGTAGATAACGAATCCATGTCGCCTCACAACGCGGCGAGGCATGCGCTCATTGATCGGGCATCGGTGCTGGCCCCTCCCCGGAAGTCGGTGCTGATGAAGACGGCCTTTGACGAGCTGTCGCATCTTCAATCGCGCGCGTTCGACGCCGACGCAGTGACCCTCCTAGTCGATCCGGAACAGTTCGCCACAATCGTTCCGCAGGATGCGGCGCTCATCGTGGACGCAACGGCTTCGCTTCAGGTGATTGCCGCAGAAACACAATCGGCAGCGTTGGACCAATCCCCCGCCCGGCTGGCACGGATCGCGATGTATGGTCAGGGCCGATGTGTCGCGGTCTTGCTCGAAGGTCCTGGTCGCGCCGGTCGGGTTGACGACCTTACGGCATTCTTATTCGAGTGCTGCCGGTTTGTACCGGAACTGCGTGCGTCGATTGCCGGTGATACGTCTGAGCCGACACGCATTTTTGTGGGCGACAACTGCCGCTCACTGACGATGCCAATGTCTGATGCCGTTGTTTCGCGGTCTGCGTCACTGGCTGGCCTACAACTGGAGCGCTGGCTCGTTGACGGGCTTCCGAAGGAAGCGACGCTTTGCGCTGGGATCTCGGATGCCGAAGGCCTCGGCATGGCATGGACCCACGCCAGCCTTGGCCCAACCACTGTGCTCGAAGTAGCAGACGATGGTGGCTGGAACATTCGGATTCTGCACCCGGTCGCGCAAGCGATCCATGCTGATGCGCTGCGCTGGGGCGCTCTGGAAACAGGCGGTGCATTGATCGGCCGCATCTCGTTTGAAAATCGAACCATCACCATTGCAGGCCTTGTTGAGGCACCGCCTGACAGTGTTCGAGAGGCCGCCCGCTTCGTCCTCGGAACCAACGGGCTTGTTCAAAATTTGCGCGCCGCAAACGCGGCCTCTTTGGGGTATCTCGCCTTTATAGGAACGTGGCACAGCCACCCGAAAGGCGGCGCACATTCGGGTATCGACCGAAATACATTGCGCGGCATCGCCGAGGATGCTGGCGGCCTTCCCGCCGTGTCGTTGGTATGGACTCCGACGGGACTTAGGTGTGCGGTGGATCGCTGGTAGGGGTAAAGCCGCCGGTGCTTTATTGGTATAGAACGAGAGGGATGTATGGCTGACTACTTCGAGATCGATTTTCTTGGCGTCGAAACAGCAAAAAGCGGGGATGCGATTACGCTGCGCTATTCGGTGAATGGCACAGAGGGCGTGCACGTCGTTGACGGTGGATATTTGGATACAGGAGATCAGATTGTCGAACATCTGAAGACCTATTACGGAACAACTGTTATCGACCATGTGATCCTCACGCACCCTGATCGCGATCACGCAAATGGGCTGCGAAAAGTTCTGGAGCAATGCACGGTCAGAAACCTATGGATCAACAGGCCTTGGATATACGCGGACCAGATTATCGATCGATTCGAGACCTATGAATCAGTTGAGGCGCTGAGGCGGAAGTTGCGCTCCATCTACGATGCCACGGCAATTCTTGAGGATATTGCGCTAGAGAAGGGAATTCCAATCCGTGCGCCTCTTCAGGGGCAGAACATTGGTCCCTTCACGGTGATGGCACCAACCCTAGGACGCTACTTCGACCTGATTGTGGACTCCGCGAAGACTCCGGAAGCTGTTGAGGAAAGTGCTTTAGATAGTGCGCTGAGCAGCATATTCCGGGTAGTGAAGGCCGCGACCGCCTACATCAAGTCCCTGTGGGGAGAGGAATATTTTCCGCCTGAGCCGACCAGTCGTGAAAATGAAATGAGTGTGGTCCAGTCGGCTGTTCTGAACGGTCATCGTGTCATGCTTACTGGCGATGCCGGGCGTGAA
>CALMPK010000418.1 GCA_937873575.1 uncultured Hyphomicrobiaceae bacterium
GGGGGGCCCCTGGGGGCCCGATACGAGCATGATGTTCATGATCCCGAACCCCCCGACCAGAGGCCTCCCCGCCGCGACCGCCCCGAGCAGGCCGGTCAGCATCGCGGTGGTGCCCGTCGTCGTCTGCGCGATCTGCTTCATGTCGCGGACCGAGAAATCGTCCTCTTTGCCGGTGGCGATGCGGCGGCGCTCGCGCAGCAGACGTTCGATGTCGCTCTGCACTTCCGACGTATCGACGCCATCCTCGGCGGAAACCTGAATCCGCGTGATGTCGGTGTTGCCGGCGATGCGGCGCTGGTAGGTGCGGATCGGGACCACCACGATGTCGTCCTGGTCCGAACCGAAGCTCGACTCGCCCTTCGCCTCGAGCACGCCGATCACCTCGCACGAGAATGCGCCGACGCGCATGCGCCGCCCCTCGGGATTGGGAACCGCGAACAGTTTGTCGCGAACCGTCTCGCCGACGATGCACACGGCGCCGCCGCCGCGCGATTCACTCTCGAGGAAAAGCCGGCCGGACTTCAGCGCCCAATCCTGCGTGATGAAGTAATCGTTTTCCGTTCCGATCACCGGCGTCAATCGGCTCTCGGCGCCGGCCACCAGCGTGACCGATTGCTGCGAGACGGGCGCGACACCCTTGACGCCGGAAAGCTGCGAGCGCATCGCCTCGACGTCGCGGGCGTTGAACGGCTTCGCTTCCGAGCTGGCGCGGCCGGGGCCGAACTGGCCGGGGCGAACGAACAATAGGTTGGAGCCGAGCTTGGCGAGATCGGCCGTCACCTTTGCTGTCGTGCCGTTTCCGATCGTCACCATCGCGATCACCGCGCCGACGCCGATGACGATGCCGAGCACCGTCAGCAGCGAGCGCAAGGTGTTGCGGCGGATCGCCTGCAACGCCAATCGGATCTGCTCGAACAGCATCTCACGCGGCCTTCCGGTTGAGGACGTCGCTTTCGATGCGCCCGTCGACGAAACGTATGACGCGGCGCGCGTACTCGGCGATGTCGGGTTCGTGCGTCACCATCACGACCGTGATGCCCTGATCCACGTTGAGGCTGGTGACGAGGTCCATGATCTCGCGGCTGGTCGCGGTGTCGAGGTTGCCGGTCGGCTCGTCGGCGAGCAGCAGGCTCGGATCGGTGACGATGGCCCGCGCGATCGCGACGCGCTGCTGCTGGCCGCCGGACAACTCGCCCGAAGTATGCTTCTCACGCCCGGCGAGACCGACGCGGGCGAGGGCGCGGGTCGCGAGCGCGCGGCGCTGCTCCGCCGGCATGCCGCGATAGATCAGTGGCAGCTCGACGTTCTCGACGGCCGTCGTGCGCGGCAGCAGGTTGAAGCCCTGGAACACGAAGCCGATGTAGTTGCGGCGGACGAGCGCCAGTTGCGAACGCGAGAGGGCGACCATGTCGACGCCGTTGAACAGGTAGTGGCCAGATGTCGGCCGGTCGAGGCAGCCGATCATGTTCATCGCCGTCGATTTGCCGGAGCCCGAGGGCCCCATGATGGCGACGAACTCGCCATGCCTGATCTCGAGATCGACGTTTGCAAGCGCGCGCACCTCGGCGATACCCGATCCGTAGGTCTTGGAAACCGACCGGAACTCGACCACTGGTGCTTTTCGAGGGGCCGTCACTGCGCGCCTCCCGGACCGTTGCGGCGGGAGCCACCCGCGCCCGTGTTGCCCTCGCCATTGGTTCCCCGCGCATGGCCGAGGATCACCTCGTCGCCAGCCTTCAGGTCGCCGCCGCGAATTTCGGTTCTCTTGCCGTCGCTCTCGCCGGTGCGGACCTTGAGCGCGGCCGGTTCGCCCGCGCGCAGCACCCACACCGTCTGCTGGCCCTGGGCACCCTCCTCACGAGTGCGCTGTGTCCGCTGGCGCGGAATTCCAGGCAGCGGCAGCAACTGGCGCAGCAGGCTCTGTTGCGGCTGGCGCTGCTCTGAAGGCGGCGAATAGCGGAGCGCTTGATTGGGAACCAGCAGCGCATCGATGATCTCGGTGGCCTTGATCTCGGCGGTCGCGGTCATGCCCGGCCGCAGCAACAGTTCGGCGTTGTCGACATTGAGAACGGCCTTGTAGGTGACGACACCCTGGATCGTCTCGGAGGCATAGCGCACGTCTCGGATCGTCGCCGGAAAGCGGCGGCCGGGGTATGCGTCCACCGTGAACGATGCGGATTGTCCAGGCTTGACGCTGCCGACGTCCGCCTCGTCGACGTTGACCTGCACTTCCATTTTCTTGAGGTCCTCGGCGATCGAGAACAAGATCGGCGCCTGCAGCGAGGCGGCGACGGTCTGCCCCGGATCGACGCTACGTTGCAGCACGACGCCGCCGATCGGTGAGACGATCTTGGCCTTGGCGAGGTTGGTCTCGTTGAGCGTCACTTCGGCCTGAGCGACCCCGACGTCGGCCTTGGCGATGGCGACGGCCGCAACCGCGCGATCATAGGCAAACTTGGCGACCTCGTAGTTCAACGTCGAGGTGATCTTCCTGTCGGCCAGAGCGCGCTTGCGGGTGAGATCGCTCTCCTTCTCCTGCACGCTGGCGAGTGTGTCCTCCACCTTCGCCTGCGCCGCGTTGAGCCGCGCCCGAGAGCTGTCGAGCGTGGCTTGCAGCTTGTCCGTATCGAGTTCGGCGAGGACCTGGCCGGCGGCGACCTGCGAATTGAAATCGACGTGAACCTTGCGGATGGTGCCCGAGAGCTCGCTCGACACGTCGACCTTGTTGATCGGCTGCACCGATCCAGTCGCTGTCACGAGCACGACGAGGTCGCCCCGCACTGCCGCCGCCGTGCGATAGCGCACTGTGGCGCCGCTCTGCGGATAGAGCCACCAGACCAGCGCGCCGGCCGCAAGGCCCGCCGCCGCTATCAGCAGCCAAAAGCGCGCCCGGTGCCGCGGCCCTGGCGCGGCCTTGGCAAGCATCGCCTCGATCTCGGCCTGCTGCTTCAACCCGATCGGCTCGTTCACGTGCCGCCCTCCACTCCAACCCGCCTTCAAGGTGCGAACCAATCCCGGCTTTTTCCGGGGCCCGGTGAAGTCCGGGGAGCACCTAACCGCCTAAACGTGAGGCCAAGCGGCGATCCGTCGCCGTGGCGAAGGTCAATTTCGCGCATGGTGTGCGATCCAGCATTGATAACCCGCTGTGCGAGCGGAGAATGTGACCGTCATTCAATCGCGGATCGGATGTCACACCTTTGCGTTAAGGTGCCGCCGTCGCAGAGCGCCATCCCGGACCCGCTCCCGCACCGGGGGGATGGGCTTCGACAGGCCGAATGCGAGGGTGCCCTCTCCCTTGGCGTTCAGCTTGCCTGATCCGGCTCGGAGCATCCGTTAGCTCGACCCCGCTTCCGGCGCTTGCTCCGGGCCGGCCTTCCCATGCAATTTGCGGTTGATACAACAACTCGGAGGTCCGCGAATCGAGCTATTCTCCGCGCCCACGCGCAAGAGCCGGCGGATTGTGCCGGTGCGGTTGCGCGTGCGCCGCCTTCGTTGCGCGGCCCGGTGCTGACGCAACAAGAGAGGTACGCCGTGCTGGTGGCCGTTGCTGGTCTCGTGATCGCGACCGTCGTGATCGCTGCCGTCTGGCTCGTCCCGCGCCTCGGCCGCGGGCGTGTTGTGTTCGATGCGGCGCCCGATGGCCCGCTGCCCTTCGGCTACGACATGTCCTGGCTGGCACTGCGCACCGCAGACACCGACGCGGTGGCCGACATGCTCGGCGTCGCCGACGCCAGCCCCTCCAACTGGAACTCCGGCCTCGGCACCGTCTACGACCGCCAGCTCGGCGCCACACGCATCTTCA
>CALMPK010000419.1 GCA_937873575.1 uncultured Hyphomicrobiaceae bacterium
GCGATTCACGATCTCGAAGGAAGCGCAGGGCGCTTCGCTTCTCAACCGATCGCACCCCAGAGTTCCGGCCCCTCGTTGCGCGGATTGTTGAGACGCGGGCTGACTGTCACCACCTCGAGCAGATCGTCGGGCGCCGGAGCCAGCATTGCCGTCGCGATCGTCGATGTGCCTGACGAAACGTCGAGCCATAGATCGAATTGGCCCGGAGCGATGATCGCCGGCATGCGGTCGTGGATCGGCGTCATCGTCCGGTTGGCGGCGACGGTCAGGATCGCCATGGTCTCGATCTCGCTGCCGTCAGCGCCGATCCAATGATCCCAAATGCCGGCCATGGCCATCAGTCCGCCACCGCGCGGACGGATCAAGTGAGGCTGCTTGTGCCCCTTCTCTCCCGTCCACTCGTAGAAACCGTCGGTGGGCACGAGGCAGCGGCGATGGCGCATCGACGCGCGGAAGGAGGGTTTTTCCGCAGCCGTCTCAGATCGCGCGTTGATGAGCGTCGAGAATTCACGCGGGTCTTTCACCCACGACGGGATCAGCCCCCAACGTACCAGCTCAAGCTCCCGCACCCCGCGCACGTTGTTGCGAACGATATGCACGGGCTGGGTCGGCGCGATGTTGTAGCGGGGCGGAAATTCCTCGCGCACGAACGCGCCGAAGTAGGAGCGGACCGCTTCCGGAGGGGATGTAAAACTGTAGCGCGAGCACATGAGGCGATGGGCCTCCATCGACCTGACATTGCGCGGGCGGGCGACGAGGCCTCACCCGCTCAGAGCGCCCGCATCTCGACCGATCGCGCTCTCGAACACCCTCTCAAGGTGCGATTCACGCTTTCGATGAAAGCGCGGGGCGCCTTCATCTCAACCGATCGCGCTCTCGAACACCCTCTCAAGGTGCGATTCACGCTTTCGATGAAAGCGCGGGGCGCCTTCATCTCAACCGATCGCACCTTAGTTGAGCGCGATCAGCCGCGCCTTATCCGTAAGGGCGTACATACGGCGATCAGCAACCACCGGCGAAATGTAGACGGGGTCGCCGAGGTCCTGCTGAGATCCGACCTTGCCCGTCAGCGCATCGACGCCAACGAGGGTGCCCTTGGCCGAAGCAAGCCACAGCTTGCCACCCGCGAGCACCGGCCCCGACCAGTTGTTGGAGCCCGGAAGCTGCGTCGTCCACTGGATCTGACCGGTCTGTCGCGCCACAGCGACGAGCTGGCCGGCCGTATCGACGACGAAGACGCTGTCACCCGCGACCCACGGCGCCTGCGTGCTCGCAACGTTGAGCGACCAGAGCCGCTCGCCCGACGTCAGTTGCGTTGCCACCATGCGCCCGGCGTGGCTCACGGCATAGACGACACCATTGTCGATCGCCGGACGTGCGGCGTCGGAAAGGCTCGTCAACTGCGTGGTGGAACGGGTGCGCGACAGGTTCTCGGACCACTTGGCGGTACCGTCCGCCACCTTCAGCGCGACGAGATCGCCCGACGGATATGGCACGACGACCGTATCGCCGGACACCGCAGGGCTGACGTTCATGACAAGGCTGGCCTGCTGCGGCAAGCCGCGCACGGCCCACAGCTCCGCTCCGTCGATGCCCGACAGGCAGATGAAGCGTCCTTCCATCGTGATGACGAACACCCGGTCGCCAACGGCCGTTGGGGCGGCGCGCACGGGCAGGCCGAGATTGCGCTCCCAAAGCTTCTTGCCGTTCGCCGGATCGAGCGCCACGACGTTGCCGAAGCCGCGCGCGGCGTAGGGGGGGCCGTTGTCGGCGGCGATGCCCCCGCCGAAACCACCGCCCGGCGTGCCGGCACCGAGCGACAGCAGCCCGCCGCCGCCTTGCTCGCGCTCGGGGATGAGCGATACGCGCCAGGCAACGGAGCCCGCCGTCGCCGAGAAAGCAGTGATCCGGCCAGCGGCGTCGAGGGTGTAGACGCGGCCGCCGTAGACGATCGGTGATGCGGTGACACGGCCGACCTTGCCCGAGCCGGTGCCGGCGTCGCTGCTCCAAACCTGACGCAGTGCCGCCGCCAGAGCGAGATGCCCCGGCGCGTTCTCCGCCGTGCCGCCGGGCTGTGCCCAGGTGTCGTTGGCGCTCTCCTGGGGCAGCACGATCGGATGGTCGGCCGAGGCCAGCTCACCCGGCAGCTTCTCCTGCGCCGCGATGATCGGAATGCGCTTGCCGGGCAGCGGCGTCTGCTTTTCCTTGAACGGATTGAGGTCGGTGATCTTCGGCAGGCTCGGCAGGCTGTCGGAGCAGCCGCCGGCAAGCGCCGCGAGCACGAGCAGCCCGGTCATCCGGGCAGCGCGAATGGCGCCCTGCCGCATCGATCTCCCGCTCGCGCTCGAACTGCCCTTCATGCGACGTCTCCCGCCCCTTCATTCCCCTGGCAACGTCAGATGCCGCGCCTGGGGAAGCTATTTCTTCTCGGCTGTAGGAGCCGCTGGAGGCGCCGCCGCCATGTCCTTGGCAACGATGCCCGACAGCAGCACCTGGACGCGGTTGCGAACACCCGCCGGTGCGGCAGAATCCGCCAACACCTGCTCGAGGGCTGCACGCGCAGTATCCACCTTGCCCGCCTTCAGCGCTGCGACGGCGATCAATTCGCGCGCACTGGCCTTCCACGGACTTGTATCGGCAGCAAGATCGTTGAGCCGATTCTCGACCTCGGTAAAGGCGCCGTCCCCAACCTTCATGGTCGCGAGCTGGAGAGAGGCGAGCGATTTGAGCGTCGGATCGGCCGAGCTGCTCCCGGCCAGCGCCTCGAGAGACTCCATCGCCTTGGCCTTGTCACCGGATTTGGCATAAGTGGCGGCAAGCTGGAGACGGGCGAGAGCGGCATAGCCGGCCGGTCCCGATTTGGCGATCTCGGAGAACGCGGCGATCGCCTCGGCGGTCTTGCTCTTCTCGACCAGCGCGACAGCCTTGTCGAATTCCGCGCCGGCAGCGGCGGCAGCGGCGACCTTGCGATCGTGATAGAAACGCGCGCCCCATACGCCGACGACCAATGCCACGGCGGCGACCAGGAAATAGGTGCCGTAGCGGTTCCAGAGTTCCTGCATGCGCTCGCGGCGCAGCTCCTCCTCGACCTCTCTGAACAGTGTGTCTTCGTTGTTGGCCATCTTTGGTCGCGTCCCGAATGTTGCGGCGGCGCCGTTTGGGCCGCAGCGGCAAGTCCCATGGCCGACGCGCCGGATAGCGCATGCCTCACGGCATGTACTCCGGCGAAACCTTTGCGGCCCATCGCCCGCATAGATAGCGGAGCATGGCACCGAAGCAAGGAAAAGCGCCCCCCGGTCCCCACTGCCTTCAGATCCTGCCACCCAAACCGCAGGACGAGACGCTGGTGGACCTCGACCCAAAGTGCTTTCGCACTTCGTTGGAAACGCAGGCGCGATTCCACCTCAACCCATCGCACCCTAGAGCTTCGTCCGGCCGGACGGCATCGCCTCGGACGATGACCGGTCGGATGACGCTATTGAACCATGTCGCTCGAGCGCTCTCATCCGAACAGGGGAACCGCTCACGGCACCGGCTGATCGGATAGTGCTCTAGGTGTTCGGCGTTTTCGGCTTTTTCGTGACTCGCGGCACGGTGGAGGCGACCGGGGCGGCGGAGGTGGCCTTCATCGCGTAGGTATGCTCGGTCGCCGGGAACGTGCGCGCCCGCACCTCGTCCGCGTAGCCGGAAATGGCCCGTTCGATGGCCGCGCCGATCTCTCCGAACTCCTTGACGAACTTGGGAACTCTCTGGGATAGCCCGAGCATGTCCTCCATCACCAGGATCTGGCCATCGCAGGCGGCGGAGGCTCCGATACCGATGGTCGGTATCGGTATGGCCTCGGTGATCCTGGCGGCGAGCGGCTCCGCCATCGCCTCGAGCACGACGGAAAAAGCACCGGCCTCCGCGACCTGGCGCGCATCCTCCTCGATTGCAGCCCACTGCGCCGCTTCACGGCCCTGCGCCTTGAATCCTCCGATGACGTTGATCGACTGTGGCGTCAGGCCGATGTGGGCCATCACGGGTATACCGCGGTCGACGAGGTAACGGATCGTCTCCGCCATGCGCCGGCCACCCTCGAGCTTCACCGCGCCGCAATCGGTTTCCTTCATCACGCGCGCGGCGTTGCGGAATGCGACCGAGGGGCTCTCCTCGTAGGTGCCGAACGGCATATCGATGACGACGAGCGCGCGCTTCGCCCCGCGCGTGACGGCGCGGCCGTGCATGATCATCAGTTCGAGCGGCACCGGCACCGTGGTCTCATAGCCGTGCATCACCATGCCGAGGCTGTCGCCCACCAGCAGGAAATCGCAATAGCGATCGGCGATTGCCGCCGTATGCGCGTGATACGACGTCAGCGAGACGATCGGCTCGACGCCCTTCTTGGCGGTGGTGCCCCGGGCCATCAGGCGCTTCACGCGCGGCACGCCGGGGGTAACGGCCGGAGACTGTGCTGACATGGCGGCGATCACTCCTCTACGGTCGGTCGCGCTGGCGTGGCGCGACGAGGCCGGGCATCACGCTGCCAATAGCCGGGGAGCGCGCACGGGTCGAGAGCCACGTTCGTCAGCCTGCCGCGACCGCGGCGCCAGTCCCTGCACGGTTGCCCATGAACCGTTGCCCACGAAACGGGCGGATACCGGCATTCACGCAACACATCTCGGCGCTCGTGACCTGCGGTGCCCTCCGAACATTGTGACTTGGTTAGCGCTCTGGTAACAAAGAGTTAGAGGGCTACGGCTAACGTTTAGCGTTGTTGATTTCGGCTATTGTACCTCGGGGTTTTGCTATGATTTTGCGTGATGATTCAGTGTTTGATCCGATCCGTCATATTTCGCGGCGCGGTCGGATCGCGGGCGGCCTCGCCGTCGCCGTCTGCCTAGCCGGAGCGGTTGCGCTGCCACCGGCACCTGCCTCGGCGCAGACGAGTTCGTCGCGCCAGAGTTCGAAATCGGACGGTCCGCTCACAATCCTCGTTTCGCTCCGCCAGCAGCGGCTGAGCGTCTACGACAGCACCGGGCTCGTCACCACCTCGCCGATCTCGTCCGGGACGAAGAGCAACCCCACGCCCACCGGCATTTTCAGCGTTCTCCAGAAGAACCGCATGCACTACTCCAACCTCTACTACAGCGCTCCGATGCCCAACATGCAGCGGCTGACATGGTCTGGCGTCGCGCTGCATGCCGGCAACCTGCCGGGCTATCCGGCGTCGCACGGTTGCATTCGCCTGCCCCATAGCTTTTCCCGCTCGCTGTTTTCGATGACCAGCGTCGGAACGCGCGTGATCGTGACGGACGATCCGGTCACCCCCGCAGAATTTGCGCATCCCGGGCTCTGGCAGGCGCTGCCGCCGGGCGTCGCTCCTCGCATCAAGGAAACCGTCAACGAAGCGGCCCCCGGCGCGCGGCCGGAGCCGATCAAGGGGGCGACCGCCGGAACGGTCGTGCCCGCCGCACCCGAGGCGACACCTCCGGCCACCGTCACGAGCGGTCGCACCATCGCGGATGCGCGCGCCGGGCGACAGGCCGAGGTCGACCCGACGGTCGCGGAGATCGCCAAGAGTGAAGCCGCGCAGACCGCTGCCGCCGGAGGCGTAACCGCGGCCACC
>CALMPK010000420.1 GCA_937873575.1 uncultured Hyphomicrobiaceae bacterium
ACGCAACGTCGAATGCCACAGCTGCCAGCGCCGCACGTCCCGAGTGGGCGCAAGCGCGGCGCATCGTCGTCAAGATCGGCTCGGCGCTGCTGGTCGATCGCGCCACCGGCATTCTCAAGTCCGACTGGTTGGCGTCCACCATGGACGACGTCGCCGCACTCGCTTGCGACGGGCGCGAGATCATCCTCGTCTCGTCCGGCGCCATCGCGCTCGGTCGCCACACGCTGAAGCTGCCCAAGGGCGCGCTCGACCTCGAGCGGAGCCAGGCGGCGGCGGCGTGCGGCCAGATCAGCCTCGCCCACGCCTACCAGGAATTCGCGCGCGCCCGCGGCCTCACCGCCGCGCAGATCCTTGTGACGCTCGGCGATACCGAGGAGCGGCGCCGCTACCTCAACGCGCGCCACACCATCGAGTGCCTGGTTGCCCTGAAGGCCATTCCCGTCGTCAACGAGAACGACACGGTCGCGACGACCGAGATCCGGTACGGCGACAACGACCGCCTGTCCGCGCGCGTCGCCTCGATGGTCTCGGCCGATTGCCTCGAGCTGCTCTCCGACATCGACGGCCTCTACACCGCACCGCCAGGATCGAACGCGGAGGCGCGGCGGCTCGATGTCGTCACCGAAATCACCCCGGAGATCGAGGCGATGGCGGGCGACGCCGGAACCGAGCTCTCGAAGGGCGGCATGAAGACCAAGATCGAGGCCGGAAAGATCGCGCGCGGCGCCGGATGCGATATGGTGATCTCGTCGGGCAAGGTGATGAACCCGTTGCGCGCCATTGCCGAAGGCGCTCCCGTCACGTGGTTCCTCGCACCCTCCGATCCGGTGACGGCCAAGCAGCGCTGGATCTCGGGCCAGCTCGAGCCGAAGGGCGTGATCCACGTCGATGCCGGCGCGGAAAAAGCGCTCGCGTCGGGTAAGAGCCTTCTGCCCGCGGGCGTCACCGCCGTCACCGGCACGTTCGATCGCGGCGATGCCGTCATCATACGCGGGCCGAGCGGGCACGAGGTCGGCAGAGGTCTCGTTGCCTACTCGAAGGCCGACGCCGAGCGTATCGCCGGAAAGCGCTCCGCCGACATCACCGCGATTTTGGGCTTTTCCGGCCGCGACGAGCTGATCCACCGCGACGACATGGCGTTGAACCGCGCCCTGCGATAATGGGCCCTGCCTCCGCCGCTGCCATTCACTTCCGAATTGCATGCGGTACGGGAAACGCCTCGCAGCCCTCAGGCCAAGCGCCAGAGCAAGGCCGCCACCGGAATGGCCATGAGGACGAGGCCCAGCGCGAGACGGGGCGATCTCTTGGTCGCCGCCAGGACGAGCCCCGGTACCACGAGCAGGCCCATCGGGATCGCCATGAGCATCACCATGCCTTGACCGATGGCGGCCCCGATCGGATCGGTCGTTTGCAGCATGACAAACGAGAACGCGACGAACAGCAGAGCTTCGATCACGCCGAGGACCAGCGCCATCCCTCGCACCCTTGGATCATATCGCGCGTGCGGCTCCATCGGAGCCGATAGCGCAGTGATACGAGAGCTTTCTCTGCGCGTCACGCTTTCGAAAGAAGCGCGGAGCACCTCAGTCTCGACCGGTCGCCGCTAAGGAAGACGCGCCCGCGCGCGCTCGGGCGGGCTGCTCACGACATGCACCACGTCGCCGATCATGATGTCGCCACCGGCGAGCACCCGGCAGGTGACGCCGCCGCGCCAATCGGGATGCAGCGCCTTCAGCAGCCCTTGATGTGCCTCGTCCATGCGGGCGCAAGGCTGCGTTGGATACGTCACCTCGAGCTGCACCGGCCCGACCGAAAGGATCGCGCCGCGAGCGCGCGGCAGCCGCACACCCTCGACCAGGAGATTGGCGCGGCGCGCTGTCCACGGCAGCGCCGCGGGATCAGCAAGGTCGCTCAGCTCGGCGAGCGCCGTCCGCCAGTCCTCGATCGCCAGCACCGTGATCGCACGGTTGCGGAACTTGAGCCCCTTGTGATCACCTTCAAGGCCGCGCTCGAGCGAGATCGATCCGTGCGTGATTGTTTCCATCGGCTCTCGCCGGGCCGCACGCCGCGCTATTCCGATGAGTCGCCCCGTCTGGTTACCTGCCATGTCAGAACAACGACCAGCCAGGCAATGGCGCGACCGCAAACAGCTTCTCGTGCAGGCCGCCGAGCAGCAGCACGTAGAGCCCCGCGCCGATGGCGATCGCGGCGATATCTCCGCCCCAGCCACCCTGGCGTCCGCCGAGGGGACCGAGCGCGCCGCGCCGCTTCACCGAGATGCGATCATAGACGGCATAGGCGAGGAAGCTGCCGAACAGCAGCAGCGAGCCGAGGTCGCCATTGGCGAGCAGATGCGCGAACGCCCACACCTTCACCGCCGCCAGCATCGGGTGCTTCACCGCGGTACGAATGTGCGAGGGGATGTAGGCAGCGACGACCAGGATGAGCGAGGGCAGCATCAGCGCCAGCGCGATGTGCCGCGTCGCGACCGGCGGGTTCCAGATCTGCGGGTTCTTGCCCGTCATCACCTGGAGCTTGTGATAGCCGAGCACGATCAGGACCAGACCGACGAACGAAACGACGGAGAACACCGCCTTGTAGGTGTTCTCGCCCATCCGCTCCATCAGCGAGCCCCTGAGCGCGGGATTGGTCGGGACCAGATGAATGCCGAGGAATACAGCCAATCCGATCAACAGCGGAATCATGCCCTGCTCCCATTTAAACGTTGCCGTATGTGCCGGCATGGCAAGTTGCGCATATCTGGGTGTTTCGCCCGTCAATTGCGAGACCACACCGCGACGCTATTCAACACCTGTGGCAAAGCCGCCTCGTCAAGGAATGTACCCCTTGTCGAGATCGAGCGCCTGGCGCGACAGGGTCTTGCCGGTCTTTTCGAAGTGGACGCCCTTCCACGAGAGATGCGTGCCAGCCTCGGGCGAGGACCGCGACCGGAGCTCGACCGACACGCGCTCGCCGGCCGCGGCCGTGATTGGCCGCATCAGAGGGAAGTAGAGCTGCTCCCAATGCGTCGGCATCGCCTCCGGGTGCGTCGAGAGCGTCACTCCGGCGACGAGCTCTGCCTCCCACCAGACGGCGAAGCCATAGATCGTCGCATTGCCATTTAGCGTCCAGCCGGCCTCGCCCTTACGTGTCGATGAGCACTCGCGCTTCAGGTCTGCTTCGTCCCAGCAGACGGCCGTCCGGCCTCCTTCGAGCAGATCAGCAGCGGAGATGCGGCGGACGTAGATGTTGTTGAGGCTCATGTCGCGGGCGAAGGCGAGATCTATCGCGAGATCGAGGTCCTGGCCGGTGCCGTCCCATGCCGTCAGCTCGTCGTGAAAGCGCGGCGCGATCACCGGTGCCACGTATTGGCGAATGCGCGAGGGGATCATCACGCCGCCAGGCTTCAGGTGGCGCTTCCTCGCATCGTTCATCGTCGTGACGATGTCTTCCTCGAAGGCGTAGTTGCCGAGCGTCTCGGAGACGACGCAATCGACGCGAACGGGGCTCGCCTCCTCGGCCGAATGGAACGGCATCAGGTGGCAGTTGCGCACGCGGTTACGCCGCAGCACCTCGCGCGCGACCGCGCCGATCTCGGCAACCTCGTAGAGGTAGACATCGCGCGCGCCGAGCCGCGCTGCGATGAGGCCGATCAACCCCGTTCCCGCGCCGATGTCGGCGACGGTTGTCTTGCCCTTCTCGATGACGGCGGCGAGAGCATCGCGGAAGGCGCGGTTACGCGCGCGGTCTGCGATCAGCGTGCGGTGATTCTCGATGCGCATGACCGAGCGGTCCCTCAGCTTTCGATGCGCAGATAGGGCCCGCGCACCTGATAGAGCACCAACGCCGTCGCCACGGCAAGGTTGAGGCTGTCGAGCCGCCCCGCCATCGGAATCTTGACGCGCCGTGTCGCCGTCGCGGTGAGCTCGTCACTGAGCCCCGGCCCCTCGCTTCCCATCAGCACGAGCACGGGCTCGCGATAAGAGACGGTGCGGAAGTCCTCTGCGGCCGCAAGATGCGTCGCGACGATGTCCCCCGCCCATTGTTTCAGCCAGTCGAGAAACTGAGGGCGCTCCATCCGAGCGATCGGCACCGTGAAGAGAGAGCCCATGGTGGCGCGCACGCATTCGCGGCTCCATGGGTCGCAGCTCGGTCCGACAAGAATGACGCCCTTGGCTCCGACCGCATCGAGCGTGCGCAGGATCGTGCCGAGATTGCCGGGATCGCGCACCTCCTCGAGCACCAGCCAGACGTCGCCCTTGGCGATGCCGCGCGCTTGCGGCGGCGGCGCGAGGCGTTGGCGGAACACACAGAGCAGCGATTGCGGGTTTTCCTTCGCCGCGATCTTGCCGAGCACCGCTTCGTTGACGGCGAGCACGTCCGCGCTGGCGGCGCGTGCCCATTGCACGAGCCCGCGGCCAACCCCGCTCTCCAGCGAGCTTGCAAGGCCGAGCAGCGTCACCGGCTGCCAGCCGTTGTCACGCGCGGTGACGATGATGGAAGCGCCCTCGGCGACGAACAGGCCGGTCGCCTTGCGCTCCTTGCGCATCTCGAGCGCGCGGATCGCCTTGATGCGCTCGTTCTGCAGGCTGGTGACAGCAAGCGGCTCGCGCACGGGCGCGTGCGGGCCCTTTCTGCGATGCTCGTCGCTGTCATGTCCGTCACCGCCGGTCATGCGAGTCCCTTTTCCCAGCGCGTGAACAGCGAGGTCGGCACGGCGAACCCGCCGCGTTCCGGAGCGATCGAGAGTTCGCCCGTGTCGTAGCGCCCGCCGCGGTCGGCGAGCGTCTCGCGCATGAGCTGGTCGAATGCGAGAGCGGAAGCCCGGATCGCGTAAACCGTGAGGATCATCGACGAACGGTCGGGCGCCAGCAGTGCCGCGCAATCGCGCAGGAGCGCCGGCAGACCCGACATCAAATCCCACACCTCGCCCTCGGGGCCACGGCCGAACTTCGGCGGATCGACGAGGATGACGTGATAGCTGCGCCCGCGCCGCACCTCACGCGCGACGAACTTGACGGCATCGTCCACGATCCAGCGTATCGGCTTGTCGGTGAGCATCGACGCGGCCTGGTTCTCGCGGCCCCACGCCACCGATTTCTTCGAGGCATCGACGTGCGTGACTTCGGCGCCGGCCGCCGCCGCGATGAGCGAGGCCGCCCCCGTGTAGGCGAAAAGGTTGAGCACGCGCGGCCGCTCCCCGGTGACGGACTTGATGCGTCCGATCATCCAGTCCCAGTGCGGCTTCTGCTCGGGAAAGAGACCGAGATGCCAGAGCCCTTGCATCCGGCAGAGCATCGTCACGTCGCCATCGGGCAGCGGGCCGATGCGCACGGGCCAGCTCTCGGGCACCGGCTTGTCGACCCGCCAGCGCCCCTTCTCATCGTCCTCGCCCGACGCCGAGAACACGGCGTGTGCCTTGCTCCACTCCGCGCGTGCGAGGGCCGGCCGCCACAGGGCTTGCGCCTCGGGCCGGTCGACGATGATCGAGCCGAAGCGCTCAAGCTTGCGCCCGCCGCCCGAGTCGAGCAGCGCGTAATCCTTGAAGCCTTGCGTGGCGACGAGCGAAAGGTGTGCTGGCGGGGTCGGCATCGGTCCGCGTCATACTTTGGGTTGCGCGCCCCGCGCCAGCGAAGGTGCGATTGGTTGGATGATGGATCGCGAGCGCGGTTCCATCAAGGTCGAGACCACTCTACTCGATGTCCGTCACATCGCCACTGGCGCCCTTGATGCGCTGAGCGAGCGAGGCTTCGAGGAACATGTCGATATCGCCGTCGAGAACGTTCGCGGGGACGCCACTGGTGACCCCCGTCCGCAGGTCCTTCACCATCTGGTACGGCTGCAGCACGTACGAGCGGATCTGGTGCCCCCAGCCGATCTCCGTCTTCGAGGCCGCCTCCGCGTTGGCCTTCTCCTCGCGCTTCTTCAGCTCGAGCTCGTAGAGCCGCGACTTCAACATGGCCCAGGCGATCGCGCGGTTCTTGATCTGGCTGCGTTCCTGCTGGCTCGCGACCGCGATACCCGTGGGGATATGGGTGATCCGCACCGCGGAGTCCGTCGTGTTGACGTGCTGGCCGCCAGCACCCGACGAGCGATAGGTATCGACGCGGCAATCGCTTTCGTTGACGACGATGTCGATGTCGTCGTCGACCACCGGGTACACCCACACCGACGCGAACGACGTGTGGCGCCGCGCGTTGGCGTCATAGGGTGAGATACGCACCAGACGGTGCACGCCGGATTCCGTCTTCAACCAGCCGTAAGCGTTCGCACCCTTGATCTCGAGCGTCGCCGACTTGATGCCGGCTTCTTCGCCCGGGCTCTCCTCGAGCAACGACACCTTGTAGCCGCGCTGCTCCGCCCAGCGCGAATACATGCGCGTCAGCATCTCGGCCCAGTCCTGGCTCTCCGTGCCGCCGGCGCCGGCGTGAACCTCGACGTAGGTGTCGTTGCCGTCGGCTTCGCCCGACAGCAGTGCCTCGACGGAGCGGCGTTGCGCATCCTCGTCGAGACGCTTCAGCGCCTCCTCGCCCTCGGCAATGGTCGCGTCGTCGTCCTCGGCCTCTCCAAGCTCGATCAGCGTGACGCAATCGTCGAGGTCGCGGTCGAGCTTCTGATAGCTCTTGATCGAGCTTTCGAGCTGCTGGCGCTGGCGCATCACCTTCTGTGCCGCCTGGGGATTGCCCCACAGCGCCGGGTCCTCGGCGCGGCGGGTCAATTCCGCGAGACGGGCCTCAGCGGGATCCCAGTCAAAGATGCCTCCTCAGGAGGGCGAGCGCCTCCTTGATGGAATCGACGTTCTTCTGAGACTCAGCGCGCATCGCTGCCTCCTTGACCACATAGGGCGCGTTTGAAGGGAGAGGGGTCACATATAGTGAGAGGCCGTTGGCGTGTAAACGCGGCCATTCGGTAATACACGTGGAGCGCAACGGCGAAGTCCGAGAGGCCGCCCTGGCCATGCGCTTGCCCACCCGCCGGACGGACGAGCGAGACGGTCACTGCCTACCAGAGACCGCCGCGTCCGCCCGAATAGCCCGGCGCGCCGCCGCTCGCCGTGCCGTGGCCGTCGCCCTGATAGGTGTCGCCCGTGGCCCCTTGAGCCGCCGGATCGGTGAAGCCGATCACCGAGTAGGCGTCGTCGGGCTCCTCGCCCGGCTTGAAGCTCTCGACGATCGTGTCGGTATCGCCCGGCTGGGCGCGCAGGCCCGACTTCAGGCTGACCTGGATCTGGCGGATGCCCGGCGGCACGCGGAACGGCACCGGCGGTTTTCCGGCCTGGGCCGCCTTCATGAACTCAGCGAAGATCGGCACCGCCACCGCGCCGCCGGTCTGTCCCTTGCCCATCGGCCGCGGGTTGTCGTAGCCAACGAAAACGCCGACGACGAGGTCCGGCGTATAGCCGACGAACCAGGCGTCCTTCTCGTCGTTGGTCGTGCCCGTCTTGCCCGCGATCGGCATGCCGAGCGACTTCAGCGTCGTGGCGGTGCCGCGCTGAACGACACCCTCCATGATCGACGTCATTTGGTAAGCGGTGTGCGGGTCGATAACCGGCCTGCGGTCGTCGGGAATGTCGGGCTCCGACTGGTTCGCCCACTTCTCGGCCTTGCAGCCCTCGCACGTTCGGTTGTCGTGGCGCCAGACCGAGCGGCCCCAGCGGTCCTGAATACGGTCGATGAAGGTCGCCTGGACCTGCTTGCCGCCGTTGGCCAGCACCGCATAGGCCGTCGTCATGCGGAGTAGCGTCGTCTCGCCTGCGCCGAGCGACATCGACAACACCGGCAGCAGGTCGTCATAGACGCCGAACCGGCGCGCATACTCCGTGATGAGGGGCATGCCCATGTCCTGGGCGAGGCGCACCGTCATCTGGTTCCTGGATTTCTCGATGCCGACGCGAAGTGTCGTCGGCCCATAAGATTTCGTCTTGTCGTAGTTTTCAGGCTTCCAGACATCCTTGCCCGGCCCCTGCTCGATCTCGATCGGCGCATCGAGGATGATGCTGGTCGGTTTGTAGCCGTTGTCGAGGGCCGCGGCATAGACGAGCGGCTTGAACGACGAGCCTGGCTGCCGGCGCGCCTGCACGGCGCGATCGAACTGGCTGATCTCGAACGAGAAGCCGCCAGCCACCGCGAGCACGCGCCCGGTATGCGGATCCATCGCGACGAGACCGCCCTGGACCTCCGGCACCTGC
The DNA here is from genome assembly GCA_937873575.1 of uncultured Hyphomicrobiaceae bacterium. Taxonomy (GTDB): domain Bacteria; phylum Pseudomonadota; class Alphaproteobacteria; order Rhizobiales; family Hyphomicrobiaceae; genus JAEUMD01. The sequence goes on from CALMPK010000420.1 coordinate 8,189, forward strand.
ATCAGCGACCAGACGCCGGCGAGGTTGGCGGGGTCCTTCGGCGAAACATAGATGACATCGCCGACCTCGAGCACGTCGGTGACGGCTTTCGGCGCCGGGCCGCCCTCGCCCTTTCTCGCCCATTTGACCTCGTCGAGCGTCAGCTCGATCGCCTCGCGCTTATCGACAAGGGCGCCGCTCTGCTGAACGGCCGGCCGAAGGCCGACGATGGCTTTCGCCTTCTGCGCATCGAGCACGACGCCGAGGCGCCACGGCTCGACGTCGGAGGGAGCGGCGATGTCTGAGAGCGCCTTGCCCCAGTCACCGGCGATGTCGATCTTTTTGACCGGGCCACGCCAGCCCTTCGTGCGGTCGAACGCGACGAGGCCGGTGGTCAGCGCCCTGCGCGCGTAGCCCTGCAGAACCGGATCAAGCGTCGTGCGGACCGACAGACCGCCGCCGTAAAGCTTGTCCTCGCCATACTTGGCGAACAGCGAGCGGCGGACTTCCTCCGCGAAGAACTCGGCGGCGAAGATGTGAGCGCCGAACGGGCGCAAATTGACCGTCAGCGGCTTCTTCTTCGCTTCCGCCGCCATCTCCTTGGTGACGTAGCCGTTCTCCCACATCTGATCGATGATCCAGTCGCGCCGGACCGTCGCCTTCTGCGTATAGCGGAACGGGTGGTAGTTGTTCGGAGCCTTGGGCAGGGCGGCGAGGTAGGCCACCTCCTCCACCGTCAGGTCCTTGAGTTCCTTGTTGAAGTAGTTGAGGCCGGCCGCGGCGACGCCGTACGAGCCGATGCCGAGATAGATCTCGTTGAGATAGAGCTCGAGAATCTTGTCCTTGGTGTAGGCGCGCTCGATGCGGACGGCGAGGATCGCCTCCTTGATCTTGCGCTCCATCGTACGGTCGCTGGTGAGCAGGAAGTTCTTGGCGACCTGCTGGGTGATGGTGGAAGCGCCTTCGGCGCGCCGGCCCGAGCCGCGCACCTTGCCCTCGACCAGCTTGAAGACCGCGCGGCCGATGCCCTGGAAGTCGAGGCCGCCATGCTCGTAGAAACGCTTGTCCTCCGCCGACAGGAACGCCGCGATCACCAGTTTCGGAACCGTGTTGATCGGCACGAAGATGCGCCGCTCGCGCGCGTACTCCGCGATCAGCGAGCCGTCGTGCGCGTGGATGCGCGTCATCACCGGCGGCTCGTACTTGGCGAGGCTCTCGTAGTCCGGCAGGTCCTGGGAAGCGCGATAGATCAGGAAGCCGACGACCGCGGACCCGACCACGAACAGAAGCACGCCCGTCGCGAAGCTCCAGCCGAGGAAGCTCAAAAGAAAGCTTTTGCGTCGGCGCTTCCTCTTCGGCGGCGCCGGCGGTGGCAGGGTCGGGGCTCTCATTGACCTCTGGAACCTCGCGTCGGAATTCGCATTCGCTGGCCCGCGGCTCGCGGCCGTACGCCTGGATGGATGGATCTAGAGCGCCGACCGAGCAGACGGAACCTCAACCGGTTCCCCTGATCGGATGAACGCGCTCCAGCATTCAGGTCCTTGAGCGACCTTGTCCGGTCGCTCGTCACCCCCGCCGATTGAGGTCAGCCGGACGATGCTCAAGGCGGCATATAGCTGATCGAGCGCCGCGCGTCTGCTGCAATGCAACAAACCGAAGCGCACCTGCCCCTGCAATCTAACATGGATTGTGGCGCAAGCTCGTCAAAGTTGCCCCTCGCGCTCCCTCCATGCCTGGAAATGCACTTTTTTCGGTTGAACCGTCCGAGCCCGCCCCCGAGACTGGCCCGGAATGTCGCCTGCGACATTTTTCGAAAATGCAATCAACACACTAACCGCAAAGGCGCCTCATGGCCCCCGGGCCGTGCGCCGCTCGAAGAACGTGGCAACCGCGTTGGCGATCGACTGGGCTACCTTGGCCTGCCAAGCGGTTTGCCGCATCAGCGATTCGTCGGCCTCGTTGCTCATGTAGCCAAGCTCGATCAGCACCGAAGGTGCATGCGTCTGGCGGAGTACCTTGAAGGCCGCAGCGCGCTGCGGCTCGCGGGCCAGCGAAATTGCGTTTCGCAGATTGGACGTCAGCATCGTCGAGAACTCTGCCGAATAATTGGCCGTTTCTCGTTTCATCAGGTCTATCAATATGTTGCGAACAACGTCCTCGTCCTCACCGGCGGTCGCGTCGAGGCCGGCGAGCAGATCGGAAGCGTTTTCCTTCTCCGCCATCGCCCGCGCCTGCTCGTCGGAAGCGTGCTCGGACAGGGTGTAGACCGTGGCACCGCGGACCACCGGCGCATAGGTCTTCGAGGCGATGGAATCGGCGTGCAGCGAGATGAACAGGTCGGCGCCCGCCTGACGCGACAGTTTCACCCTCTGGTCGAGTGAGATGAACACGTCTCCCGTGCGGGTCATGCGCACGTCGTAACGGCCCGTGGCCTCGAGTCGCCGCTTCAGCTTCTGCGCGACGTCCAGCACTACCGTCTTTTCCAGCAGGTTGGTGGCGCCGATGGCGCCCGGGTCGATACCGCCGTGGCCCGGGTCGATCAGGACCACGGGCTTGGCCGAAGGCTTCTTGGGGGCGGCCTCGTCGGCGGCCACGGACTGCGCTCCCGCATGCGCGTTGGACGCGACGCCGACCCCGGTGCCCGCCCCGAACGCCTCGGCGGTCGTCGGCACGATCTCGACGATCAGATCGACGGCTTCACCCTTTCCGGCGACCATGCGGGCGGCGTCGATGCGCACCGGCCCGGTCGCATCGATGACGATGCGCGCCTTTCGCTCGGCGAACAGGCCATAGCGGAACGCCGAGATCAGCCCCGAGCCGGAGCGGCCCGTGCCGTCGGCGAGGGTGAAGCCCGCATCCGGGATGTCGACGACCACGCGAAACGGGTTTGCGAGGGTGAAGATCTCCGAGCGCACGCCCTTGCTGAGCGACAGCACGAAGCGGGTCCGCGCCTCGTCCCCCTCGACCCGTGCCCGCTCGACGGAGACCGCCGGAACGGGAGCGCCCGTCGCCGTCCGTGCCGTGGTCGATGCACCGGCCTTGCCACCCTTGCCTTTGGCACCGCCTGTGTGTCGCTTGCGCCCAGGCTCGTGTGACGATCCTGCTCCGTTAGTGACCACCTTGTCGAAGCCCGGCAGCGGCGCGTTGGCCGTAGCCGTCGTCGCGGGTGTCCAGCCGGCGTCTGGCGCCTGGGCCAAAGCGTGCCCTGAGGTCCACACCTGGCACAGAGCGGCCACAGCCACGGCTGCGCCGCAGACAAGGTCCAGCCACCCCTCCCCCCGAATGCCCGCCACGTCCCCCTCGCCTTGCATCGGCATTGCAGCGCAGAGCGCAAATTACTGATGATTCATAATTTTTTTGCTCGGATCGACGATGATTCGACGATCGCTCCCGTACTGCGTCGGGCTGGAATCGCTTATATCACTCTTGCCTTCGTTTGGGTGAACCCGTACAAGTTGGTGTCGCTCTGCGGCGACGGTGTTCGCGACTTGATCGCAGTTTCCACGAGGCTCGTCTTCGCCGATGTCCAGCTCCCGCGAACCGGGGGACACCGGCCTGAGCTGAACGGTGCGGTCACCAGGGTTGCGAGCCACAGCACTTCGCCGCCGGGCAGCGTAGCGTCGGACATGCTCTGAACGGCCGCTCGTCCAACGTGCTTCCATAGCCCTGGCTTGGCCTTGTCGGCCTCGAGCGGCGGAAGCCAAGTCCTTCGGACAGCAAAAGGCCCGTTCTGCCGAGATGGCCGGAACTGCGCGGAGGGTCGCGTTCGGACCAGGATTGCGGGCCGTCGGCCGGGTTTGCGGCCATGCCCAGAATCCGCCTGCCGCGGCACTCTCATCCGAGCTGCGCTCGCGGCCGGGCCATGTCTTCGGCCTCTCCGCTGCCACTCGGGGTCCGCTCCCGTCGCGGGCCGACGTGCAGAATGCCGCCATGGCGGCGCAACCGTTTTCCCGTCCCGAGCCATGAGTGCGAGGGATGTCCACCAGAGCAGGTGCCGCGCCGTCGCGGAGCCCGCGCTGGTTTCGAAAAGCAAAGGCCCATGCCCGAATTCCGTCCGCCATACCTGTTCCATCCGCGGCCACCGGTCCGCGATGGACGGCCGCCTTCCGAGGCCGGCCGCGGTTTGGCTGACGCCCGTCACACCGAAATCCCATCCCGATCAACCCGATTGAACATGTCGCGCAGAACAGATGCGCGCCCGAACGCCGGCTGCAAAGCCTGGACGCGACGGCGTGCGCACCACTGCGCCGAGGACTTTGAGAAATGGCAGAACCGAACAAGATGCTCATCGATGCCACCCACCCCGAGGAGACTCGGGTGGTGGTGCTGCGCGGAGGCCGCGTAGAGGAGTTCGACTACGAATCCGCGGCGCGCAAGCAGTTGCGGGGCAACATCTACCTGGCGAAGGTTACCCGCGTCGAGCCGTCACTCCAGGCCGCCTTCGTCGAGTACGGCGGCAACCGTCACGGCTTTCTCGCCTTCAACGAGATTCACCCGGACTACTACCAGATCCCGGTCGCCGATCGCATCGCGCTGATCGAGGAAGAGGCCGCCGCCGAGGCCGCCGAGGAAGCGGCTGCGGAAGCGCGCGCCGAAGCCCGTGCCCGCCGCGAGGCGCAGCGCGAAGCTAGTCGTGCCCAGCGCGAGGCCGGCCAGCGCTCGTCCGGCAAGGCTGCGATTGCAGACGACAGCGACGACGACGAGGACGAAGACGACGAGTCGAACGAGATCGCGACCATCGACATCGCCGAAGGTGAGTATGGCGACGACGACCGCGGCCCCGACGACGAGCACGAACCCGAGACACGGGCGGAATCGACCGGCCTCGGCGACGACCGGCTGAGCGAGCCCGCGCCCGCCGTGGAACACGATGCCGACGGCCACTCCGACCACGAGTGCGACAACCCGGACCATCATCACGAGCACCACGCGTCACCCGCGCCGCTCGGCGCCGCCGACGACGTGGCCAGCGACAGCGAGAGCGGTGAGGCGATCGCCGCGGCCGCGGAGGATGCCGCCGCCGAGCGCGCGTCGAACGCCGGGGACGCCGCCGAGCCGGCCAACGACAACGCCAATGGCAACGGGGCTGCGAGCCGCGCCGCCGAGCCGGACGAGACGGTGGAGCAGGTCGGGGCGGAAGACGCTCTCGAGGAATTGCCGTCGCGCCCGCGTCGCCGTCAGCGCAACTACAAGATCCAGGAAGTCATCAAGCGCCGCCAGGTGATCCTGGTGCAGGTCGTCAAGGAGGAGCGTGGCAACAAGGGCGCCGCGCTCACCACCTACCTGTCGCTCGCCGGCCGCTACACCGTGCTGATGCCGAATACCGCGCGCGGCGGCGGCATCTCGCGCAAGATCACGCAGCCCCAGGACCGCAAGCGCCTCAAGGCGATCGCCGCCGAGCTCGAGGTGCCGGAGGGCATGGGCCTCATCATCCGCACGGCCGGTGCGGCGCGCACCAAGCAGGAGATCAAGCGCGACTTCGAGTACCTGCTGCGGCTTTGGGAGAGCGTGCGCGACCTCACGCTACAGTCTACGGCGCCGAGCCTCGTCTACGAGGAAGGCAACCTCATCAAGCGCTCGATCCGCGACCTCTATAACAAGGACGTCGAGGAGATCATCGTCGCCGGCGACGAGGCGTTCCACGAGGCGCGCGACTTCATGCGCATGCTGATGCCGTCGCATGCCAAGAACGTCATCCACTATCAGGCGCCGGAGCCTCTGTTCACGCGCTACCAGATCGAGCGCCAGCTGAACGCGATGTTCAGCCCCTACGTGACGCTGCGCTCGGGCGGCTACCTCGTCATCAACCAGACCGAGGCGCTGGTCGCGGTCGACGTCAACTCGGGCAAGTCGACGCGCGAGTTCTCGATCGAGGAGACCGCGCTCAACACCAACCTCGAAGCGGCGGACGAAATCGCCCGTCAGCTCAAGCTGCGCGATCTCGCCGGCCTGATCGTCGTCGACTTCATCGACATGGAGGAGAAGCGCAACAACCGCGCTGTGGAGCGCCGCCTGAAGGACGCGCTCCGCTTCGACCGCGCCCGCATCCAGGTCGGTCGCATCAGCCACTTCGGTCTACTGGAGATGTCGCGCCAGCGCCTGCGCACCGGCGTTCTCGAGGGCTCGACCTCGCAGTGCCCGCACTGCCAGGGCACCGGCATCATCCGCTCCGTCGAAAGTGTCGCGCTCGCGGTTCTGCGCGGGCTCGAGGATTCCGTGATGGGTGGCGCACGCACGTCACTCGTCGCCGTCACGACCTCTACTGTCGCGCTCTACATCCTCAACAAGAAGCGCGCCTTCATCACCGACATGGAAACGCGCCTCGGAATGCCGATCATGGTCGAGGGCAGCGACAAGATGCAGGGCGCCAACTACAGCATCGAGAAGGGTAACGCGCCCGCGCTCCCGACCAGCCGTCCGCAGCGTAACGTCGTCAACATGGATTGGGGCTTCGGCGACGAGGACGATCCAGCCGAGGCCGTGCAGGACGAGGCCGACGACGAGGTCGCATTCCGCGAGCCACGCGAGGAGCGTGGCGCTCGTGCCAACGGCGATGGCGACAGCGAGGGAGAGGGCGAAGGCGAGGGCAACGGCGATGGCCGCCGCCGCCGCCGCCGCCGCCGTCGTGGACGCCGCGGCGAGCGCGACGCGCGCGATGTTTCCGCAGGTGAGGGCGAGGGCAACGGCTCGTCGCGCGAAGCCTTCGACGAGGACGAGGCTGACGCCGACGACGATCCGGCACCCGCGACGGGAGACAACGGCAACGCGGCCGGCGTCGCGCACGCAGGTGATGTCGACGGGGACGAAGGTGAAGGCGAGGGCGACGAGGAGAACGCCGCCGCGCGCGGCACCGGCGATCCCGGCTCCGAGACGCGCCGCCGCCGCCGCCGTGGCCGCCGCGGCGGTCGCCGCAATCGCGATCGCCAGGATCGCACCGAGGCCGGTGATGCCGTCGCGCGTGGCGAAGGGGACACCGACGCTGAAGGCGACGATGGCGATAGCGACGCCGGCGAGGGCTTCGGCGCCGCCGCAGCGGAGCCGGTAGCCGAGGCTCACTCGATTGAGCCGCGGCCGTCGGTCGCCGAGGAAGCTGCAGCAGCGGCAGCGGCCGCCGCCACGTCGAAGACCAGTTCCTACGGCCCGGCGCAGGACGAGCCCGAAGCCCCGGAGCCGGCGACGGCCACAGTCGATATCGTCGAGGTGGTAGAGGCGGAGGCCGTGGTGTTGCCGGAAAGCATGGAGCAGGTCGGCGAAATCGAACCGGCGTCCGCGGCACCGGAGGCGAGCCCTCGGCGCTCGCGCGGAGAGCCCGTGTCGGGGACGCCACGCGTCGAGCGCGTGGTGGTTTCTTCCGATCCGGACACCGCGAAGGCCGACGAGGAGCCGCAGCAGACCCGCAAGGGCTGGTGGCAGCGGCGCTTCGGCGCCTGACTTAGCCCGTGACCACACCAAAACATGGGGCGTGCCTCCTAACGAGGCACGCCCTTTTCGTTTACGCCACTGGTCGATGACAGGCCCGGAGCGCCTTGCGGGCCGACGGGTGAAAGCGCAAACTCTCGGAAACAAGAAAATCCGAGGAAACGTCCTGTCCGAAACACGCACACTGTCCGACCGGTCTCAGTTGCGCGCCATCGCCGCCGGCATGGCGCTTGCCATCGCATTCGCCGTCGCCCTCTGGCTGACGGGCGACGTGACGCGCAAACGGGCGCTCGATGACCTCGCCGAGCGCAGCGGCCACGTTCTGAGCCTCGTGAGCGAATCGTTGCGCGGCGAACTCGCGAAGCACCAGAGCACGCCGTTTCTCATCGCCCACAATCCGGAGATGGCTCGCGTCGTGACCGGCTCCGCCGCGCCGGAGGAAGTGCTGCGCGCCAACGAGGCGCTCGAACGTTGGGCGAAGGCGACGGATGCGCTCGACATCTACCTGCTCAACTCCGCCGGCACGACGGTCGCAACTTCGAATTTCGCCGGTGCCCGCTCCTTCATCGGCCAGAACTTCAACTTCCGTCCCTACTTTACCGAGGCGATGAAGGGCCGGCTCGGCCGCTATTTCGCCGTTGGCACGACATCTGGCGAGCGCGGCTACTATTTCGCCAACCCGATCTTCGACGGGCGCTATGTCGTCGGCGCCGTCGTCGTCAAGTTGCAGGTCGGACACCTCGAAGAAGCCTGGCGGACCACGGATCACGACATCGTCGTGGTGGACGAGGACGGCATCGTCTTCCTCAGCAGCGATCCGACCCGACTGTTGCGGCCACTCGCACCACTCTCCGACGAAGCGCGCGACAGGATCTCGGCGCAGCGCCGTTACGACGGAGCGCCGCTCGAACCACTCGACATTGCGACACGCTCGGAGCTGCCCGGCGGCAAGGCGCTCGTTAGGCTGCGCGGCGATCCGGGCGCCGCCGCAGCGGAGCGGGGCGGCCGCGAGTATCTCATGCAGAGCCGCACCATGTCCGACGCAGGCTGGACAGTGATGATCCTCGCGCGGACAGATGGCGTCGCATCCTACGTATTCGAATCCGTCGCCTTCGCCGCGATCACGCTCACCGCGCTTCTGCTCGCCGCCGCCAACATCCACCTCCGCCGCCGCCGCCTCTACGAGCGCATGCAGATGCAGGAGAGCGCCAAGATCGAGCTCGAGCGGCGCGTCGCCGAACGCACCGACGAGCTGGTCCGCGCCCAATCGGAGCTGGTACAGGCGAGCAAGCTCGCGGCGCTCGGGCAGATGTCGGCGGGCCTCAGCCACGAGCTCAACCAGCCCCTCGCCGCGATCCGCTCCTATTCCGACAACGCACGCGTGTTTCTCGAGCGCGGGCGCAACGATATCGTCGCGTCCAACCTTTCGGCGATCGGCGAGCTGACGCAACGTATGGCGCGCATCATCCGCCACCTGCGCACCTATGCGCGCAAGGAGCCGACGACGAAGGGGCCAACCCTGGTCGCCAAGTCGATCGACGAGGCTATCGGTCTGCTCCAGCGGCGCCTCGATGACGGTGGCATCGCCGTGTCTGTCGATTTGCCCGCGCGCGGTCTCACCGTGATCGGAGGCGAGGTGCGTCTTCAGCAGGTCTTCGTCAACCTCATCAGCAATGCCATCGATGCCATGCGCGAAAGTCAGCGACGCGAAATCTCCATCGTCGGGCGCGAACACGACGGACGCGCCGTCATACTAGTGACGGACAGCGGGCCCGGCATCGCGCCCGAGCACCTCGCCAGCGTCTTCGACCCATTCTTCACGACCAAGGACGTCGGTGCGGGGCTTGGCCTCGGCCTCTCCATCACCTACGGCATCGTCAAGCAATTCGGCGGCTCGATCAGCGCTCGCAACGCCGAGGGTGGCGGCGCCCTGTTCGAAATCGAGCTGACCTCGGCCCGCACCGCGCTCGAGACCGCCGCATGAGCCGCGACGTCATCCTCATCGACGACGAGCCCCACCTCAGGAACGCGACCGCGCAAGGGCTCGACCTCGCCGGGTTCACCGTGCGCGATTTCGCCGACGGCGATCAGGCGCTCCACGGCCTGTCGCGCGCTTTCGCCGGCGTCATTGTTTCCGACATCAAGATGCCGCGCATCTCGGGTCTCGACCTGATGGGACGTGTGCTCGCGATCGACCCCGAGATCCCCGTGATCCTGGTCACCGGGCACGGTGACATCCCGATGGCCGTTTCCGCCATCCGCGCCGGCGCCTACGACTTCATCGAGAAGCCGTTCGCCACCGAGATGCTCGCCGACGCGGCCGCGCGCGCGATCGAGAAGCGGCGGCTCGTGCTCGAGAACCGCGCTCTCAAGGACGCCCTGGCGCACCGCAGTGGACTGGAGCAGGAGATCATCGGCCGCACGCCGTCGATGCAGCGGCTGCGAAGCCAGATCACCTCGTTCGCGACGACCGACGCCGACGTGCTCGTC